>CAZNYF010000095.1:0-11318 GCA_964577195.1 uncultured Thiotrichales bacterium | reverse complement strand
TCCCAAATTATGTGATCTGCGAATTCACACAATTATGGGTGAAAAAATTTGGATGTCCCAGTTTCACGCGACTGGTAATAATTCTGGATTGTAACTCATCACGGTGATAAAAAAGAAACATGACTTCTATCTATTAGGAGAATCGTTTTTTGGGAGAATTAAACGCTGGCGATATGATCTCGTACCAGTTTGGGTGCTGAATTTAATAGTCGTTTGGTGTATTCATGCTGTGGATTTTTTAACACATCCGACACCAGCCCCTGCTCTACCAGTTTGCCTTCTTTCATTACGGCGACTTCGTGTGCAATGGTTGGAATGATGGATAAATCATGGGTAATAAACAAGTAAGATACGCCGGATTCTTTTTGTAAATTGCTCAGTAGTTTCAGCACTTGTGCACGAACTGAAACATCTAAAGCACTGGTTGGCTCATCGCAAATAATTAATTCAGGCTCTACCGCTAAAGCGCGGGCGATACCGATGCGCTGACGCTGACCACCGGAAAATTCATGTGGGTAGCGTTGTGCGTGCTCGGCTTCCAGGTCAACTTTAAGCAACAGCTCTTTGATTCTCTCATCCTGACCTTCTTTGTCTTCGGGGCCAACTTTTAAACTATTCATACCTTCACGAATAATTTCACCGATGGTCATGCGTGGATTAAGTGCAGAATACGGATCCTGAAAAATTACCTGGATTTTGCGCCGATACGGTCTAAGTGCTTTTTCAGTCAACGAGACTAATTCAACCTGATCAAAACGCACGCTGCCATCGGTGATTTTTAATAAACTCAATATCGCATGGCCAATGGTACTTTTACCGCTGCCAGATTCACCAACCAACGCCAGAGTTTTACCTTTTGGGATCGACAACGAGATGCCATCTACTGCTTTAACATAGCCAGTAGTGCGTTGAAAAATGCCTTTCTTGATTGGGAAATGGACTTTTAAATCTGTGATTTCCAATAAGTTTTTAGTTTTTGCATTTCGTTTTTCAGCATGATCGTTTTTTGAAGGAATCGCATCTTTTAATAAACTTTGAGTATAAGGATGCTGTGGATTGGAGAAGAAATTTTGGCTTTCTGCCTGCTCAACAATTTCACCATCACGCATTACGGCAACCGTATCTGCCATTTCTGCAACCACGCCCATGTCGTGGGTAATAAACAGAATCGACAATCCACGCTCTTCTCTAATCTGTTTGAGTAAATCCAAAACCTGAGCTTGAATAGTGACATCTAACGCCGTGGTAGGTTCATCTGCAATGAGTAATTCAGGTTCACAAGCCAACGCCATCGCGATCATGACGCGCTGCTTTTGACCACCGGACAGGACATGCGGATACCAATCGTAGCGCTCCTCTGCATTTTTTAATCCAACTTCTTTAAATAGCGAAATAACTTTTGCTTTGACTTCGGCATTTTTTAGCCCGAGATGTATTCTCAAAACTTCTGCGACTTGTTCGCCCGTTGTCATTACCGGATTGAGCGCAGTCATCGGTTCCTGAAAAATCATGGCGATTGATTTACCGCGCACTTTTTGCATCTGCACTTCGGGAATAGAAAATAATGATCGTTCTTTAAGCTTAATGTCACCGCCGGTGACAGCGAGGGCATCAGGCAACAATCTCATAATGGCCAATGCCGTAAGCGATTTGCCGCTGCCTGATTCACCTACCAGAGCAAATATTTCTCCAGCCTGCATATCAAAGCTGATTGAGTTTAATAACACCTCGTTGTCATCTTTCACGACCAATGACAAATCCTTTACGCTGAGGATTGGGTTTTTTGTCGTCAACTCACTCATGCGTTATTCCTCGGATCCAGCACCGTTTGTATTCGATCAGAAAAAAGGTTTGCGGCCAGCACTAAAACAAACATAAAAATAAAGGCTGAAAATAACGACCACCAAACCATCGGCTCTCTCGCCATTTCCAGACGCGCCTGATTAATCATGTTGCCCCAGCTGTGCATGGTTGGGTCAACGCCAATACCGACATACGATAAAACCGCTTCTGCCAACACCAAGGCGCTAAAATCCAGTACCACTGAGATGAGTATGATATGCATGAGATTCGGCATGATGTGACGACGAATAATGGCCATTTTACTCACACCAAACGCTTTTGCAGCAATGACAAATTCAATCTGTGATATTTTCAACGTTTCTGCTCTGAGCAACCGACACAGCCCTGTCCAGGAGGTCACGCCAAGAATCAAAATCAAGAATACCAGCCTTAGATCAGAACGCTCGACTGTGGTTTCAAACCACTGCGGGTTGTTATCCATAGTCACCTGCATCACCAACACGGCTGCGGCAATAAGTAAAACGCCTGGAATCGAATTTAGCGTGGTATAGATGTATTGAATAATGTCATCAACCCAACCACCAAACAGCCCTGCACTAATACCAAGAAAAATTGCAACGGGCAACATCACCAGCGTCGTTAGAACGCCAATCAGTACCCCCGTTCGAATACTTTTAAGACTGTGATAAAGCACGTCACCACCTACCTTATCGGTTCCTAAAACGTGATAGGAGAAGCTCAGATAATATAACCAGCTAAATAAAATGATCAAGGCGCCAAGCGTTAAATATGCGGTTCGCCAAGGTAGTTTTGTTTTACCTTTTATCATCAATTTTAGCTGCTGTTTCAAATCACGTTTTTGTGAACGGCTACGGAGTAATAAATGCAACAGAATTAAAAGCAAACTGATCACAACGCCTATCGCAACACCCGTCAGAGATTTTTGAAATATATCGCTGCCGGTGCTTTGCCCTTGAGTTAAATCAGTCGCAACGTATTTTAACGGTAAATATTCTTGTGTAGAAATACCATCGTCACTAACCACAATTGACGTGGCATATTCATGGGTTGCGAAAGGTGCGGAATAGGTGCGTTCAGTATTTTCGATACGATGCTTAAAGAGCTGATCCAGCACACTGACCATATCCGCCTGATACTGCGTTTCCGATTTAACGGTATTCTCGCCACTAGATTCAACCGCAAAACGCATGTGGACCGAATCGAGCAGTGCGAACATTAGATAGAAAAGCAGTATCACTGCACAACTGATGGCGATGCTTGACTGAAAAATGCTATGCCATTGCTTTTTAACCTGCGGCGAACGCGAAACAACCCAGCCCCAGGTAATCAGAGAAACAACCAGCAACCAGATCATGATATCGGTCCACAAAAAGGTGAGTTTCATGACAGTTTCACTCTGGGGTCAAACAGCGTATAGGAGATATCAGTGAGGATTAATCCAATGATATAAAGTACGGCGCCGAGAAACACCATTGCTTTAACAATGCCAAAATCCTGGGAGTTAATCGCATCAATGGTATAGCTGCCCAACCCCGGAATTCCGAAAAAGGATTCCATAATCAGGCTACCCATAAATAGCGTTGGAATGACAACCACAACACCCGTTAAAATTGGCAACATACCGTTGCGTAATACATGGCCGAACAATACTTTTAATTCAGATAAACCTTTTGCGCGGGCGGTACGCACGTAATCCTGATTAATTTGTTCAAGGAAAATACTGCGATACCAGCGTACACCAGCACCCATACCGCTAAATACACCGATCAGCACTGGCAAGATAATAAATTTAAATCCGCCCCACCCTGTTTCGAATCCAGAGATTGGCACCCAATGCCAGATCTTACTGAACAGCACTTGTCCAGCAATAATATAGAACAGGCCAGAAACGGACATGATCATCACCGCAACCACCATCATGCTTGTATCGAGTGTGGAACCTCTGAATAAAACCAATAGCAAAGCCAGTGAGATATTGGTTATTAGAGCAATAAAAAAAGTAGGCAAAGCAAGTTCCAGACTTGGCCACATACGCTGTTTGATATCGTTACCAATATCTCTTCCTGCATCGGAAAAGCCAAAATCAAAAACAAACAGCTTGAGCGATTCCTGCACAAAAAGGGTTTCAGTTAATTTAGCGGTAACACTCTCAGCCTCGGTATTGAAGAATAACGGTTTATCGTAACCGCGCTCTTCTTTCCATGACTGAATCAACTCTGGTGTCACCTGCTTTGCACCGAGCTGCGCCCGTGCCATATCGTCTGGTGTGTTGACCATAAAGAACAAGACGAAGGTAATCAGGTTCACGCCAATGAGGATTGGGAAAGCGTATAGGATGCGTCGAATGATATAGGCAAACACTTTTAGCTCTCCCTCACGACGGCGGTTTGACGCGTCTGATATGCCCGATATAAGGGATAAATCATTAGCAAAATGAATAATACAAAAATCACTAGCGGCCAGATCACCGGTTGATTCCAGATTTGCTGTTTCTGCGCGCGCTTTTTGCCGTCGATGCGTTTGTATTTGAGGGTGTTATTCGCCATTTGATTCGGCCAGACGTTACCATACCATTGGTGGAATAATGCCAGTGATTTTGGATGAAAGCCCCAAACCCAGGGAGCATCTTCGCGGGCAATTTCTAGCATCTGTTGAATTTTTTCTGCTCGCTCGGGAGTGTTTTCCATGGTTTGAATGTCGTCGAACAAACGATCAAATTCTGGATTTTTATAATTGGAGCTGTTAATCCCGCTACCATCGGTATCAACTGCTGCATTTCCGCCGTAGAGCAGAAACAGAAAGTTTTCGGGATCAGGATAGTCTGCATTCCAACCCCAGGAGAAAATCTGTGTTTTGCCTTTTCTTACCTTATCCTGAAAACGGTTGTAATCTGTCGAGCGCACAATCAATTGAATGCCTAATTTGTTAAATTGCTTGCGTCGCCAATCTAATTCCGCGCGGCTATCCGGGCCACTTGCTGGAGTATCTAGATACAGTGCTAAAGGCTTACCTGTTTCTGCTGAAATCCCATTGGGATACCCCGCTTCTGCTAACAGCTTGTTTGCGTGGGCTAATGACTTTCTTTGGCGGCTACCTTGTTCCCAGTTATAAACCACAGGATTAGTTCCCGCTTCGCCTTCAAGGTAGCCATATATCCCTGGCGGAATCGGGCCTTGTGCGGGGATGCCACGTTCGTTTCTGAAAATAGAAATATATTCTTCTTCGTTCATAGCAATACTGATGGCCTGACGAAGCTTTTTGGCCGACTCTGAATAACCCCCGATTACGGGATCAACCATATTAAAAGCCATATAAAAAACTGTCGGCTGCACCGAACTTCGTAGCTGTATACCTTTATCTTTCATTTCCTGGCTTAGACCCATTAATCCAGCGCTGGATACTTGTACCACTTGATCAAAAGCTTCAGAGCTAACACCTGAAGCATCGTAATAACCTTGTAAAAATTTATTCCATAAAGGAATGTTTTCTTTTTCCAGGGAATAAATCACTTCTTTGATGAAGGGTAACTTCTCTCCTGCATCCTGAATTAGGGCTTCTGGAATAGAAGCGCTCACAGCATCTTTTAAAGAAATTTTTGGATAGGTTTCTGCATGAAAATTTGGGTTTGCCAATAGACGCATTTGTTTATTGGGATTGTTTTCTACCAGCATATAAGGGCCAGTACCGACAGGAAACCAGTTGAGCGTGAGATTCTTTTTAATCAGTCCAGGCTGCTGATAAAACAAGTCTGCTTCCCAGGGGATGGGCGCGTAGAAATTCATGCTCAACCAGTAAAGAAATTGCGGGTATCGGCCATTGATTTTAATCGTCAAAGTGTGATCATCAATCACTGTCACACCGGCGATTTTAAGTTCCCGAAGATCAATAATTTCCTTGTCTTTTTTAAGTTGCTTAACCGTTTTAGTTATTTCTTTTGAAAAGCTACCCAGACCGACAATATAGTTTTGCATCGTATCCAGAATTGGCGAATGATATTGTCTAACAGCCATTCGTTTGATCGCATATTCATAATCTGCTGCAACCAATCCACGTGATGATTTTTTTGGAAAATCATCAAGGCTTTTGATTCTTGCCAGTTGCTTACTGGTTAAATTCCCGTAAGTCAGATTTCCCTGCTGATCTTTGGCAAATGAAGGATGTTCTTGAAAATGAATATCGTCTCGTAGTTCCAGACGGTATTCAGAATACATTGTTGCTGAGGAATTCTTATCAACCTCGTTTCCTGCTTCATCCAGATAGCGAACCGTAGGCATCGCAACCAGCGTTAGAGGTTCAAGTTGATAGGGCCGTTTGAGGTAGTTATATTGCAGTGGAGGTTCGTAAACTTGACTGATAATCCCCCACTCGTTGGCACTATAGGAAACCACCGGATCAAGATGTTTGGGCGGTGCGGAGAACGAAGAGAACAGAACATCTTCTTTGACCTTCTCTGCTGCGTGTGGGCTATTCCAGACATTCGCGTAACTGGTTGTCATCAAGACAAGTAGCAAAAACAGGGTGAGCAAACGATAGATCATGCAATCGACTGGCGGTTAAACAGCGCAACAGAGTAGCAACTTACTGATTAACAATGAAGTGATGTGACAATCTAACGGTAGACCCCGTTAATATTCCCGATAAGCTATTCACCTTCTATTCCCAGCCAGTTATGATATCGGAACAGCGTCACACTTTAGTCGGGGTAACCCGCTAGACCCAAGGGCATCTCTAAAGATAGAAGTGCTGCTGAGGGAAATCTGGAATAGTGTATTTATGTCCATGGATGGACGGTATTCCGCAAGGAGCCAGGATGGCGGTGCGTTTTTATACGAAAATGAGGCAAATACTGGGTGTATTTAACGATTTTTTGGATAAAAAAAGTGCTGTTCATGGATTTTCTCAGTGGTACTTGTCTCTTTAGAGGTGCCCCAATACTCAATAGGAGCATCCGATGGGATTTCTCGACGGAAAACGTGCATTAATCGTTGGCGTAGCCAGCAATCGTTCAATCGCCTATGGCATCGCCAAATCAATGAAACGTGAAGGTGCCGAGCTGGCTTTCACCTATCAAAACGAACGCATGAAAAGCCGCGTAGAGAAATTTGCCGGTGAATTCGATTCCGACATTGTGGTGCCCTGTAATGTTGAAAGCGATGAAGAAATCGAAGCCGTATTCGAGCATCTCGATGACTACTGGGATCATCTCGATATCCTGATTCACTCCGTAGCGTTTGCCCCCAAAGAACTGCTCGAAGGTGACTATCTCGACAACGTCACCCGCGAAGGCTTTCGAACGGCAATGGACATTAGCTGCTACAGCCTTGCAGCACTCGCCAAGGCTGGACGTGAAATGATGCAGAATCGTAACGCCTCAATCCTGACCCTCTCCTATCTCGGCGCAGTCCGTGCGATGCCGAGCTACAACGTAATGGGGTTAGCTAAGGCCAGTCTGGAAGCGAACGTGCGCTACCTTGGTTACACCCTTGGCCCGGAAGGAACGCGCGTAAATGCAATTTCAGCCGGTCCCATCCGCACACTGGCTGCTGCCGGTATAGCGAATTTCCGCAAGCTGCAAAGTGAAGTTGCCGATCACGCGCCTCTAAAACGCAATGTCACTATTGAAGAAGTCGGTGATGCTGGCGCGTTCTTGTGCTCTGATCTCGCTAGCGGTATCACCAGCGAAATTCTTTACGTTGATGGTGGATTCAGCACTGTTGCAACGGCTGGATAGATTTCTTCAAAAGAAAACTATTCGACTCAAAAGCTAAATTCCTGCGTTCAGAAAATCCTAATAAGGTGTGATTCGCACCTCGCTTAATTATTTAACACTTTTTTACAATTAATTTTAGTCGGTTTCGAGCGTTTAGTTTCCATTTTCCTCGAACTTCACCAAATAAAATTACCGCTTATTCAACCGACTAACGGCGCACTATTCATTTAGTTTAGTAAAAACCTTCTGCAAATTGGTATCCCCACCTCAATAAAACTTCCCTGAATTTTTATTGAAGCCAGCTATACTCTGTCAATGATTTGATACTTAGTGCTTACCACCAAAGCGGAGTAATCTAATCACACATTTGAGACCGTACCGTTTTAGGAAATACACTCAGGGAAGCCATAAAAAACGAGCAAGGTAGAAGCATGCTCAATAACCAATATAAATTAAAGAATGAATGATCCTACAGTTTTTATCGTCGACAATAATCCAGATATTTGCCAATCACTTCGTAAAACTATCGAGTCAACTCCATTTCCAGTAGAAACATACTTGTCAGCTGATTCGTTTTTATCTGACTATTCAATCTACCGCGGAGGTTGTTTATTTCTTGATGTTCATATGCCAGGAATGGACGGGCTGCAGCTGCAGAAACACCTTAACAGCTATAAACATAGGCTCCCCATCATTTTTATGACTGCTCATGGAGATATTCAAACAGCCGTAAAAGCCGTTAGAAATGGTGCAATGGAATACTTGGAAAAACCGCTGGACACGGCTCAGGTAATACATTTAGTGACGACTGCAATTAAAATGGATGTAGAACGAAGAAAATTAAGACTAAAGTACGACGCAATCTGCGCACGTATTAATAATTTAACACCCAGGGAACGACAAGTTTTAGAACGTGTACTGCATCAAGAAACCAATCGATCAATTGCAGGAAATCTCGGAGTCAGTGTTAAAACTATCGAGTTTCACCGCTCCAGAGTCATGCATAAAATGCATGCGCATTCTTTATTGGAACTTGCCGAAATGGTTAGAGAAAATGAAGTGTTAACCAATGGACAGTATTTGACGCATTAGCCTATTTCCAAAGCCCGACACCGACTAGTATCGAAACAACAAATAAGCCAGCCATATACTGCAAGCAAATGCAGTTACTGATACTGCGGCGGACTCTGTCTTCTTTCTCACTCAATGTACCGACCGTATTGATCAGCTTCTTGATTCGACTGATGCTCATCTCCCCTCCCATGTCTGCTTGAATGCAGCGTCTATTATTGAGAGGGTGTCGGCATGTTGAGGGGAATCAACATCATGGTTCCCGCAGAACCGGATTTTTAGCCGATAAAGAGCAGATTAGGAATGAAAATTTAGTAATATTGCGTTCTGGCGAAGCTAGTTTCTTCTAATTTAACCATCCCATGACTTAGCTGAGTTTTAGCGACACTCAAGAAGCTTTAGCAGGCGTTGTCATCAACACGGCTGGAGCATAAGAGCCTTAGAGATGGAAAGGGCTAATGCTACTTACAGCAATGCCTTGTTCTGAACACGTTGGTTTGCGCTGAGACCGACACTTTGGACTGGTTGATGTACTAGTTGTCTTTAGGTGGATTTAGCACATTCTGAAAAACTGCCAGATCAGCCCGAGACTCAATGGCTCTATAGGCGGCATCAAATTCACGCTGGTTATTATTTGCCTGCACTGCTGATGCTGTGAGTTCGGTTGTATCCGTTAATTCAACTTCGGGGGTTTTTAAGTCACTCACTTGAATTAGAACATAATCACCATTAGCCAGCACAAGGCCATCAAACGAAGCTTTATGTGCTTGAGGCGCGTCAGCTTGAAATAGCGCTTTGACTATTTCTGCGAGGATATCTTTATTATTGCGATCAATCCATTGATTCTCTGGTAGTGCTTGTCCCAGTTGCGTTGCAATCGCAGTTAAAGAACTACCCGAATTTAATTCAGCTAGTTTTTCCTCACCGATTTTTTTGGTTAAGGCTTTAGACTCATTGGATTTAAGTGTTAAAGCGATGGACTCACGTACTGCTTCTAACGGTTTGGGGTTTGCTTCTTCATGTTCCGCTATTCGGACCACAACTTGTCGACCATCAGCCAGTTCAACTACGTCGCTGTTTTTCCCATTGATTACATCTTGGAGGAATGCTGCATTTCTGATTTTAATTTCTGTGCCAATACCGCTCCCCTGCCTGCGGCTAATCCAGTCTGAAAATTGAATTTTGCTGCCAATCGCGTCAGCAACAGGCTCTAGCGATTTAGGAGATTCATAAGAAAGCGTTAATAGCTGCTCGGATTTATCTATCAGAATTCTATTCGCCTCGCGGGCACGATATTCTTTTTCAATGGCTACTTTTGAATCAGAAAAACTCTTAACTTGTTTCGCTTTAATTTCTTGCAGTTTAATCAGGTGAAAACCCTGTGCGGTTTTAACCGGCTTGCTAACTTCTCCCAAATTTAAATCAAACAGCGTCTTTTCAAATTCAGCATCCATATCACCGGGTGCAATAAAACCGAGATCACCACCATTTTTTGCTGACAATGTATCTGCAGAAAATTCCTCTGCCAATTCAGCAAACGACTTACCTTCCTGAATTTGTGCAAATAGCAGCTTGGCCTTTTCCTCGGCTCCAGCTTCTGTGTCTGTAGTTGACTCTATGAGCAGATGCGCAGCCTTTCTCGATTCGGGCGTTACATAAGCATTTTGTTCCTGCTCATACAGTTGCAGCAATGCGTCTTCAGTCACATCAACGCTTTTTTCTATCTCGCTGACATTTAGAACGACATAGGCGAGTTTGACCCGTTCTTCGGACAAATATAGCTGCTGATTTTTTTCAAAGTAGCTTTTAATCTGCTCATCGGAGACTGAAACACCTTCACCTAGTTTTGAGTTTTCAAGAATCAAGTACTGAGACAGACGTTGCTGACCACGTAACGCGAGAAATTTCTTCTTGTTTTCGACGGTTACAAAACTGGAGTCAGCCAGCGCCTGTTGAAACTGGTTTTTCTGTAAATCTGCACGGACATTATGTTCAAACCCTGCTTTACTCATGCGTTGCGCTTCAATCAATTGAGTGAAACGCTCTTCACTAAACTTCCCATCAACATGGAACGCACGTTCTGCTTTGATGCTTTCAATCACCTGAGCATCACTGGTACGAAAACCGCTGTCCTGTGTGTACTGACGCAGTAACGATGCCTTGATCAACCCGCTCAGTGCAGTTTGTTGCATTGCGCCACCTTCAAGCATTCCGGCTGGCAGATTGCCACCAAACATCTGACGTAACCTCTGCTGCTGCATTTGAGTGGCTTGCTTCAAATCATTGAATGAAATTTCTTCACTGTTGACCTTTGCGACCATTATCTCACCGCCTCCACCAATGTATTCCTGTACCCCCCACAAGAGAAACGGAATACTGATCAGACCAACAATGACGTAGGCCAGCAAACCGCTGGTTTTATCTCGAATAGATTGAAGCATGGGTAGACACTAGTAAGATGCAAAAAAGAGACGGAATTTTATACTGTTTACGCCGGTATTGCTTGTATTACCTTAGAGCCTGTTAACACTATTGACACCAATAGTGTTAACAGGCCCTGGAAGAATCCATTGGGTTGCAAAAAGCAGAAAATATTTGGGCAAAAAAAAGCACCTTACCGAAGTAAGGTGCTTTTTAAATATGGCGGAGCGGACGGGATTCGAACCCGCGACCACCGGCGTGACAGGCCGGTATTCTAACCAACTGAACTACC
>CAZNYF010000094.1:0-11365 GCA_964577195.1 uncultured Thiotrichales bacterium | reverse complement strand
GAACTCGAAGTTTTTTCTGTTTATCTGTAATTACTCACAGTCTGGTCAAGCTCCCTTGTAGGCGCAAAGCATCACTTGCGCTATGATTAGCCGCCCTATAAATCTAGTTGGATTGGTTCATGTTAGGAAACGTCGCGCGTAAAGTCTTTGGAAGCCGAAATGACAGGCTGGTCAAACAGTATCGTAAGTCTGTTGGTCAAATTAATGCGATGGAAGAAGTGCTTGAAGCGCTCGATGATTCTGCACTTCAGTCCAAAACAGAAGAATTTAAAGAACGGCTGAAAGATGGAGACAAGTTAGATTCTTTGCTTCCAGAAGCTTTTGCCGTGGTCAGAGAGGCCGGTAAGCGCGCCTTGGGCATGCGGCATTACGATGTTCAGATGATCGGTGGCATGGTACTCAATGAAGGCAAAATCGCTGAGATGAAGACCGGTGAAGGAAAAACACTGGTTGCAACACTGGCGGTCTATCTAAATGCGTTGAGTGGTGAAGGTGTTCACCTTATCACGGTAAATGACTATCTAGCGCAACGCGATGCTGATTGGATGCGTCCTCTCTACAACTTGCTTGGTATGACTGTTGGCGTGATTCTGGGCGGCATCGATCAGGTACAGCGGCAGGAAGCTTACGCTGCCGATATTACTTATGGCACCAATAACGAATTTGGCTTTGATTATCTCAGAGACAATATGGCGGCTTCCGCCGAGTCACGCGTTCAGCGCCCGTTGAGTTTTGCCATCGTTGACGAAGTTGATTCGATTCTAATTGATGAGGCCAGAACACCACTGATTATTTCCGGCCCGGCAGAAGAAACTTCCGAGCACTATGCAAAAGTCAATTCGATTGCTCCACAGCTGGTTAAGCAAGAAGAGGAAGACGGTCCTGGCGATTACTCTGTTGATGAAAAATCCAAGCAAGCATTCATCACTGAAGAAGGACACGACAAAATTGAAGCGCTATTGACTGAAGCCGGTTTATTGCAAGAGGGCGATAGTCTTTACAATACCAATAATCTCGGTTTATTACATCATGTTGATGCGGCGTTACGTGCCAATTCCTTGTTCCAGAAAGACGTAGATTACATTGTTCGCGACGGTGAGATTATTATTGTCGATGAATTCACTGGTAGAACAATGCAGGGCAGGCGCTGGTCTGATGGCCTGCATCAGGCAATGGAAGCTAAAGAAGGCGTACAGATTCAGGCAGAGAACCACACGCTGGCATCTATTACCTTTCAGAACTACTTCCGGTTGTACTCCAAGCTATCAGGAATGACGGGTACAGCGGATACAGAAGCCTTTGAGTTTCACCAGATTTATGGCCTGGAAGTTGTGGTCATTCCGACGCATACGGAGATGGTAAGAAAAGATGACAATGACCTCGTTTATCTCAACCATGAAGCAAAGTATCTGGCGATTATTGAAGACATTAAAGAACGGGTGGATGAACAGCGGCCTGTTTTGGTGGGAACTGCTTCTATCGAGACATCGGAATACCTATCCGGTCTATTGAAGCAATCCAAAGTGTCGCACGAAGTTTTGAATGCCAAGCAGCACGAGCGCGAAGCGCATATCATCGAACAGGCTGGGCGTGCCGGTGCAGTCACCATCGCAACCAATATGGCTGGTCGAGGTACTGATATTGTGCTGGGTGGTAGCTTTGACGCCGACATGGCTGCGCTGGGTGAAAATGTCTCACCCGAGGCAGCAGAAAAAGCCAAAGCCGCCTGGCAAATTCGTCATGATGATGTCATTGCTTCCGGTGGTTTGCATATTATTGGTACCGAGCGTCATGAATCACGACGTGTAGATAACCAGCTGCGTGGCCGTTCTGGTCGTCAGGGTGATCCGGGTTCAACGCGTTTCTTTATCTCACTCGAAGATAACTTAATGCGTATCTTTGCCTCCGACCGAATGCGTTCATTGATGAAGCGGTTGGGAATGGATGATGGTGACGCGATTGAAAACTCGATGGTTTCCAAATCTATCGAAAATGCCCAACGCAAGGTAGAAGCACATAACTTTGACGTACGAAAAAACCTGCTCGATTACGATGACGTAGCGAATGATCAGCGTAACGTGGTTTACGAGCAGCGTGATGAGTTGTTGTCATCTGCTGATATGAAAGAAGAGTTTCGCGATCTCAGGGCCGACGCCATTGCCGGTAAAGTGAATGAATTTATTCCAGCTGGCAGCATCGAAGATCAGTGGGATATACCTGGGTTGCAGGAAGCTATGCTGACAGACTTTAATCTGGAGTTATCACTTCAGGAATGGCTCGATCAGGATGACAAGCTGCATGAAGAGGCATTGATCGAGAAAATTGTTGGCGTAGTCGAAACGCAATATGCGGAAAAAGAAGTAGAGTATGGCGATGAGCTGATGCGACAAGTCGAAAAAGACGTGATGTTGCGAGTGCTAGATTCACATTGGAAAGATCACTTGGCAGCGATGGATTACTTGCGCCAGGGCATCGGCTTGCGTGGTTATGCGCAAAAGAATCCCAAGCAGGAATACAAAAAAGAAGCGTTCACGATGTTCCAGAGTCTATTGGAGCGGATGAATTTTGATGTCTCATCCATGATGATGCGTCTACAAATTCAAACGGCTCAGGATGCCCCTCCTGTGGAAAATCCAATTCTTGACAATGTTGAATACCAGCATGCTCCCGCAGACGCACTGGATTCAGGCACGGCTCCCCAAGTGCAGGAACAAGTTGCAGAAGCTACCGAAGAGCCATTTACTCGTAGCGACAAAAAAGTTGGTCGAAACGAGCCTTGCCCTTGCGGGTCTGGAAAAAAATTCAAACAGTGTCACGGTAAGCTGGGTTAACCCGATGGCAGTGGGTCTTAGTGACAAGCTGGATCTATTGCCTATTTCCGGAATTCGGCTCTCGGCTGTTCATGCGGGGATTCGCTATCAGAATCGTAATGAATTGTTGTTGATTGAGTTGGCCGAGACTTCACGCACAGCAGCAGTTTTTACAAAAAATCGATTCTGCGCTGCGCCGGTAACGGTTGCTAAACAGCATCTTGCTCAATCCGCACCGCGCTATTTGCTGATTAATGCTGGCAATGCTAACGCTGGCACTGGAGATTTGGGAGAGCAAAACGCGCGGGAAACTTGCGATGCTGTTGCGGCGGTATCTGCTTTGAGTTCGACCACGGTACTGCCATTCTCCACAGGCGTGATCGGCGAGCAACTTCCGGTCGATAAAATCACCCACTCGATTCAACCACTGTTTGACTCTCTAACCGAAGATGCCTGGCAAACTGCTGCACACGCCATTATGACAACCGATACTGTGCCAAAGGGCATATCAAGACAGGTTGAAGTGGATGGTGTAACGACAACGGTAACCGGCATCGTTAAAGGTTCCGGCATGATTCATCCTGATATGGCGACGATGCTGGCGTATATCGCCACCGATGCGCAAATCGATCAATCGATGCTTGAGCAGAAGTTGAAAGAGTTTGTCGAGACAAGTTTTAATAGCATCACTGTCGATGGCGACACCTCTACTAACGATGCCTGTTTGCTGATGGCGACGGGTAAGTCGGGTGTCGATGCTAGCGATCATGCGGCATTTTGGGATGCGGTTAGCGAGGTCTTTTTTTATCTCGCTCAGTCGATTATTCGAGATGCAGAAGGTGCAACTAAGTTTGTCCAAATCGATGTCACTCAGGCCGCGAGCAATGAGGACGCGAAGGTTATCGCCTACACAGTCGCAAATTCTCCATTAGTGAAAACTGCCATGTTTGCAAGTGATCCCAATTGGGGCAGAATTCTTGCCGCAGTAGGTCGTGCGCAAGTGTCTGAGTTTGATTTGTCTAAGGTCGATATTTCACTGGGCGATGTCGCTATTATTCATCAGGGACAACCTGCAATGGACTATACCGAAGCTGCTGGCCAAGCGGTGATGGATGAAGCTGAGATCCAGATTTCTATTAACTTGCACCAAAGTACTGGAAGCGCGACTGTCTGGACCTCCGATTTATCGCATGGGTATGTTCAGATCAATGCCGATTACCGATCCTAACGCTGATCAACCGCTGGAAGTCGCGGCTGCTGTCATCGAGCGAATGGGTCAAATTCTCATCTCTAAGCGGGCAAAACCCAAACATCAGGGTGGCAAGTGGGAGTTCCCGGGTGGAAAGCTTGAGATGGGTGAAACATCGCAGCAAGCACTCGCCCGGGAGCTAAAAGAAGAGCTAGGCATCGTCATCAACAATGCCAGGCCGTTGATTCAAATCCTGCACCATTACCCGGAAAAATCTGTCCGATTGTCCGTATTTAAGGTGACTGGGTTTAGCGGAAAGCCACAAGGTAGGGAAGGGCAGCCTATTCGCTGGGTGAAGCTCTCCCAGCTCAATGAATTTGAGTTTCCTACTGCTAATCTTCCGATTATTCAGGCAGCGCAATTACCCGAAGTTTGTGCGATTACACCCCCTGCCTGGGATGATTCAGCGCAATTACTCGAATCGCTGAAAAAGAATCTTCCTCTACATGATTTGGCTGTTCTGCGGCTACCGGAATATAGCCAATCAGGTTACACAGAGGTTGCCGTTAACGCCGTTAAAATTGCGAATAGCGCCGGTAGCAAATTACTCCTGACCTCATCGGCTGAAGAAGTAATGAATTTGAATGCCGGCGGGTTACACCTTAATAGTAAACGATTGATGTCACTGGAGAGTAGGCCGGTAACGAAAGATTACCTGGTTTCTGCTGCCTGTCATTCAGTCAAGGAGCTCAAACAGGCCGAGAAACTCCAACTGGATTTTGTCTTTTTGTCACCGGTGAAGATGACCAATAGCCACCCCGATGCAACGTCAATGGGTTGGCCTGAGTTTTTAGCGTTGGTTGAGTGTTGTCAAATACCGGTTTACGCCCTCGGCGGCATGAGGGCAGCAGATCTGAATCAGTCGTTTCGCTGCGGCGCGCAGGGTGTCGCCGGGATATCGGGTATCTGGAAAAAATAGAGGTTACTGCTTTGGCAGAAGCTTGGTATTGATGATATCCGTTTCCTCAAAATCTTCAACGCATTCAATCACGTAACTATCAACATCGGCACCCGATAAGCCATCGGAGACGGCTTCGTGTTTGCAGTCTTTGAGCAGCTGGGTGTTATCCACTTCTGCAGCGAAGCTAGAGGTTGTTGAGAGAATTAGCACAGCCGTAGCTGCCAGTATTTGAGGTAGATTCATTTTTTTAATAGCCCGTGATTACTTAGTTCCCATCCATAAACAGATGTCTACTGCGAACGATTCAGATACGCAATCTTTTAACCACAAAGATTATTGTTATTTAGAAATAACTAAACGCCTAATCTTGTGGTTAAAATCTTATGTACCTGAACCGCTCTCGCTACGACCCTTGTTTATGGACGGAAACTACTTAACCAGCATGTTGATGGATGTAAATTATCAATCACTAATATTACGATTCTGGAGCAAAAATACAATGATTTATTTGTGCTCTATGTCGTTAAATTGACGTTGATTCACGACTTTCTGGTATGTACGATTTTTCCGTTGACCAATGTCACCACCGCAGCACCTTTTAACGCCCAGCCCGCGAAAGGAGAATTCTTGCCTCGGCTATTCATTTTTTGTGGGTCACAATCCCATTCGAGATGAGGATCAATCACACAGATGTCTGCGGGTTTCCCAACAGCAAGGCTGCCGGCATTTAAGCCAAGTATTTCAGCCGGGTTTTTCGATAGCAGTGTAATTGCCCGAGGTAATGAAATGACACCTTCTTCGACCAACCTCAGTGTCAGAGGGAGTAGGGTCTCAATTGAAGAGATACCGGGTTCGGTTGCAGGAAAGGGTGCCAACTTTGCTTCCAAATCATGCGGATTATGATCTGAGCAAATTGCCTGAATACCATCTTCAGTCAGCGCCATACGCAGTGCATCTCGATCACGTTGGCTGCGGAGCGGTGGGCGGGTGTGGCATAGCGAATTGAAATCCGAGATATCAATTTCGGTGAGGAACAGTTGGTGCACACAAACGTCGGCAGTGATATTCAATTTATCATGTCGCGCACGGCGCACCATGTTCATGCCTTTGGCGGTAGAGAGGCGGCAAAAGTGTGCCTTAACGCCGCTCTGCTCTATCAGTGGTAGATAGAATCCGATGGCGGCAGTCTCGGCTGCTTCTGGAATGGCGGGTAATCCAAGTCGCGTGGAAACGGCGCCTTCATGGGCGCAGCCACCTTCTGCCAGTGCGTAGTCTTGTGGATGAATGTGGACAGTCAACCCGAGTCCGGCTGCGTATTCTAGTGCCCGGCGGATAACACGGCCATTGGCAAAGGGCTGGTAGACGTTGGTCACACCCACGCAGCCTGATTCTTGCAAATGCGCCATGTCGGTGAGTTGTTCGCCCCGGAGTCCCTGGGTGATGGCTGCCAAAACCCGAATTTGAGTGAGGCCAACTTCTGATTGTCTGCGAACGATAAATTCGATGTCGGCAGGTGTCTGGATGGGTGGGTTGGTATCCGGCGGGCTGCAAAGTGTGGTGACGCCACCACTCACTGCGGCCAGTGATTCAGAATCAATGTCAGCTTTGTATTCGAATCCTGGTTCACACACTCGGGCGCAGAGATCGACTATCCCGGGGACAATCCATTTGTTTTGGGCGTCAATGGTTTGTTGTGGACTAAATCCTTGTGGCGCTTGATCACCGATACCAATAATTTCTCCGTGCGCAATATAGAGGTTGCTGGTGGCATCAAAATCATTGGCGGGGTCGATAATACGGCCTTGCTCAATGGTGATTTTCACTGCGTACCCCCAGTCTTGCTACTCATGCACATCGACATCAATGCCATGCGAATGGCTACGCCGTTGCTGACTTGCTGGAGAATTACCGATTGTGGGCCATCGGCAACATCCGAGGCAATTTCTACACCTCGGTTGGCCGGGCCGGGGTGCATCACCATCGCATCGGGGTGTGCGTGAGCGAGTCGATCCTGGGTGAGTCCGTAGAGACGATAATATTCATTTTCGCTAGGGAGTAGCGCGCCATCCATGCGTTCTTTTTGTAGCCGCAGCATGATCACAACATCGACATCGCGAATGCCATCATTAAGAGAATGAAAGACCTGTACACCGAGTTGTTCCACATCTTTGGGTAGTAAGGTTTTGGGGGCGACAACACGAATTTCACGGGTGTTGAGCACATTCAATGCGTGGATCTGAGAGCGCGCAACGCGTGAATGTAAAATGTCACCGACAATTGCAACGGAGAGTTTGTTTAAGTCTCCTTTTCTTTGGCGGATGGTGAAAATATCCAGCATCGCTTGAGTTGGATGTGCGTGCCGCCCGTCGCCTGCATTGAGAACGCTAACGTGAGGTGCGACGTGTTGCGCGATGAGTTGCGCGGCACCGCTCTGTGAATGCCGCACGATAAACATATCCGCGTGCATGGCTTCAAGATTGCGCAGGGTATCCAGCAAACTTTCGCCCTTGGTGGTGGCGGAGGTGCTGATGTTCATGTTCATAACATCGGCAGACAACCGCTTGGCGGCGAGCTCGAAACTGGTGCGGGTACGGGTGCTGGGTTCGAAGAATAAATTGAAGATGGTCTTGCCGCGTAGCAGCGGTACTTTCCGGACAGGCTGAGCAGCAACGGTGTTGAAGGATTCAGCAACATCAAGAATTTCAGTGAGTAACGGTGCAGAGAGCCCTTCGATGGTTAAAAAATGCTGAAGCCGCCCATCCTTGGTGAGCTGCATCGAAGCCGGTAGTGGACCGGGAGCCGGTGCGGTTCGCGCTTGCATTGCTGTGCTAATCTTCCAGTAACTCCAAAGCTAGAGGATCGGGTCCGGAGAGCTTAATGTGCTGCCCCGGTGCCAATGTCAGGTTGTGCCCATATATATTAGCCTCAATCGGTAGTTCTCGACCACTTCTTTCAACTAAAACAATCAGATGGATGCTTGCAGGTCGACCATAGTCAAACAGTTCGTTCATTGCAGCGCGGATGGTGCGACCGGTGTGTAGTACGTCGTCAACCAGCAAGATGTCTTGACCATCGACCTCAAAAGGCAGGCTTGAAGGTTTGACCTCAGGGTGCAGCCCTTTTTGGCTAAAGTCATCTCGGTAAAAAGTGATATCAAGCTGTCCGAGCGGTTGCTCCAGATTGAGAGCCTTATGGAGCTTGCTGGCAACCCAGACGCCGCCGCTGTGGATTCCTACCATGGCGGGCGAGGTGATTTCTTTATCACGGATATATTGGGAAAGTTGGGATGCCAGCTGGTTGACCAGCTTTTCTGCATCAAACAGAGCGTGTTGCATAGCGGTAGCTTATCATTTTGAAGGATAAAAAAATATCATATCGCGCGTTCGATCCACAGCTCCGCCAATAGCGCTGCTGCCTGCATATCAATCTCATATTTTTGGATTTTTTTTCGCCGTCCCGATTGGCGCATTTGTTTTAATCGATTCTCTGCTTGTTGGGAGCTAAAGCTTTCGTCGATGAATTCTACTGGTAGTTGATAGCGATGTTTGAGTCGATTGGAAAATTTTTGGATTGGTTTTTCGAGGCTGTGCTCTAGACCAGAATCGAGATTCGGTAATCCGATCAGGAGTAGTTGTGGCGTCCATTCATCAACCAGTAAATCGATGCTTTGCAGCAGTTCTTTAGTATTGGAATAGGCGATTGTCTGTAGTGGTGAGGCGGTACCAGTCACCGTGATTCCCAGCCCAATGCCAACTCTTTTCAGACCGAAATCAAAGGCGAGGAGCTTTTCGATCATCGCAGTAATGGCTTATGCGTGGCCCACGCCGAGGTTGATTAAATCTAGATCAACGCCAATTTCACTGGCTGCAGATCGCCAGCGTTGCTCCGCCGGTAGATCGAAAATGATATTGGGGTCGGCAGGTATTGTTAGCCAGGCATTGTCAGAAATTTCCTGTTCAAGCTGTCCGGCTTCCCAGCCTGAATAGCCGAGGATATAAAGTGATTTATCCGGGCCTTGTCCAGAGACGGAATCTTCGATGATGTCTTTAGATGAGGTAATGCCGAAAGAGTCACCGATCTTCATGGTGGTTTCCCAGCTTTTTTCAGGGCTGTGGAGAATGAATCCACGTTCAGGGTCAACCGGACCGCCAGAATAAAGCGGCCATTCGGAAATCTCGATTTCAGGATCAAACTTGATATTTTGCTGGCTGAGTAGTTCGCTGACAGTCAGTTGCGTCGGCTGGTTAATGACAAATCCAAGCGCCCCTTTTTCGGAATGTTCACAAATCAAGGTAACCGACTTGGCAAAAAGAGGATCCTGCATCCCGGGCATCGCAATGAGAAACTGATTGGCCAATGAGAAATTCATATCACCAGTCTAACTAATAGTGATCAATTGAACTAGCGAATCAATACATTTAAATGACGAATAAAATTCGTACAAGTAACAGAAAATAGAATGCCTTCAGAAAGCGCGCGTTTCTGTAAACCGCGAAGATCTTTAGATGGTAGGGAGAACGAGGGTCAGATAAATCCAAAGCCTGGTGGAGAGGGCGCGTTTCACTGAATTCTACCGATAGGCATGAGATAAAGAAGCACTTTAGTTTTCCGGGAGAGCGTGGATCTGGTTGACTCTTTTGCCGACGCCTCAGGATAAAATTTCATCGCAAACTCAACGAATCAGGCGGAGTTCTTGATTAATCCGGAGATAAACACTTCAAGCGCCCGTTCGTACCCCGGTTGGCTCATAATAAATCCATTATTGTGGCTGCCCCTCATCCTGAAGAAGGATTTTGGCTCATTGGCGGCCTGAAATACCTTCTCTCCGAGTCTGAACGGAATGATCTCATCGTCGGGGCTGTGCAGTATCAGCATCGGGCATATTACTCGTCCGATGTAAGCTAAGGTGTTGAATTCGTAGCGGAGAACAATCAATCGGGAAATAACAGGGAAAACCACACCGGCCATATCCTTTGCCGAGCTGAATGCGGATTCGAGAATCAGTCCACTTGGCTCGACCTCCGATGCCAGTTCTGCCGCGATGACACCACCAAGCGAGCGTCCGAACAAGATGATATCTTGCTGTTTTAGTCCTCGCTCATCGGTTAAATATCGCCAGGCTGCCCTGGCACCTTTATAGAGTCCTTGCTCATCCGGCTTGCCCTGACTCTTGCCGTAACCCCGGTAGTCGAAGATAAAGACATTCAGACCCAGTCGGTGAAAAATCTCGACGGAATCGCCCCGATGGGAGATATTGCCCGCATTACCATGAAAAAAAAGCAGGGTCTGCTTTGATCCCTGATGCGGGATGTACCAACCATGTAAGCCATGACTATCCCTGCTGTCAAAGAAAACATCTTCATAGGCTAATCCCCAATCTGCTGGTGTCTGAACCAGCGTTGGGGAAGGAAAAAAGACCATCGATGGCTGTTGCAGATACATGCAACCATTCAACAGACCTAGTCCAGCCAGCAGCAGTAGCGTGTTTTTTATGATGTGATTTATCATTTGATCAGCTATGCCTCAATTTCAGTTCACAGTTACTCATAACACAGACGCTATTGCGAAGATTCCGCCCCCGCTTGCACCACCACACCAAACTTGCGCGCCCGGGACATGAGACTTTCAACCCTGATAGCGGTAGCCGGAGTGATTGGTAGACCGGCCGTGCGCAGCATCCGTGCACTCCAGACATTGCAGGTATTAAACAGATGGTAGCGCTCCCTGGACAGGTAGAAACGGCTGTTCCCGTAGAGGCCTGCGCCCAGTGGCACGGCCTTACCCACCTCGTCCGTGGCGAAACTTTCCACAATCGCACGAGAAAGGTGCATAAAATCAGCAGTGAGGAGTTCTATTCTGATGATCTCACTGTAGGGAAAATAGGTTGATACCGGATCATTAAATCCGACAATGTGCAGCACACTGTCAGTAGGTAACAGGGCTGCCTTGAGGATAACCCCCAGATGGGGAGCCGGTGTCTGATAGTAATCCCTGTCTCCCCAGCCTACCTCCAAATACTGTGCATAGGGAAAATCCGCAGATGCAGGCCAGAGATTGTCCGGGATGTCGGCACGTCGCAGCACGATCCCAGCGTGCCAGCCGTGGGCCACTAACCAGATTGTTTTAAGTGGCTCCCCTGTACCTGGCGCGGACACTTCTTTGGCTGGCAGCGCGTAGGCGCTACAGCTGATAACCATAAATATCATACAGATGCGGATCATGCTCATTTAGTGCTTCCTATCACTGGCATTTCCAAGCCTCAACTTTCCTGAAGTACGCGACCAGCAGTACAGATATTGCTCAAAGCGCTCCAAGATAAAATCATCCATTTCTACACAACCCTGAAACTGTTTTTCTTGCTGTCTTTCCATCATGGTTTGCATGAGTTTGTGTTTGACTGACCAG
>CAZNYF010000093.1:0-11710 GCA_964577195.1 uncultured Thiotrichales bacterium | reverse complement strand
AGCATTGCAGATGCTCTGCAATTCATTTCGTATTATCATCCCGCCGATTTTATTACTGCGATGCATGAAGCCTGGAAGCAGGAGGAAGCGCCTGCGGCGAAAGATGCAATGTTGCAAATTTTGGTAAATTCGCGGATGTGTGCGGAAGGTAAGCGACCTATCTGTCAGGATACCGGCATCGTCACCGTATTTTTAAAGATTGGTATGGGAGTCCGGTGGAAGTCAGATATCAGTGTTGAGGATATGGTCAATGAAGGCGTTAGACGCGCTTATCTCCACGCGGATAATGTTTTACGTGCCTCGATTGTTGACGACCCGGCAGGTAAAAGAACCAATACCGGTGATAATACGCCCGCGGTTATTCATATGCGGGTGGTGCCCGGAGATCTGGTTGAAGTTGAAATTGCTGCCAAAGGTGGTGGCTCCGAAAATAAAGCGAAGATGGCGATGCTTAATCCTAGCGACAGCATTGTTGACTGGGTATTAAAAACGGTGCCGACGATGGGGGCGGGCTGGTGTCCCCCCGGAATGCTCGGAATCGGTATTGGCGGAACTGCGGAAAAGGCTGCTGTGCTGGCGAAAGAATCGCTGATGGAATCTATCGACATTCATCAATTAAAAAAGCGCGGTGCGGCGAATCGGCTAGAAGAGCTGCGCCTTGAGATTGTGGAAAAGGTCAATCAGCTTGGTATTGGTGCTCAGGGGCTGGGCGGTTTGACAACCGTGCTGGATGTGAAAATTAAAGATTACCCTACGCACGCGGCGTCATTGCCTATTTGTATTATTCCTAATTGTGCTGCTACCCGGCATACATCATTTACGCTGGATGGCTCAGGAGCGGATTTACAAACACCTCCTGATTTATCACTTTGGCCAGATTTAGCCTACACGCCAGATGAAAATGCGCGCCATATTAATCTAGATGAAATCACCAAAAAGGATCTGCTCGACTGGAAGCCAGGAGAGGTTTTACTGATTTCTGGAAAAATATTAACCGGTCGGGATGCGGTGCATAAACGAATTGTTAATTTGCTTGATGAAGGCAAAAAACTTCCCGTCGATCTACGAGGCCGGTTTATTTATTATGTCGGTCCGGTTGATCCTGTGCGTGATGAAGCGGTTGGCCCAGCAGGCCCGACCACCGCGACTCGCATGGATAAATTTACTGATCAAATGCTGGAGCAAACCGGCTTGCTGGGTATGATTGGTAAAGCTGAGAGAGGTGATGCGACTATTGAAAGTATTAAACGTCATCAATCAGTGTATTTAATGGCGGTAGGTGGTGCAGCCTATTTGGTTTCAAAAGCCGTTGTCAGCGCAGAAGTGATAGCCTTTCCTGAGTTAGGCATGGAAGCTATTTACGAGTTTGAAGTAAAAGATATGCCGGTGACCGTTGCCGTCGATAGCCAGGGAATATCAGTGCATAAAACCGGCCCGGAAAAATGGCAAAGAATTGAATTTAAGGACGCCTCTAAAGAGATCTAAACGAGAACAACTATGGCAAGTTTTGATATTGTTTCTGAGTACGAACGGCATGAAGTGAACAATGCGGTTGATCAAGCCAATCGCGAAGTTTCGACGCGGTTTGATTTTAAAGGCAGTAACGCCCGTTATGAATTTTCAGGTGATGTTATTACGCTGCATGCTGGTGGTGATTTTCAAATTAAACAAATGCGGGAAATTCTCTATAGTAAGCTGGGCAAACGTGGGGTGGATATTGCCTGTGTCGAAACCGGTGATGTTCATGCGACCGATAAAACTGCTTCTCAGCCAATAACCCTTCGACAAGGTTTACCCGCCGATTTAAGCCGAAAAATCATCAAGCTAATCAAAACCGAAAAATTAAAAGTGCAGACTGCAATCCAGGGAGAAAAAGTGCGAGTGACCGGTAAAAAGCGAGATGTCTTACAGCAAGTAATTGCAATGCTGCGTAAAGAAACGCTCGATTTACCTTTACAATTTGAGAACTTTAGAGATTAGTGGTGTCTCAGTCATCAATAAATTTTGCTGTGACCTCTATCTCCCAGTTTCATTTTATCGGGGAAGGATATAACAAACTCGAACCACATGCGTTAAATCGCTGTTTTCCCGATACAGAGCATCTTCAATTTTTTTAAAACACTGCTGAGTTTGTTCAGCGGCATTGTCTGAAATTGTCATTGTTTGGTGATCGTACCAGTGGTGCCGGAAACAAACTCATTACAAACTCCACCTCGGTTTCACATTCGGCATTCTTTTTAGTCGGGTCTAAGCAAGACCTGAAACTGACTAGTCGCATTTTCCTGGTCAGTGTTTGAGGAGAACCGGGAGTTAACTGAAAACCCGTTCTTTAGCAGAGAGAGACTTTTACTATCCACTACCTTTTCTTCATGGATGGTTTTTAGCCCGAGTTTGCTGATAATTGACTCGTATTCAATTGCTCTCATACGGTTGTGGTACATGAAACGATTCCCACTAAACATATTCCATTGCCTTTCCGTGTATTGCAGGAAATTGATAAATGATATGGTTTCATCTGAATGTGCAAAGTGATCAGATGGGTCAATAAAATAAATCATTGCACCATCGGGTTTTAGTAGTCTTTTTGCCTCTTCAAGAATCGAGGTTAAAACAATACTTGGAATATGTTCAAAGACATTGAGAGAAATATGAAAATCAATACTATCGTCTTTTAGTGGGAGACTACTGGCATCAGCGGGAGAGAGATATTCTAGATTAATTGTTTTCAGGACTGAATCGATATCGGATGGAGAAGCAATCAACTGGTCGAGTCGTTTCTCTATTAATTCCGGATCTGTGCAGCTAGAGAATTGCTTGATCGTTTTATCTCGGTTAGCCCGTAAGTACTGAATAGATTTTAGAATCAGCTCGGGGCGCAAATAGCGATTCAAATCAACACTGATGATTTTTTTAGCGCCCATTATCCAACAGGCGATGGGTAACTCGATAGACCGACCCGTGCCAACCTCCAGAACTGTTTTCCCTTCCATTCCTGAATGGTACTGGTTTGCCCAGGTGCCTATTTTTGCTGCCGAGCGATAGCGCGGGGAGATGTATCCTTCCAGGTCACCGGTTTTTTTTTGAATCCTGAAATACAATAGTTGCGCTAGCCGATCCGGTAGTGCTGCCACGCTAAATTGAATCATTGCTTTGAGCTTCCAGTTCATGTTTTCAGACCTCTAGGTATCATTGTTTTTGTCATTTACTGGCATACATCGTGAATACTCACCATTACCTACCAAATCACCTTCATCGCTTTAGATGCAGCTGCTTTGGTTATTTTGGTTAAGTTATCCGCGTCGCCAACGGTGAAATATTTTGACTAGTTTTAGGAGTTTTTGGGGCGCATGGGCGCGTTTCCAGTTTCCGGCAACGTGTTTATTGGCTTCGCTAAAAGTAGGGTAGATATGAATCGTGCCAAGAATTTTATTTAAACCGATATTATGCCGCATTGCCATGACAAATTCGGCTATGGTGTCACTGGCGTGTTCACCAATAATGGTGACGCCAAGAATTTTATCGTTGCCAGGCACGGTCAGGACTTTAATTAATCCTTCTGCGGACTCATCGGCAATTGCCCGGTCGAGATCATCTATGCCGTAAGTGCTGACCTCGTAGCTGATGCCTTTCTCTTTGGCTTCCTGTTCATTAATTCCGACTCTGGCGACTTCCGGATCGACAAAAGTCGCCCAAGGAATGACGGAATAGTCCGCGCGAAATTTTTTGAATGGATTAAATAGTGCGTTGACTGCGGAGTACCACGCTTGATGCGCTGCAGTGTGGGTGAATTGAAAAGGCCCGGCAACATCGCCGCAGGCGTAGATGTTGGGGTATTTTGTTTGCAGATAGTCGTTGGTCTCAATGCAGCCGCTTTGATTGTTTGGAATGCCGAGATTTTTCAACCCGAACCCGGTGGTATTTGCAGTGCGCCCCACAGCGATTAATAGTTGATCAAATGAAATACGTCTTTGTGTAGAATCATCGGTTAAGTTTTCGGAAATTAGTGTTTTTTCGCCATTTTCAATCACGCATTGAATGGCTCTGTGTTGTGTCAGTACCGCAATACCTTCCGCTTGAAAACGTGTTTCGACCATGGCTGAAATTTCTTCATCTTCTCGAATCATTAATCGAGGCAACATTTCCAGCAGTGTCACTTTTGTTCCCAAACGGGCAAAGCTTTGTGCCAGTTCGCAACCGATAGGCCCACCGCCAAGAATAATCAGTCGTTTAGGTTGTTCAGTTAAATCCCATATTGTGTCGGAAGTTAAATAGCCGACTTCCTGGAGTCCGGGAATAGGTGGCACAGTAGGTCTTGCGCCAGTGGCAATAATAATATTTTTGGTGGTTAATATTTCGGTTTTATTGCTGTGTTGAATAGCCACTGTCCACGGAGAGGTGATTGTCGCTTCGCCTTTAATTACATCGACGCCTAGATTGGTATATCGCTCAACAGAATCATGTGGCTCGATTGTTTGAATAACCCGTTTCACCCGTTGCATAAGGCTTGAAAATTCAAATTTTCCCTCAACTTTCTGTAACCCGAATTCCTCTGCGCGTCGCATTTGAGCAAGTAATTTTGTGGAACGGATCAATGCTTTGGATGGCACGCAGCCGGTATTTAGACAGTCACCACCCATTTTATGTTTTTCTATTAAAGTGACTTTTGCTTTTACTGCGGCTGCGATATAGGCGCTGACCAATCCGGCTGCACCGCCACCAATGACAATTAAATTTCGGTCATAAGATTTTGGTTTTTTCCAGACTGCATACACCTTGCGCGATTGAATTAATTCAATTGTTTTCTTCGCGATAATCGGAAAAATCCCCAGTAGTGCAAAAGAGAAGAGTAATCCTGGAGATAAAATACCTTTAATTGAATCAATCTGTGCCAGTTGCGTGCCCGCATTCACAAAAATAAATGCCCCTGCAAGCATTCCAATTTGGCTAACCCAATAAAATGTCCAGGTTCTCATAGGGGTTAAAGCCATCACTAGATTGATGATGAAAAATGGGAAAATGGGCACCAGTCGCAGTGTGAATAAATACAAGACACCGTCTTTCTCTATGCCTTTATTGATAGCGCCCATTTTTCCACCAAATTTTGAAAGTACCCAATCTTTCAATAAATAGCGTGCGCTTAGAAACGCCAGTGTTGCACCAATTGCGGCTGAAAAAGAGGCAATTGCCAATCCTGTCCATAAACCGAATATTGCTCCCGCCGCGAGTGTCATTAACGCAGCGCCAGGCAAAGATAACGTGGTGACCAAAATATAAGTTGCCACCATTGCACCGATCGCTAAAACAGGATTGGCAGCCCGCCAGGTCTCGATCGCAGCTTGTTGAGATTTCAAATACTCAATACTAAAAAATCTTCCCAGGTCAAAAAATAACCAGGCGCCAATCAATCCAAGGATTACAGCAGCAAGTAGAAGGCGGGGACTGATTTTCACTCAGGGTTCTCCAAACGGAAAAAGTAGATACGTAATGTTAGCAGGACAGATGCGAATCATAGGGGTTATTCGCCTCACTTTTAGGTAAAAATGCGCTATTTACTATCTCCTAAATCACACTTCTATTTTTAGAGACGCCCTTAAGTTTCTATTTCGAGTTCTTTGATTCTTCTGGTTAGCGTGTTTCTGCCTATGCCTAGTAATTGAGCCGCTTCCTGGCGATGGCCTTTTGTGTGGGTGAGGGCGGTGGTGATCAGGGTTTTTTCTATTTCTGGCAGAGTGTTTTTATAGAGGTCAGTGTGGCCGGATTGTAGGCGCTGTGCGATGGTTTGTTGGAAAAGAGTTTGCCAGTTTTTTGAGGTGTTGGGATTGGTTTTAATTTGACTAACTTCTTCGGGCAGGTCGGTGGGGAGTATTTCGTTGCCTACGCTCATGATTAACATAGAGCGGCAGGCATTTTCCAGCTGTCTGACATTGCCGGGCCAATCGGCGGCGCAGAGTGTGTCCATGGCTTCTGTTGAGATGGTTTTGGGTTTTTCTTCTAAGTCTCGGGCGATTTTTTTTATAAACTGTTCTGTTAGTAAATTAATATCATCGCGACGTTCGCGTAACGGTGGAATTTTTATTCTCACTACGTTGAGTCGATGGAATAAGTCTTCGCGAAATAGGCCTTGCTTAACGAGCATTTCCAGGTTTTGGTGGGTGGCGGCAATGATTCGAGTATCCACTTGAATGGGTTGGTGACCGCCAACGCGATAAAATACGCCTTCAGCTAAAACTCTTAATAAACGGGTTTGCAGACTTGCGGGCATATCGCCAATTTCATCGAGAAACAGAGTGCCACCATCAGCTTGTTCGAAGCGTCCTTTGCGTTGTGAATGGGCGCCGGTAAATGCACCTTTTTCGTGGCCGAATAACTCAGATTCGATTAAGTCGTGTGGAATGGCTGCCGTGTTGAGTGCGATAAAGGGTTGCGATGTGCGTTCGCTATGGTCATGCAACGCTTGTGCGACAAGTTCTTTGCCGGTGCCCGATTCTCCGGTAATTAGAACATTAATATTGGTTTGACTTAGTCTTCCTATGGCGCGGAAAACTTGCTGCATTGCAGCGGATTTACCCAATATTTGGGTTTCAATAGCTTGGCTGGATACGTCATCAATTTTAGCCGTACGTGAGTCGCAGGCACGCAGAGTCAGATTGACTACTTCTTCGATGTCGAAGGGTTTGGGTAAATATTCGAATGCGCCACTTTGAAAGGTGGTCACAGCGCTGTCGAGATCAGCATGCGCAGTCATGATGATGACGGGGATTTCGGGGTGTTGCTGTTGGAGCTGATCGAGAAATTCAAAACCATCCATGTCCGGCATACGAACATCGGTGAGCAGTGCATCTGGCAGGTCTTTTTGAGGATTGTTTTTTAATGTCCGCATTGCCGACACAGCGGACTCAAAACAGCGCGGTAAAAAACCAGCATTACTTAACGCTTTTTCCAATACCCAGCGAATAGATTGATCATCGTCAATGACCCAGACGGTTTTTGATGCGCCGCTTTTCATTGGTAATTTCGTCACTCCGCTGCAGGTATGAGAATTTCGAATTGGGTGTTTTCCGGTTCGGAACTAAAGCGAATGATACCACCTTGAGCATCCACCAGGGTGCGGGAGGTGGGGAGGCCTAATCCTGTTCCTGTCGGTTTACCGGTCACCATAGGAAAAAATATTTGTGGCTGTAATGGTTCGGGAATACCGGGGCCGTTATCTTCTATTTTAAGTGAGATAACTAAGGGATGAATGTGTTGCCCAATGGTGAATTTACTCATGATGGAAGTACGGAAAATAATTTCAAACGGTTGTTCTGAAGGAGTGCGCATAGCTTCGCTTTGCTCAATGGATTCGAGTGCGTTGCGCGCTATATTGAGGGTTGCCTGTATCAGTTGGTCTTTGTCGGCAAAAATATCGGGCAAACTGGGATCATAAACCGAATAAATCTGAATTTTATTACTGGCTTCAACCTGGATGAGTTTGAGTGCTCTTTCTGCAATTTCGTGGACGTTAATCTTGGCTTTATCAGGTCTTGAACGGGGGCCGGAGAGTTGATTAATTAAAGCAGTCAGGCGATCAGCTTCTTTGATTAAAACGTCGGTATATTCTTCCAGCGCAGGCTGGTGTTTTAATTCGGATTTTAAGAGTTGCGCCGCACCACGGATGCCACCGAGTGGGTTTTTAATTTCATGTGCCAGGCCACGCACTAGATTTTGTGCGGCAGCATGGTTACTTTGCATTTTTCTCTCGCGATTAATGGCATAGGCGCGACCCAGGCTTTGTAGTTCGACAATCAGACCTACCTGGAATACAAAGTTAATGGTGAGGTTAACCGTAGTTGATTTTCCAGTCGCGAGCGTGAAGTTGAATTCTCGGCGTGTCACGCTGAACTCAGATTCTCGTGAGAGCTTGAGTAATTGAATTAATTCACTGCCATTTTTAAAACTCGCAGCTACGGGTTTATCACGAAGCCGATTGGCACTTTCGTCCAGTAGCATTTCTGCTGCTGGATTGGCATACAGGTATTTTAGTTCGGGACTGATCCAGAGCACAGCTGTATCGAGGTACTCGATAAGTTGCGATGTGGTTTGCTTACGGTCAGTTGTCACCTGGAAACCTCAGTTTGCTATAACGCTGAGACTCGTTTGAGATGGAAGGTGTGGGTTGCTGATTTGAGTAACGGTTTACCGCTTTTGTCGATAATCTCTGCTGCTACGGAATGCGACCCCCGGTTCAGCGCAGAGAGTGTTATTTCGCAGGTTGTGCCGATGGAGCTGATTGCTTGTCCGTCAATATGGAAACGAATTTTGTGGCGTTTTTGGGTGTTGAGTGAGGGGGTGATATTGCAGAGAATCTTGATCGAGCCATCATTGGCGCGAATTGCCAGGTTATCAGTTGGATAGGTGATCTTGATGCTGGTGTATTTGGTTGATGACTTTGAAGCTGTGTTGTTACTACTACTGGTGTTGGCTGTCTCTGAAGTCTGTTGATTGGGCCTCATGACGGTGATATCGGAGGGTTTTATGTCGAGTTTTTCGACATTTTTCCCATTGGGCGCTTGGTCGGAAAAGTGGGTTGAGCCATCCTTGTCTACCCACTTGTAGATTTCGGCGCTGCCAGCCAGAGGAATCAGAGCGATGCAGGCGATTATCAAGTGGTTCTTGTTCATTGGTCTATTCTGGGATGTCTGTCTTGAGTTTACAAGCAAAAAAAGCCTCCCGTTAAGGAGGCTAAAAATAAATGTCTGTGGGGTTTAGAGCAAAACGCTGTGAATGAAATTCAATGCAATCAGTGAGCGTACATGGATATGTGACAAGTTTTTATCAAAGCTCACTATATTGCGTTGCAGCCACGCTTGAGTGGCGCGCTTTAAAGATGACAATAGAGATCGACAAACTCGATTTCTGCGATTGTCAGTGCGGCTGATTTCAGTTGCTGAATCTCCGTTTCTTGTGCTGCCAGACCTAGGGGTAATGTGAGTTGTAGATGGATGCTACCATCCAGATAATGCAGGTCGATTTGTTCGATTTGCTCGCTTAGCGGGTTCCCTTGCCAAACAGTATAGAGCTGCCGGGTTATCTCTTTGCGCAGTGGTAGATACAGGCTCGCTTTCGCGGTGATGTCATTTTCTGGATCAGTATGTACTGTGACATCCGTAATTTCTGTAATTTTCTCGACAATGGCTTTGCGCACTGATTCCGCAATCTGGTGACCTTCGGAGACGCTGACTTTTGGGGGTACTTGAATATGCACATCTGCAAAGGCATCAGCACCACTTTTGCGGGTTCGCAGCAGATGCATATCGACCACACCATCAACTTCTTTAATCACAGATTCAGTTTGCTGCACTACGCTCTCGTCGAGGCTGGCATCAATTAATTCCTGACCCGCAGCCCAGAGGAGCTTCCAGCCGATGTGCGCGATAAATCCAGCGACAGCAATGGCGGCAAGTGCATCAAAATAGCGAATACCCGCCAGTGATCCAAGAATACCGACGATAACGATCAACGAGGAGACCGCATCGGAACGATGGTGCCAGGCATTGGCTTCGAGCATTGCAGAATGGACGCGTTTTGCCACTCGTTTGGTGTATTGATAGAGTAGCTCTTTGGAGAATACAGCGGTGGCGGCAAACAGTAGTGCTATGGGTTTTGGATCGAATAACCGCTCTGGCTGGAAGAGTCGCTGAATGGCATCAAATAATATTGCGCCGGCAACAGCCACCAGTGTAATCCCCAGTATACTGGTGGCGAGTGTTTCAATGCGACCATGTCCGTAGGGATGTTCTTCATCGGCTTCACGGTGCGCTTCGCGGGTGGCAATGAGCACTACAAAATCGCTCGCTAGATCAGAGAGCGTGTGTACGCCATCGGCGATCAATGCCTGGGAGCCGGCAAAAAACCCACCGAGCAGTTGAACAGTGGAGAGCAGCAGGTTAACCAGCGCTCCAATCAGAGTCACTTTTTTAGTTGCCTGATAGCGTTCGTTATTCGTCGCGTTTTTCATCGGGCGGTATGATGCGCCTACAATTCCAATAGTTTTTCGTGTTCCTGAGCGGTCGGTTCAAAGCCTCTTGACTCGTAGAAATCAAAGATGGCATTGACCACTTCTTCAGGCGTATCGAGCACTTGAATAAGATCAAGATCTTTTTTAGCGATGGTTCCAGCTTCCGCCAGGGTATTTTTAAACCAGTCTAGCAAACCGTCCCAAAAGGGTTTATGCACCAAAATGATGGGAATACGGCGGGATTTCCCAGTTTGTACCAGCGTTAGAATTTCAGCAAATTCATCCAGCGTACCAAAGCCACCGGGTAATACCACATACGCAGAAGCATATTTCACGAACATCACTTTTCGCGAGAAAAAATGCCGGAAGGTTAATGAAATATCTTGATATGGGTTGCCGGCCTGCTCGTTTGGCAGCTTGATATTGAGACCAATACTGGGTGATTTACCTTTTTGCGCACCTTTATTGGCGGCTTCCATAATGCCAGGGCCACCGCCGCTAACCACCGCAAAGCCGGCTTCAGAAAGCTGATAGGCGATTGCTTCTGTGAGCTGATAAACGGGATCATCACTTGGTGTACGCGCAGAGCCAAAGATGCTGACAGAAGGTTTAATCCGCGCCAGCCGCTCAAAGCCATCGACAAACTCTCCCATGATTTGGAAAATTTTCCAGCTTTCACGGTTCAGCTGGGCATCATCAACTGGCAGCATGCCAGGGTGAGTGGAATGATCTTTTCCTTTCACGGGAGAGCTTCCTTTAGTGGGTGGGGATAACGATAATTAACTGCCGAAGACACGTCGCAAAATGGCAGTAATACGCTTGGCGGGATCATGGCGAATGGCGGCTTCTTCTTTGGCAATATAGGTAAAGATTCCCTCCATCCCCAGGCGAACAACATGATTGGTTAGTTCGGTTTTGTAATTAGGCAGCGCGCTGGCAAATGGTCCGAGTCGGCCAACCGCATGGTCGTAGGCTTGCACTACACCGACTTGTGACATTGCCTGGGTAACAATGGGTTGCATTGCCTGAGACAGTGGCGCGCTCATTTTGCTTTGAAAGTAGCGGGTGGCAGAATCATCAGGGCCGCTGAGAATGCCTTTTGCATCTTGCAAGGTCATTTGTGCAATCGCATTCCAGAGTAATTTTTTCGCTTTGGGCGTTGCTGTTTCTGCGGCGCGATTGAGCTTGATTTCCAGATCATCGAAGCTGCCTTGTAAGCCGACTTTAGCCGCAATGTCGCGAATTTTTTTAACTGAATCGGGTAATGGGATGCGAATTAACGGATCCGCATTGAATCCATCATTGGCTCCAAGCTGAGAGACCACATTACTGGATCCAACGCGCAGGGCTTCTTTAAGGCCCGAGCTGATTTCGCCAAGACTCAGTGGGGTAGCACCAGCTCCCGATTGCTGAGCGATTTTTATGGCAGTTTCGAGTAGTTCCGGATTATTAGCGCACGAAGACAGCGAAACCAGCAGAAAAAGAGAGATTAGAGTGCTTTTAACCTTGTTCATGATGTAAGCCCAATTTTGATTGTTCTATAGTGTAACCGAATCTTTAACCTAGAAAAGTCATTTGAATTGCCAGTACTCCAACAATGTTGCTTTGATGGGTACTAGGTTCAATTAGTTTTTAGGGCATCTCTATTAATTCAGGATGAGATAGGTTGAGAGTCAGGATTTTTAAGAGCAAGGCGCTAAGTGACTGTAATAG
>CAZNYF010000092.1:4838-11827 GCA_964577195.1 uncultured Thiotrichales bacterium | reverse complement strand
TCTAAAACACGAGGGGCCAAGGCTTGCGTGGACTTGTGCATCTAACTGATTTTTTTAGTATTTTTTTTAATCAGTTTGGGCAACGAATTTCTTCTCTCCCTGGTTTTTTTGATAGTCTGATGCCATAAGTTGAAACAGAAAATTTCGTTTGATAGTCACACAATGATTGAATGGCTTTTTTCTTGTTGTTAAAAGGGCCGATGTAAACTTGATACAGTGCTTTGCCACTTAAAAATTCAAAGTCTGGAATCCAGAAAAAACCAGAGTTGTTGATTCCACTATGTGCCAGTTTAACCAGCCTTGCCTGAGCTTCAAGCTTAGTCTCCGAAGCGCTTTCCAGTACGACATACGCGGGTAAACTAATGCCTGAAATTATTCCTTCCTGATCAATTTTGGAAGTTTTACCCAAAACCACCAGAGCAACGACAGTTACAATAGCCAACAGAACCAGTACTTTTTTTAAACTCCAAGTGCTCCACCTGCTTGATCTTTTTTCAACCCATTGAGTGACCTCTGCTGCTGCATTACCTACAGGTTCGAGTACGGTCACTGCTTTTAAATAGTTTGGAATATCACTGTAAGTTGTTGTACGGATCATTACAGGAAGCACGGCATTTTTTGGGTGCTTCCATTTTTCCTGTGCAAATTTGAGTTCCGAGCGAGCAAATGAGGATTTAGAGACAGAGTCCGGGCTGATCAAAAAAATCATGACACTGCTTTCTTCAACCGCTTGGGAAATTCGGAGGTGATAATCCTCGCCTGCGGGTAAACTGGCACGGTCAAAAAACACCTCATGACCTGCCCCAGTCAAAGCGAGATAAATCTGTTCTGCTTGATCTCGATCTTCACTGGCGTAGGATAAAAATATTTTCATGACGGGAATTATAATTTAGCGTTAAGTATCAGGTGAGCATAGCAAAATCTGAATACTTGATTGCGAAACCCGAGTGTTAATCCACGGAGTTTTAAATCGTTTGTTGTTTAATTGCCCAGTCGATATGTTCTTGTACCATGATTGAAACGGTTTTGCGTTTCTCGGAGAGCGATTGAACGATGACCTCATTTTTATCTGCATTGCCTAATGCAACGGCAATGTTTCGTTGCCAGCAATCGTAACCGATTCTGCGGATTGCAGAGCCTTCCATTTTCTTGAGAAATTCGTTTTCACTCCAGTTGAAAAGTTCGAGTAATTCCGGCGCGTCCAATTGATTACGGGCAGAAAAATCGGCTTGTTCAGACAGTTGTGCAAAACGGTTCCAGGGACAGACGAGCTGACAATCATCACAGCCGTAAATTCGATTACCAATCAGTGGGCGCAGTGCTTCTGGAATAGAGCCGCGTAATTCTATGGTCAAGTAGGAAATACACTTGGTTGCATCGAGTTCTCCTGGGCCGATGATCGCTTGCGTGGGACAAATATCGATGCAACGAGTGCATTCGCCACAATGATCTGTTTGCGGCGCGTCGATGGGTAAGGGTAGATCGGTATAAATTTCCCCCAGAAAAAACCACGATCCTGTGTCGCGATTTAATACATTAGTATGTTTTCCAATCCATCCCAGACCAGCCTTTTCGGCCAGTGCTTTTTCCATCACCGGGGCGCTATCGACAAAGACTCGATATCCAGTTGAGCCGGTTTCTATCTCAATTCTCTTTGCCACGGCTTGTAATTTTTTGCGCATCAGCTTGTGGTAATCCCGCCCCAGTGCGTAGCGGGAAATGTAAGCAAGCTTTGATTCATTGATTACCGACCAGGCTTCTTTGGTCTCTGGTGGAAAGTAGTCCATGCGGACGCTGATGACGCGAATTGTGCCGGGGACTAGTTCGGCGGGCCGGTAGCGTTTGCTGCCGTGGCGTTCCATATAGTGCATTTCGCCGTGAAATTTGTTGTCTATCCACTCGGTGAACCCGGCTTCGTAAGCACTTAAATCAATGTCGGTAATTCCGGTTTGCTGAAAACCGGCGTCCCGTGCCCATTGCTTTATTTTTGTAACCAGCTGCGGGTAGTCAATCTGCAAATTGTCTTCATTATTCATAGAGGTCGGATGCCAGCGTAATTCTCAGGCCATTGTCAATGTTGATGCGAGGGCTTGATGCACGATAGGGTTTTTTCAAGTATTGGGTGATGCGTGCTTGCTGCCAGGGTTTTAGCTGCGGGTCGTCTTGCAGTGATGTATAAATCGCCACAGCTTGCTCACGGTTTTTAGCAATATCAAGACTTCTTGCCAGATAAAACTGAAGCAGTGATGCGGGTAGTTTTGAGTGCTGGGAAAATTGCCGGATTTTTTCGATTTGACCCAGGCTGGCGTGCGCTACCAGGGTTAGTTCATTGAAACCATTCTTAAATTTCTTAAAGTGCTGAGGATGATTTTGTTTTAATGCCTGAATTTGCTTGAGTGCTTTTTGGGGGTAGCCGCAATAAACCTGCAGCTGTTGCAGAATAAAAATAAATTGAGGATTACTCGGATACGCTGCTTGCATTTGTTTTGCCAGGCCGATATTTCCGCAGTTTAGTGGTTTAATTTCATCGAGTAAAATTCGCGCGGCTTCGGGTGATGCGACGGGGGCTTCTCGTACCGAGCGAATGATGTATTTAATGCCTGTCTCTCTATCACCTGACAAGTCGATGATCCGCGTCAGCCATTTCAGGTGGCGTGGCACAGAACCGGTGTAGTATTCATATAATCCCAACGTAAACCAGGCATCGGCATAGTCGGGATGTTGGCTGAGGAGTCTCTTGAGATTGTCGCGTCCTTTTCTGATATGCCGGTAAGCTTTAATCCAGCGGCTTTGCTGTAGGTAGATTCGCGCAATAAAAATGTGACTCAGCCCAAGGGACATTTGCCAGTCGCGATTAGCGGTTTCTTCTAAAGCGTTGTTGGCATTTTTGATAGTGTTTTTTAAAGCATCAACAGAGGCCCGTTGTAGATCTTCCTGGTTCTTATTGTCTTGATCCTGTGCTTTTGCCCAGATGGTGGCGGCTCGGTAAAAGCCTGTGAGTGGATATTCAGGATATTGTTTTTGCAGTTGTGTCAGTGTTGTTTCAGCTTTGGAGTACTGAATAGCCACCAATTGATCCACAATGCTGCGAGAGAAAAATTCTGCAGGTGGCGTATCAGCAGAACCCTGACCAGAGCAAAATAGCAGGCCACCAATGAGTAGCCGGAGAACGAAAGCAGGCATGCTCATTTTAATGCTTTTTTAATCTGCGCTATGACTGAATCTGGCTGGGTATAGCTAAGAGGAATCAGTGAGGCTGAATGATTTTTTTGCAAAATCAGTGATGGAAAACTGGTAACGCCCAATTGGCGCGTAAACTGGATTTCAGTTTCTAGCAACCGGCGAGTTTCGGCTGAATTTAACTGCCTTGAGAATTGCTCGGTATCCAAGCCGATTTTTTCGGCAAGGTTGCACAGCACATTGTCATCTGACGGGTTTCTTGCTTGTTGATAATAGGCTTGCTGGATAGCGTGAGTCATCGCTTTTTCTTTGCTTGATTGTCGAGCCAGGATTACCGCGCGACAGGCCGGATAAGTTGAACGTCGTGGCTGACATTGATCCCAAAAGTCAAAATTAAAGGCTGTGCCGGGCACTTCGTGCTCAATTCTTATCCACGCATCTTTAACATGGCGCTTGGTTTCTTTTGCCATGGGTTGATCGGAATCTATGGCTAATCCTCCCACTAGAGACTGAATTTGAATCTGATTCTGAAGTGCCAACGTAATCTTGTTTAAGCTCGGGGCAAATGCGTAGCACCAGCTGCACATGGGGTCATGGATATAGTAGAGGTTTTTCTGTAAATCTATGCGCATGTGTTTAAGTCTTTGTATTTGCCGGCAAAAAACCAAATTTTGCCGTTTTTTGTTCAGCTTTGATTCAGGAATTAGGACGTATGATTCAGGTCAATACTTAATCATTAATCAGGGGCATGTACCAATGAAACATCTATTTAGTTTGCTAATTCTATCAATATTTCTCGCTGTTCTGACGAGTGTTGCCGTTGCTGCGGAAGGTGGAGCCGAATCGGCTGAAAAAGTGCCTACATCCTCCGCTGATTCCAAGGACAAAAAATCACCAGGCAAAGCGGAGGAAGAACCAGACTGCGAGTGATTAGATGCCCTAATATTTTCTTTAATTTGAGCCTATTTTTCTTCCCTTCATTGTTGAATATGGCGGCTCAATAGCACACTTGGTGGAGTGTGCATTAGCCAGAGCGTGATGCGTAGATTACTACGATCATGGTCTGGCTTTTTTTATGTTTGCAGATTGTCGATTTATATTATCTAGGGCGCACAAGCGGTCTGAATCTATATCCAGTCCCGAACGGCTTTGGTGTAACCCAGAACTGGTTCCTTGACTTTAAAAAAGAAAAGTTAAATCAGTTAGTTACTTTAATTAAGTAATCCAAATAGCCTCTAGTTTCCACCCTTGGATTTGTATGAACAAATGAAAACTGTCGGGAAAAACTAGCATTCTGTCGCTTTGTTTCCTATGCTCTTTGGGTGTTTTGTCCGGCTTTCGGCTGTCTTCTACCACAGCAATTTTTAGACAGATACCGAAGTTTCTCCGAATTGAACACGAGATAAAAACACTGAGGGACGATTGTAATGTTGTTTAAGTTATTCTTTACTCGTCCTTGATTAGCCTGGATTCAGAATTCCAAAAGATTCGTTTTATACGCGATTCACTCGATTAACTATAAGGTGCTACATAATGGCAAATAACCAATCTACCATGTGTGCCGGTCTACCCAAAGGGTTGTGGTGGTTACTTACACTGCTCGGGTTGGGCTTGCTTTATTTTTTGATGCTTTCCAGTCGGCAAGGGCCGATAGAAGCTGAATTAACGGATAGAACTACGGCGGGTCTGGCTGCAGAGAATATTGACTGGGCAAATGTTGAACTGAATCGTCACGGCCGCGATGTGCGGCTCACCGGTGTCGCGCCGTCTGAGGATGCGCGTAATCAGGCATTGAAAATTGCAGGAGATGTGAGCGGGGTGCGTGTTGTGCATCACAACATTGAGGTGGCTGAGCCGGTTGTAGTGCCTCCGGTTGCTGTTGTTATACCGGAGCCAGAACCTGAACCGATCCCCGAGCCGGAGCCTGCCCCCGATCCTGTCGATACTCATCTGGCTATGTGTCAGGCAAAACTCGATTCGACCATGGCGGGCAAAAAGGTTTTGTTCGCTTATAACAAGGCTGAGGTACACGTCGACAGTTATGGCTTGTTGCAGCAGATGGCTGCAGTGATTAACGAGTGTAAGGATATCGTGACTGCCAGCGGACTGACAATTTCGGGGCACACCGATAGTCGAGGCGATGATGCTTACAACATGGCTTTGAGTGACAAACGCGCTGCAGCGGTGAAGGCTTCACTGGCAGCAGCGGGTGTCGATGTTGGGCTAATGTCTAGCGTGGGTCATGGCGAAAGCCAGCCTGTCGCATCTAACGATACTGAGGAAGGAATGGCCCAGAATCGTAGAATCAACTTTACAATCAAACATAAATAGGTGGAGTAACGACATGTCTTATTTATTTTCAAAATTGTTATTCTGGCTGATTCTGGCCTTTTTATTCGGCACCATTATGGGGTTGTTTTCCCGGGTTCGACGTGGTGACCGATCATGATCGCTTTTATCTTGCAAACATTACTATGGCTTTTAATAGCCTTCATTCTGGGGCTTTTGCTGGGACGTCTTTTACGTGGATTATTCTGTAAAAGTACCGGTATTGATTCCAATGAGGGTACCTATCAGACACGATCATCAACGGTTTCTGCGGATGCTTCTGCTGGAAGTGCTGGCGGCGCAGGGGCATCTCTGGCAGGCGGAGCAGCAGCATCTTTGACAGGTAGCGGCAATAAGGCAGTCGCTCCGGCCGGGCCAGTGATCGACGCGGATATTGCCGGATTCCAATCTGATAATTTACAAATTATTGAAGGTATCGGGCCGAAGATGGAAGCCTTGTTGCATGAGAATGGCATTGTTAGCTGGTCTGAACTGGGTGATAAATCGGACGATGATTTGCGCGGTATCCTCGATCAATATAATGATAAATACCAGATGATTGATCCATCCATCTGGATTCCTCAGGCGAAGCTTGCTGCCGAGGGTCAGGTGGATGAACTGATTACCCTGCAAAAGAAAGATGGCGTCTCCAAGCTAGAGAATATGATCGGCTCTGACAGAAACAGTGGTTTTGGCAGCTTTAAGCCTGATGACTTGAAAATTGTCGAAGGTATTGGACCAAAGATCGAAGAGTTGCTCAATACCGGAGGAATCAACACCTGGTTAGAGCTGTCAAAATCGAAGGTGCCTGCAATACAGACCATTCTTGATTCCGCGGGTGCAAACTTTCGCCTGGCAGACCCGGATAGCTGGCCGCTACAGGCTGAGTTAGCCAACAATAGCGAATGGGTCAAGCTCAAAGAGTATCAGGATGTATTGCAAGGTGGTCGCTCTAGCTAAGGGACAAAAATTCTCCGCCATATTGCACAAGTTATTATTCACTCGTCCCTGACAACTAAAAAAACCCGCGCCATAAAGGCGCGGGTAAGGCTGTTTAAGCAGACTACCACTGTCTACTTGCTCGTTTTCAGGGTTTTAAATATAGATAGCCCCGGGACTGGAGTTCTACGATTTTACTGATTCCGTTTTCCACTAGCTCAGCTGTGGCGACATCGTATAAATCTTGTTGATAGTCGATTTTGCTGATTCTCAATGAATTTTTGCAGACGTTAAAAACGACACCATCGTCTTTTAGCTGCGATATGCGTGCTTGAACCATAGGATTGGCATTGGCGCGAGTAAGCTTGGTTTCTGCTAGCGAATCTGCTTCTAAAAGTAATGACAATCCAGGTCCATGTAGTACAACCTGAATGTCGATATTCTTTCCGGCAGCTTTAAGGTGATGCTCAATGCTTTGTAAGGCTGCGACTTGTTTTTGTGGATCATCGTAGTTGATGTGATACACCACCTTTTGCTTTAAC
>CAZNYF010000092.1:3009-4738 GCA_964577195.1 uncultured Thiotrichales bacterium | reverse complement strand
GGTTTAAGTTTGCCTGGGAGTTTTTTTGCTCAACGCCAGGCGCTATTGTTTCATCAGAGGGTTGGCAAGCAGTCAGCGCTACAATAAGCATCGGTGCTGCTCTTTTTAGCTGCAAAAAACCAGGCTGTGATCCTCTTGAGTGTGGGAGGTTTAACATCAGACTTGAATGTAGATCCATCCTTCACGCTGCCGCTGCACAATGTGAGCAACGCCAGATTCGGTGAGTTCAGCTTCTGGTAGAAGCAGCACCTCAATTCCTTCGCTAATAGCAATACGATTTACCGTATTGCGACAGGCGACAAAGGTGAGGTTGGGGTAGTTCTCGGCAAGTTGTTTGATACGATCCTGGTTCTGGGATAGTTTCTTACGCAGTAAATCCAATCCTTTGCTGTGCGCGACGACCTCAACCCGAAGCTTTTGATTGCGCGACTGATAGTCTTTCAGCACGTTTTCGACCTCGTTTAAAAGCTCCCCACCGTTGGTCCTGGATGAATTTACAACATGGAATACGATACGTACTTCGTTATCTTGTGCGAGTGCCGCACGGCTGCCGCGTCCATCCCGGTCGATCAATGCGAATCGCTCCAGTGCGGGGGCATCTAGTTGCTGCATAAACAGTAGTCCAACCACCAATGAAATAACCGCCAGACTTGCGGCAATCCCGATTAACATCCAGCGATGCGGTTTAGCTGTTGCCTCTTTTTTAAACTGTTCGTCGGGATGAGCGTAAGCTGCCTGAACCATCTCCTTAATTGAGCGAAGCTGGCAGTAGGTTTTAGTTGCTTCGGAATGGTCGTGCAGACGCTGTAACAGTGCTGCGCGTTCCTCAGGTGGAAATTCGCCATCTACGAGTGCGTTCAAGAACTCATCTGAATATTGCTGTTCTTTTCCTGTGTTCATTTGACCCGCCTGAGCTTGACTACTGTATTATTATTTTGTTGTTCTTCGATGAGTACTTTAAGTCGCTGCCGCGCACGGCACAGGCGGCTCATCACTGTCCCTATGGGTATATCCAAAATGCAGGCAACCTCCGCATAAGTGAATTCACTTAAATCCACTAGTGTAAGCACCTTGCGTTGCTCTTCTCCCAATTTGGCAACCGATTGTCGGACAAATGAAGCGGTGTCAGCGCGTTCAGCAGACATTTCTGGATGATCCTGTTCGACTAAGGTCTCGTCTTCTATTTCAACAAAATTTTTCGCTTTACGCAGATGATCGCGATGTGAGTTAACCAGAATCCGCGTTAGCCAGCCTGCTATTTTTGCCGGGTCCTTGAGTTGAGCGGATCGTTCCAGCGCTTTAATGAAGGTATCTTGAACCAGATCTTCTGCCAGCTGCAGGTCGTGACACCAAGAGCAGGCTAGACGCAGTAGCTTGGGTCTTTGCTCCTCAATGCTACGGCGCAATTTATATTGAGATCCAAATTGAAACATATTTAAACTATCCAGTCGTAGCGGATGTGGCCAATCGAGTCCGCAGTTTTGAGACGAACCTCGGGCTAAAATGGTGAGCGTATTCTAAAGACGCATGGAGAGAACTATTATTCCCATTGCGCAGATGATATGACCTATTTTAATCGCTGATGGTCATTAATTTAATATAGTTTAGCGACAGAAACATATCCGTAAATAATTCTATTAGAATTTTTTAATATTCTAACTAAGTGTTTTTAAAAGAAATTTTGTAATTCGGGAATAGTTTTTTGTTATGATTCGTCTATACTCACAAC
>CAZNYF010000092.1:0-2909 GCA_964577195.1 uncultured Thiotrichales bacterium | reverse complement strand
AGTTGTTCAACGCATAAATACCACCAACCAAGGAGATAACAATTTCCATGACTATTAAATCTAAATTCGTGACGACAGCTGGTTCAGTGTTAATACTTGGCGGACTCTTGGGTTTATTACCCGTTGTTGCGTCCGCAGAAGGAGCCTCCGTGCTGGAAGCTGGCAAAAAAGCGGCTTTTGATCGCAAAAGAGGTAATTGCCTGGCGTGCCATGTTATTGCAGGCGGAGAATTAGCTGGGAATATCGGTCCACCACTGATTGCTATGAAAGCGCGCTTTCCTGATAGGGCGAAGTTAAGAGAGCAAATCTATGATTCGACTAAAGCCAACCCTGATTCAATGATGCCTCCGTTTGGTCCTCACGGAATTATCTCCGATAAAGAGATTGATGACATTATTGAATTCATCTACACGCTTTGAGCGGCTCGTTGCAAATACCACAGGATTTAAAATTATGAAAAAACTATTAACTTGTACGGTTATTGCGCTCTCTGTTGCGGTGCCGTCTATTGCGGTGCAGGCGAGTCCAGCTGATGACCTCAGTGCATTTCAAAACTACTTTAAAAAGAAATTTCCAGAAACACCTTTTGCAGATTATATCAATGGAGTTTATTCCATCGATAAGGCTTCTCGAGAGCAATGGGAATCCATCGAGGAATTCCCTCCTTATGAAATCCATATTGATAAAGGAGAAGGTATCTGGGGCAAGTCTTTTAAGAATGGTAAGACTTTTGCTTCATGTTTTGGCGATGTCAAAAACATAAAGGTTCGTTATCCCCATTGGGATTCAAAAGAAGGCATTGTTAGAACGGTTGAGCAAGACATCAATGCATGCCTGGTAGGCAATGGTGAAAAACCATTTAAATACAAGAAAGGAAAAATGGCATCGTTATCAGCGTACATTTCGTATCAGGGGCGCGGTCAAACCGTTAGTATCGAAATTCCTGATGATCCAAAGGCACAAGAAGCTTATAACAAAGGCAAGACCTTTTTCTATGCCAAGCGCGGCCAGCTAAATTTATCTTGTGCTGACTGCCATGTGACTAGCTCAGGTAACAAAATCCGTGCCGATTTACTCAGCCCGGCATTAGGTCATCTTACTCACTTTCCTGTTTATCGCTCTAAATGGGGTGGTTTGGGAACGGTGCATCGTCGCTACGGTGGTTGTAACAAGCAGGTTCGTGCCAAGCCATTTAAAGCTCAGGGCAAACAGTATAAGCAGCTGGAATATTTCCACTCTTATATGAGTAATGGTCTTGAATTGAACGGACCGGGCGCACGTAAGTAGTCGCTGCGTACAGACTGCCGAGGGGTGGACTAAATCTACTCTTTGGTGGTTCTTTACGGCAATAATGCTCCCGTTGGGAGCAAAGAATTAAGCAATATTTAATGAGGAAACAGCATGAAAATTTCCACTAAACTACTGGCTATCATAGCCGCATCAGCCATTTTGGTTGCTTGTGGAGGTAATCCAGTTACCAAGGCAATGAGTAACGTTAAGTCAGCAGGAAGTATGGATCCTTCTGTCGGTGCAGCGATTAAAGCAGCAAAAGCTGCAAAGAAAAAGTCAGCCGCAGCAGATGCAGAATGGCGCGACATGGGTAAGTATATTAAGAAAGCTGAAAAGCTTGCGAAGTCAGGTAAAAATGCTGAAGCACTGAAGCTGGCAAATAAAGCTATCAAACAAGGTGAGCTTGGGCTAGCCCAGGCAGCCGCTCAAGCCAATGCAGGGCCTAAGTTCTAGCCCTTAGTTTTTATATATATCGCATTGAGCGAACAAAAATCCCCGGCAATGTCGGGGGTTTTTGTTTCTGGCTATTGAACATTAGTCGGTCATTGCGAAAACCAATCCTTTTTCAGTCCAAAGGGTTACTTTTATGCCATTGGCCCATGTCGTGACAGGCTTCTCGCCCTGGTCGAAATTGGGTAGCTGTGGAAATACATCGGTATCGTAAGGCGCTTGATAAACCGTGTGAAATAAATCGTCCTTGTCTGATCGGTAGTTGAGAAAAGCCGCTCTTTTGGTTTGCAGTGAGCAGTACCGGCCTCCTACCGGAGACAACGCTAGCGTTGCCAAGTAGTGGCTTTTAACAGGTCGAAAATTTAACTCGGTAAAATAGTTAAAGATTTGCTGCTCTTCGTTCCCTTCTATTTCCAGAGGTTTTCGGTAGAGATGATTACGTACAACTTCTGCGGCCACCAAGTTGATTTTTTCTGAATGACTGACGATAGCCTGCGTGCCGGTCTCTGAAATGTAGATAGGGAAAAGCCAGACCAGATTGATAATTACCAAAACAAATATGGCTGCCCAGGCAAACTTGAATTTTTTGGCTGGAGGTGCCGGAGCGATGTGCTGATCATTTGGTTTTGTAGCGGTGTCGTTATCTATATTACTGAACCTTTGTTGCAGTCGGTTGAGTTCACCGAGCTGTTCTGCACTCAGAGTAGCTGATTCAATTTTTAATTTAAGCGTAGATTTTAGTGTGGATTGTGGTTGTTGTTTTGACATTAGCTTGCCTCCCTGTTGGTGCTGTTATTCTCCAAATCGAAACTGACGATTCTTTTTCTAAGGCGGTGTATTCTCGCTAAAACGGTACCCCTGGGGATTTTCAGGTGGTCGGAAATTTCTTGAGCTGTCCATTCTTCGATTGCCCAAAAATGCATTAACTCGCGTTCTAGCGGTTGTAATTTTGTCCAGATATTTTCGAGTGTTTGCCGGGAAATCTGTATTTGTTCCAAGCTTTGGAAGCCTATTTCTGTGACTTGGTAATTATCTGTATCTTCGACCATTGTGAGTGGGTTGCGTTGTTCTTTTCGCAAAGTATCTATAAACCGGTTGCGAATAATGCAGCGTAGATAATTAAGCGGCTTGTCTATGGTTTGCTTGGTTTGTTTTTTTAAATAACTTTC
>CAZNYF010000091.1:7269-11880 GCA_964577195.1 uncultured Thiotrichales bacterium | reverse complement strand
TTAGTGATTTGAAGTCGTTTGAAATCAACTCTAGGTAGTACGAGAACTTCGTATCCTTTAGATATACTTGCAGTCGGTGTTTTCTTCCAGCCTTTTGTTTCGGCTCTTTCAAAAGTCCCGTCAGGGCGTAAAATGACGACTAAAGAAGTATTTGCACTTTGTGTAAATCCCCCGGCCTGATCGATATAGTCAGTCAATTTGGCATTGTCACGATAGACAACGGCGTTGGGAAAAAGTACTTCTCCGTGAACCATGACTAAAGAACTCATGCTGGGGATTCGTATAATGTCGCCATTTTCCAAAGCAACATTTGGAGTATGGCTTGAGTTGGCAAGTACGACTTGGCCGCGTGGCTCTATATCGCGAGCGCGATCAATCCATTTAAGCGCAAGTTCTGCTTCTTGAGCGCGAAGTGCGGCTTCTTCGTTGGTGGCGGAGCGGGCTGTGAGTACGCTGGCTTGTAGTGATTGTAGTGAAGCCTCCAGCATTTCTTTTTGGCGTTCTTTAACGCTTTCTCTAAATAGTTGGACTGAGCTGATATTTGATTGTGGGTTGAGCTGTATCCGTTCAAGTAAACTACCTAATTTGGAACCGTAAGGAAGAATATATTCTTGGGCGCTATCGTGTTCACCTTCTACTCGAACAGTAATGGTGCCGGGTTTTTTATCGGCGGTGACTAATACGTCATCGCCATTCAGCAAAATAACGCTATCAGCATCGTCAATTGGGTAGTAATCTACGTTTCGTTTTAAACCAGAATTTCTTACTATTCGGATATGCGTTGCTTTGGGATTTACATTAGCTGTATTGAGAATTCGCCTTAGCGGTACCTTTTTATCCCGAAATTCAAACCTGCTCGCGTTTTGAACTAGCCCGGATACTTTGACAGTGCTTTTACGTGAACCGACAACAATGGTATCGCCATCGTGAAATTGTATTGATGGTATATGGCCGGCTAATAGAAAATGATACAGGTTCACTGTGGTTCTTACGGCGCTTCCACGTTTTACAGTGATATCAATGTAGCTTCCGCGGTTGGCATCTATCCCGCCTGCCTGATCAAGGAAGTTAAGAATACTGTCGGAGGAGAGTCCTTCATACATACCAGGGCGTTCAACGAATCCGGTCACATAGATTTTAACTGGCTGCGCAGCCGTTAGGTTAACGTAACTATTTACATTAGCGCGATAGATTGTAAGTAACGATTCTTTTACAATTTTATCTAGCTTGGAATTTTGTACGCCGACGACGTTGATTGGGCCAACTCGCGGTATAAAAATATTACCTTGAGCATCGACAGTTAAAATCGTTTCAAGCTCTTGAGCGCCCCAAAGTTTAAGGGTGATTTTGTCGCCTATTCCAATCATATGATTGGGGTTAAAACTGGAGAAAGAGTTTTTAGAAAATTCGCCGGTAAATAATTTTGATCCAAACACCGCATCTTCATTAACTACTGTTTGTGCTGTTCTAGAGCGAGTATCGGGTACACTTCTTGGCGCATTCTCAGTTTGTCCACGGTTTTCAGAACGGAAGGGGTTTGCTTGGGTCAATAGCGATGCTTTTGTGGATAAGCTACGGTATTTCTTCAAAGATTCCGAGTCAGCCGCATGCGCCGTCGCAACACCGAGAGAAATTAATATTAGAAGGATGAAATGCTTCAACCTAGAAAAATCAGTTGGGCGCGAAAAAGACGCGTAAGGTATTGGCGTGCATGGTGAATCAGAAAAACTCGTAGTCACCTTATTGGTGATGAGAGCTTTTTCCGGTTTGCCAGGTGCGTCAATAGCTTGCGTGGACTTTCGCGATTCAACTAATTTTTCTAGGTTCATAGGTTAATCCTTGTGATCCCGAACTGTGGCGACTGCCAGCTTTCCAATCCAGAAGATCATTAACGTAATGGCAATAAAAGTAATGACGTTATATAGGCGTCTTGGATATTCTGCTGTTTCTGGCAATCTTGCCTGTTGTAGTAAAATCAGATGCTTTAATTTTCTAGCCGCATCAATTCTTGCTGATTCCAGAGCTGCCAGTGTTGACCGATACATGTTGGCGCCAAATTCTAGACTCGTCTCCATTTCTTGAAACTCCGCACTTAAGTTATTTAAGGAAGACTTATTGCTTGTACCAACCATTTTGGATTTTTCCAAATGTACTTGCTGTCTTAGTGACGATATTTCTGCACCAAGCTGCTTTATCTCTGGTGCGTTATCATTCAGATAGGTCAAAAGTGATTTGCGTTTCGCCGTTTTAGTCGCTAGTTCTGCTTCCATTGAAGAGACTAGAGTGGAAATAGATTGAGTCTCGAGTGCAGGTGAAAAAGTACGATTTTCGTTTTGAAAGGCTATGATTTTACGTTTATCACTTTGAACTTTTGCCTGTGCTCTATCTAGCTGCCCTGAAATAAAGTTCATTTGTTCGCTAGCAACTTTATGCCCAATACGGTTGGTAAATAGCTCACTTTCACTAACGATAGTTTGAACAATTTCTTGCGCCACACTCGGCTTAAAACCTTGTGCTGTTACGGTTGTAATGGAGGATATTTCATCAAACTCAACATGAATTCTCTTGTTGTAATAAGCTAAAAAATCTTCCCTGGAGGCTTTTTCTGACAGCTTGGAGATAGGGTCAATAAATTCACTGGTAAAGTGATCCCGTAATTTCAATTTTTTATCGAGTAACGTGAGCATGTCCCAAGAAAGGATATATTCATGAATCATGTACGAATCCTGATTGGCTAATCCGCCGCCACTGATAATGGAGCTTACATCCAAATTGACAGGCTGTTCTGCCCCCGCATTTTGAATCACAAATTTAGACTCAGAAACGAAACGGTCAGATGCATACATGCCCCAGTACAAACTTGCTGCAATGCAAGGTAGCCAAATGAATACAAACTGGCTAGCGATTTTATGAAAATTAAGCGGCTTCAAGTTGCTCTCCTGTATAAACAGCAATCGCTTCGTTTATGTCATTAAAAACTTTCGCTGCTCCATCTTCTAATACAATTCCCATGTCACACTGTTTGCGCAGAGTTTCAATATTGTGTGCAACCATAATAATACTAGCCCTGTCTCGCATATCTTTAAAAGCTTGCTCAGATTGTTTTCTAAAGGCCATATCACCAACAGCCGTAATTTCATCTACAAGGTAGACATCAAATTTAAACGCCATTGAAAGCGCAAAAGCCAGTCGTGATCTCATTCCGCTGGAATATTTTTTTACCTGTTCTTCAAAGTAATCCCCAATACCGGAGAACTCTTTTATCCATGCTGCTTTTTCGCTTAATTCAGATTCGTTACCATAAATCCGACAGACAAATTTTACATTTTCTCGACCGGTTAAAGACCCTTGAAAACCTGAAGACAAAGCTAGAGGCCAGGAAATAGATTGATCCGAAATAACCTCTCCTGAGTCTGGGTGATCAATGCCGCCAAGTATGCGCATTAAGGTCGATTTACCCGCGCCATTTCTTCCTAGCAGCGCAACATTTTTAAGCGCTGGAATCTTTGCATTCAAGTTTTTAAAGACGTATTTTTTTCCGGCTTTGGTTCGATAGCTTTTGGTCAAATTTCTAATCTCTATCATGTCGTTACCAACTTTTCTCTATTCTGGCGATAGAGCGCCAGGCCAAAAATAAGGGCTACTGCCGCACATAAAGCTAGATAAGACCAGCTCCCTTCAGGCGTTTGGTAAGCCGTAAAAAAAGCATCTCTGGATAATTCGTTGGTTTGCATGACAGGATTCCACATTAGATAAGCGCGATATTCCTGAGGTATCGATTCAATCGAGAAAAATATACCCGACATAAAGTAGAGCGGTCGTAGGAATATAGGAACCAGCTTTTTTACTTCTGGAGCCTGGGTTACAACAATGCACATGATTGTTGATAAGCCATAAGAGAAAAGAAAAAGTAGTAAAAATGCTGCGATTACTTTAAGAGGATCTTCGATGCTGATATCAACCCCTGACCAGATAAAAATCAATAGAATAAAAAGATAAATACTGCTGTAAATAATACCTTCAAGAATCATTCTGGCGAGGATGGAATCCATCGGTTTTACTTGTCGATAGCTAAACAGCCCTTGATTTGCTGACACCGCACTCATTCCGCGTGACAACATGCTGTTGAACATCAACCAGGGAATAATGCCGGTGGTTAAAAAGACAATAAAATTGATACCTGGCATTGTCCTTTGAGCGATGAAGCCAAATATGATGGCGAACACTGCTATATGGATTCCCGGTTCCAATAGCGCCCATAAATAGCCAAGACGATATACGCCAAACCGTGTTTTCATTTCACGCATCATTAATGCAAACACAACCGCGCGCATGATTCCAAATGGTTGTCGTTTAACACTCATTAGATGCGTTTCTCGAAGGGAGTAACAGGAGTAGCCACTAAGAACCGAGGCGAGGGGAGTAACTGATCATTTGAGCTAAGTATCAATGCGTTATCCACAACATGCTCTAAGGACCCTGCGCTTGATGAGTAAGCCAAATCAGGTGAGTCCTTGTACTGGTTCTGTATAACTTCCATGTTTCTTAGCTTCCGTTGCTGCAAAGAGAAATCCGTTTCTCTTTTGTGGGTGTGGAGTTTCCTTGTGTATG
>CAZNYF010000091.1:0-7169 GCA_964577195.1 uncultured Thiotrichales bacterium | reverse complement strand
GATGTGATCGTTGGCTGGGGGATGAAAAAAAATACCATTAAAGCGAAGAATGTTGCGATGCAAAACCAGATCCCCTACCTCTCTTTGGAAGACGGGTTTATCCGTTCCGTTGGTTTGGGCCGAGCGGGTAATGCAAGTATCTCGCTTGTCACTGATGCTTCGGGTATTTATTACGATGCGAGTAAGCCTTCAGACCTTGAAAATATTCTTAATGGTTCGGACAAGATTTTTAATGAGAACTTAATTGAGCAGGCTAAAAAGGCGATCTCTTTAATTCTCAAGTACCATATCTCAAAATATAACGGGCAGCCGTTTGCCCCTGCTACGCTTTTTGACTCGCAACAAAAACATGTGTTGATTGTTGATCAGGTTGCAGGAGATGCTTCAGTAACACACGGTGGTGCGGGATTTTCGTTAGAGAAGATGGTGACAGCTGCAAAGTCTGAAAACCCCGGTGCCAGAATTGTCGTAAAACTACACCCTGAAACGGTTGAAGGTTTTCGAAAAGGGCTGTTTTCAAAATTTGAAAAGGATGCAGACTTGGTATTTATTACTGAAAACTATAACCCTCTTTCCGTGCTTAAAAATATTGATAAGGTTTACGTGGTGACATCACAGCTGGGGTTTGAAGCACTTTTGTTGAATATTCCGGTGACTTGTTTTGGCATGCCATTCTACGCTGGATGGGGGCTCACAGATGATCGGGCTAGCTGCGCCAGGCGAACTAAAGTGCGTACGCTTGAAGAGGTCTTTGCTGCGGCCTACATACTTTATAGCCGCTATGTGAATCCCGTTTCTGGGAAGCGTTGCGATATCTTTGAGGCGATTGACTATATCGCGCTGCAAAATAAAATGGATGACCCCAATGAGCAGCAAATCTTCTGTTTTGGGATTCGTCACTGGACACGTTTCAATATCAAACCGCTGTTGTCTGCGAACGGCCGAAAAATACAGTTTGTAAAATCCGTAAGTGCTGCGAAAAAAGCAGGAATTAAGCAGGGTGATCGAATTGTGGTATGGGGAACACGCCGCCCAGAAGGACTTGAGCAGCTAGAACGCATCACCGGACAATCAGCCATTTGTATGGAAGATGGTTTTTTGAGGTCGGTTGGATTGGGATCCGATTTTACGCGTCCTTCCTCGTTAGTGCTGGATTCGGAAGGTATCTATTTTGATCCGTCGAAACCGAGTAATTTAGAGACGCTGCTGCAACGTACTGATTTTTCTAACAGCCTATTGGCTCGGGCGACAGCGGTTCGCGAAAAACTCATATCTTCCCAATTGACTAAATATAATCTGGAACCCAATAGCAAGCTGGAAACAGATGCAGCTAAGATGCAGAAAATTATTCTCGTTCCAGGGCAGGTAGAAGATGATGCTTCAATTCGACTGGGGTGCGAATCAGTTAATACAAATCTGAAGCTTATTCAGGCAGTGAGAGCGTCCAATCCAAATGCTTACATTATCTATAAACCTCATCCTGATGTCTCGACGGGTAACCGAGTAGGCAAAGTACACCCCGACATCGCAATGAAATATTGTGATCAATATGTTGATCAAACGGGCATTGCATCTTGTATCGAGGCTGCGGATGAGGTCCATACCATGACCTCATTGGTCGGGTTTGAGGCTTTGATGCGCAAGATTCCAGTCACGGCTTATGGCATGCCATTTTATGCGGGCTGGAATTTAACCACCGATAAATTATCTATTACACGTCGCCATCGCCGCTTATCATTGGATCAGTTGGTTGCTGGTACGTTACTGCTTTATCCTCGCTATTACGATTGGGATTCAAAGAGTTTTGCTACATGCGAGCAGACCATAGATAAATTAATAGCTGCACGGGCATTGTCGCAACAAAAGACGGGCACTAATCGCTTGCAGGTTACGTATTTACAGCGCCAGATTAAAAAGGCTGGACTAATGATAAAAGGTGTTTTAAGTGCCTGATAATATACTTTTTTTGCAAGGCCCTGTTGGGCCATTTTTTAAGCGTCTAAGTAAAGAATTTACCGCGCATGGGCATAAAACATTTAAGATTAATTTTAATGGGGGTGATGCTCTTTTTTATTCAGGATCCGAGGCTGCTAACTTTTCAGGAACAACAGAAGAATGGCCTGTTTATCTAAATGAGTTTATCCAGAAAAACCAAATAAATAGAATATATTTATTTGGTGATTGTAGGGAATATCACTTGCAAACTAAGACAGTTGTTGCAAAGCTTTCGACGGAAATTTATGTTTTTGAAGAAGGTTATCTACGACCCAATTATTTAACACTTGAACAAGATGGCGTTAATGGGAATTCTAACATCTCCCGCGTAGCGGATAACTATCGTCATTCGGAACGATACTCTTCTGTTGAAGAGCAGTATTCTGGTTCAGGGTTTATATACGCTGCAGTGTTTGCGATCCTTTATTATCTGGCTGCTTTGGTTTTGTATTTTAGGTTTCCTCATTACCGTCATCACCGATCAATGAATGTGCTCATTGAGGGGTTATACTGGGTACGGGGCGGAATCAGAAAACATCTTTATTCAATTGGTGAGCGTAAGATACGCCATCGCCTAACCAAACAAAGTAGCGGTGATGTTTTTGTCGCTATATTGCAAGTGCATTCTGATATGCAAGTGAAAACACATTCTTCGTTTGCGTCGATTGAAGAATTTATTAATGAAATTATTAGTTCATTCAGTCAGCACGCTAGAGAAGACGCCCGACTTGTTTTGAAGCACCACCCGATGGATCGTGGATATACCAATTATAAAAATATAATATTAAAGCTCTCTAAACACTATAATCTTCGTAGCAGAATAGATTATGTGCATGAAATTAATTTACCCATGTTACTAAAAAATGCCAAAGGAGTTGTAACCATTAATAGTACAGTAGGCCTGTCTGCCCTTCATCACGCTGCCCCCATAAAAAATCTTGGTTACGCAATTTATGATATTCCAGGATTAACGTTTCAGGGTGAATTAAAAGATTTTTGGAAAAATACTGGCTCGGTTGATTCAGATCTTTATGAGCGGTTTCGAGCCTGGTTGATGCGTAATAACCAGATACGGGGAAATTTCTATAAAAATTTCAATCGCAAGAATTCAGCAACGGGTCTTCGTTGGCCTGATTTACTAGAAAAGACCCATTTGGTTCCGACGAAAAATTTAATTCACGCTAACCGTGAGAAGACTGGAGAAACTGTAGTGCCACTTACCTCTTCAGCATGATGTGCTTGCAAGCAGTGCCAGGATATTAAAAAGCTACTGTTTCCATCGCAATTTCAATTGCATGACCAGAACACCATTGGTACGTTTACCGTTCGCATAATCCAGCTTTGGTGACCCTGTAATATTCAAAGATACATGTTTCTGAATACCTACTTCAATGATTGGTATAGGTACCAGCTTGGTTTCGCCTTCGCCGCCTTTAATGAATTGTTTATGAACAACATTAAGCGCTCCGATAAGGCGTACAGGAACACCGAGTACCTTAAACTTATTCGCTGAATAATTAATGCCCATGTAGCCAGATTGATACCCAAAACTATCTTTAAACCAGGCAGCTTGCCAGCCTAGTTTGTGTTCTCTGGAATACTCGAACCCCAGAGAAGGATGTATTGCCTGTCGCTCATTGGCTTTTTTGAAATGAAAAGAAACAGCTTGTAGTGAAATATATTCATCCGCCTCTGCTGGAGTACAAAAAAGTAAGAGCACAATGACACCCACCAATTTGATTAATATTTTTAGATTTCTCACAGCATTCTCTTGATAAGACGACCAACTGGTCAATACATTGGGTTAGTCAATGTAAGTAGACGAAAATTTCGATCTTTACTGGGGAATGTGAGCAGATCGCCACTGGTTGTGCTCTCCAATGCTAGCTCGTAGATTTAATGTCCATTGGACAGATGAATTACACGGTATTCTGGCTTACCGTTAGCTAGTCAATGGTTAGGTGTATGGGGGCTATCGTCTTGGCAGTTGCAGCATAATCGAGCAGAAGCGCCCGGTACTGTAAAACCGAGGTTATCTGCTGGGAGAATAGCCCCGGGTTTACGTCGCTAAGTGAAAAGCCTGATTTCAATCTCTAAGGGTCATGCGGAACCAAAATCTCGCGGCCATTACTAGCTATAATCAATCTATGGGTCAACAATCCACTTCCAGTAGTTCCTCGCAGCCTTCGCGCGCGCAGCAAATTTTCTTTTGGGTTTGGAAGCGTTTTTGTCAGTTCATCGTGGTTGTTTTTTACCGACGCTTTGAGGTGTCGGGACTGGAATCACTGCCCAAGGGTCGCGGCGTACTGCTTTGTGCTAATCACGTAAATGCGCTGGCGGACGCGGTGATTTTGCAGGCCGCAACACCTATACCTATTCGTCCATTGGCACGTAGTGGTTTGTTTAAGGTTCCAGTGATGAAGCACATTCTTCACCTCATAGGCGCTGTGCCGGTGTACCGCCGTAAGGATAATACCGGCACAATGGAGCGCAATGATGATTCATTTCAGCGCTGCTACGAATTATTGGCTGAGCAGCAAACCATCGTGATCTTTCCAGAAGGTCAGAGTCATTCTGACCCTTATCTGCATGAGCTGAAAACCGGCGCTGCCCGCATCGCTTTGGGTGCTGCAAAGACTAACGTAGAGCCACCGGTAGTTTTACCCGTTGGTTTGACGTTTTCGCGTAAAGGTAAATTCCGAGGTGATGTGCTGGTGAATTTTGCGCAGCCAGTGGATTTGAAAGTTCAATCCTCTCTAGAGGAATATGACGCAGTAGAGCTTATTAATGAGCGAATTCGGGAGGGGCTTAAATCCGTCACACTGAATGCACAATCCTGGCGAGACATTGATTTGGTCCGCCGCGTAGAATTATTTTTTGCGCATCGAAAAGGTAAAAACCGCAGTGAAAATTTAAGCCAGAGCTTTAGAGTGCAGCAGCGATTAATGAATGCGCAGTCGTTATTAAGATTGCACGAACCGGATCGAGTCCGGTCCTTAATGATTCACCTCAAAACATTTGAACGGCTGTGCGAATGCTGCGGTATTAACGACTACCACTTAAACATCAACTACCGCCCTGTGTTGATATTTCTGTATTTATTACGTAGTTTATTGATATTGATTTTTGGATTGGGAATTTCTATTTGGGCGTGGATAAACAGCGCGATTCCATATTTAATAACACGCCAGTTCTCTCAAAGGATGGCGAAAAGCCGTGATCAATATGATTCTGCCAGGGTTTTAATAGGGCTACCGTTATTCATGATTTTTTGGGGAGCGCAAAGCTGGTATGTCTACAGCCATTTTGGTTTTTGGTGGGGTACTATCTATTTGGTAAGTTTAATGATTAGCGCCGCAGTTGCGCTCTATTTTAGAGGAGAATGGAAAAGAATGTTTGAGAATGTTCGGGTCTTTATTCTATTCGCAAGAAAGAAACAGCTTCGAGAATACCTGATATCTAAAAGACAAGAACTTGAAAAAGAGTTGGCTAAAATGGTAAGAATTGCACGAAGGCTTTCAAATAAAGATAGGACATTATCTAAAGAATGAAAAATCCCACACATAAGGTATTACTGTTCTTTTTCTTCTTTCTGGTTTCACCCATAGTGTTTTCAAGGGAATGTACAATTTTACTGCATGGTATGGGGCGTACGCATGTGTCTATGGGGCTAATAGAAAGTGCGCTAAAAGAGCAAGGGCATAGTGTATGGAATAAAAATTATGAATCTACCGAAGTACCGATTAAAGCACTCGCGGACACTGTAATTAATAATGCTCTGGATGGTTGCGCGAAAAATAAACCTAATAAAATTAACTTTGTCACTCACTCTCTTGGCGGTATTTTAGTGCGGGCCTACTTGCAAAATAAAACCATTAATAATATTGGTAGAATTGTCATGTTAAGCCCGCCTAATCATGGTAGTGAAATAGCCGATTTACTCAAAGATAATTTTATTTATCAGAAGTGGATGGGGCCAGCAGGGCAGGAAATTGGCATTCAAGGCAGCAGTATCCCCAATCAATTAAAACCGATTCAGGCAGAAATAGGCGTGATTGCTGGCAGCAGTACCTCTGACCCCTGGTTTTCTCCCTTTATTCCTGGAGATGACGATGGCAAGGTTTCGGTTGAAAGTACCCGGTTAGATGAAATGAAAGATTTTATCGTTATCGAGAGCGGGCACTCATTTATTATGCGCAATGAAGAAGCGATCCAGCAGATACTTAATTTTCTTCAACATGGCCACTTTTGCCATCTTTTAGCTGCCACAGACAAGGTACAAAACGTAGAATCAGAATTTGAATAAAACCTCAATGCCTGATTACCTGAAAATATGAACTTGTTCTCATCAGGCGACAAAAAAACGCGGCTGAATTCGCAGTTAAGCGACCACACAAGGCCTATATTTATACAAGTACAGACAGGGAAGGTTAAATGAAAGATCAGATCAACGCACAAGATTCAGAACTACTACTAGGGCTCGCTTCCTATCAAGCTGCCTGTTGCCTCGGTTTTCAGCACTCGGAAGTGAAGCAGCTGCTACAGGTTAAAGGCTTGGATGATCTACACGATGCGCCTCAGCCAGATACTGGGTTTCGATACAAAAATTGCCTGTTATTTATTAGAATGTGTCGCGCATTAGATGGTGTTTTTTGCGGTAACCTGCAAGATGAAAAAGACTGGATCCGCGCAGAAAGTACAATCCTGCACGGCGTACCTAAGTCATTAATGAAGTCTCCAGGTGGACTTGTTTCAGTCGTCAATTATCTCGAAGGTTTAATGCAACACGGCAAAATGCTGGAGTGCTAATCCCAAACTAACGCCGGTTCATCCAGCAACGCCGCCTGCTCACGCAAGCTCAAAATATGATCATCCCAATACCGCGCTGAATTCGCCCAGGGAAAAGCCAGTTGAAAGGCTGGGTCTTTCCAGCGCCGCGCCAACCAGGCTGCGTAGTGAATCATGCGCAAAGTCCTGAGCGCTTCAACAAGGTGCAGCTCACGCGGGTCAAATTCCCGAAACTGCGTATATCCCTCAAGCACGTCCGCCAGCCTCGCGGTTTGATATTGACGATCACCCGATAGAAACATCCATAAATCCTGAATGGCTGGGCCATTTCGCGCATCATCAAAATCAACAATATGCGGTGTCTCATCGCGCCATAGAATATTGTT
>CAZNYF010000090.1:0-11899 GCA_964577195.1 uncultured Thiotrichales bacterium | reverse complement strand
AACATTGACTGTCGAGTAATTCCAGAAGTATTGGTGGAATTATCAAGCTATTTTATGCAAAAAAATAAAATTCAAACCGGAGAAAAACGATGACTGAATCTGAAAGCTGCTGCGAACCCACTTGCTGCACCCCTGAAACACCCTCTCAATCTGAAGACGCGCTCAGTGCCGATGCCATTCGCCAAAATGTGCGCGAGGACTATGCCAAGGTGGCACTAGCCAGTAATGACAGCGATACCTGCGGCGTAGAAAGTAGCTGCTGTGGTGTTTCGGATGACAGTGCCCTCAACACATTAATTTCGACCCGCCTGGGATACAGCGAAGCTGACCTTATTGCAGTGCCAGAAGGTGCGGATATGGGGCTTGGCTGCGGTAATCCCAAAGCGATTGCGGCAATTCAAGGGGGCGAAACCGTACTCGATCTCGGTTCTGGTGGTGGCTTTGATTGTTTTTTAGCGGCAACAGAAACTGGTGATACGGGCAAAGTGATTGGTGTAGATATGACGCCAGATATGATCAGCAAGGGGCGCTCAAATGCAGTCAAAGGGAATTATCATCAAGTGGAATTCAGATTAGGTGAAATTGAACATCTACCGGTTGCCAACGACAGCATTGATGTCATTATTTCCAACTGCGTCATTAATTTATCGCCCAACAAACAACAGGTTTTCAGTGACGCATTCCGCGTGCTAAAACCCGGCGGCAGACTGGCAATTTCTGATGTCGTTGCCAGCACCGAATTACCGGAAGAGTTACGCAATGACCGTGAATTACTCTCAGGCTGCATGGCTGGTGCATCCCTGGTCAGTGATATTGCGTTAATGCTTGATGAAAGCGGTTTTGAACAAATTAGAATTGCGCCCAAAGATGAGTCACGTGAATTTATCAGCGACTGGGCACCGGGACGAGGTATTGAGGAATACGTAGTATCCGCAACGATTGAAGCGGTAAAACCAAATTAAGGAACCACGTTAAATCGCTGTACACCGGGCGGCATCCGCCAAGCGCTGATGCCGCTCCGTTTTAGGTAACTCGGAAATAGAAATCATCTCCTGATAAAACCGTGGAAAATTAAATTCGCAGGCGCTGAGCCAGCGAGCAAAATCGGGAATTTTATCTTGATAGACTGAAATGGATGCAAGCCGGGCATTATTAACCGGCTTTTTAAACCAACCATCGTAGCCGGTATATCCTTCCCACAATGTCGTTTTAAGTGTTTCGTAATTAATTTTAAGTTGATCAAAAATCAATATTTTTTGCTGCGCCATTTCAGATTCATCTGCGCCACTTGCATAGAGGGTTTTAAGCTTCTCAGAAGTCTCCCCCAATAATTTAATAAAAGTCGCTTTTCTTTTTAAATACTTTTCATAGCGCATCTGTCCATCTGAATCGTTCATTGCCAGCCATTGCCGCACGCCATACTCACCCACAGCAGAAGCGAAGGCTTCATTAAAAGACGTGTCATTTTTAATATAAAATATTTGATGCGCAAGCTCATGGAAAACAACTTCTGCCAATAAAATTTCACCGCGATCAACCATCGGACTGGTGAGTGGGTCAGCAAACCAACCCAGGGTTGAATAGGCGCGAGAACCGCGCACCATCACATCAAACTTTTCAGCATCAATATCCGCGGCAAAAGCATCTGCATCCGACTCGGCGTAATACCCCCGGTAGCTCACACAACCCACAATCGGGAAGCACCATTGCGACGGGGTCAGCGAATAGGTGGGCGCAGCAACCACATTCCAAACAATATAATCCTGATCCAGCTCGACGAAGGACTGATAGCTTTTGTTATCAGGCAAACCGAGTTCTGTCACCGCAAACTCGCGAATTTTCAAAGCCGTTTGCAGCTGTTTTTCGCGTTTTTCTTCCATCTCGCCAGTCGCGAGTAAATCCACAATGGGCTCGCGTTTATTCATTAAGCTGAGATGCCCGGCGGCGGTTTGCCAGTAATATCCCATAGTCGAGCAGCCAGCGACGGGCACAATCAATAAAATCAGTATTAGAGTTCTAAGCATTCTTGTTATTCTACGGCATCCTTTCACTAGCAAACCATAGACTTTGAAATCAACGACTACATCAACTTACCTCGTCGGCGGTGCCGTGCGCGACAAGCTGCTTGGCAGAGAAGTCCACGAACGCGACTGGGTTGTTGTCGGCGCGACGGTGGAAGACATGCTGGAACAGGGGTTTCGCCAGGTTGGCAAAGACTTTCCTGTATTTTTGCATCCTGAAACGCATGAAGAATATGCATTGGCGCGCACCGAACGAAAAACGGCTCCCGGATATCACGGTTTTACGCTACATGCCTCGCCCGAGGTAACGCTTGAAGAAGATTTATTACGTCGTGATTTAACCATTAACACGCTTGCGCAAGACCATGACGGCAGCATTATCGACTACCACAATGGTCAGCAAGATTTAAATAATCGATTGCTCCGGCACGTCTCCCCCGCTTTTGCAGAAGACCCGGTGCGGATTTTGCGCGTTGCCCGATTTGCCGCTCGCTATGCCTATTTAGGCTTTAAAGTCGCGCCGCAAACCAATCAGCTGATGCGTGACATGGTAGATTCCGGTGAAGTCGATGCGCTGGTACCGGAGCGAATCTGGCAGGAAACACAAAAGGCGCTATCGGAATCCCGGCCATCCGTGTTCTTCAACACGCTGCGAGAATGCGGCGCACTGGCAGTGATTTTCCCAGAAGTGGAAAAGCTCTTTGGTATCCCGCAGCCAGAAAAGCATCATCCCGAAATCGACACCGGCATACACACCATGATGGTGCTGGACATGGCCGCCAAATTATCAGACGAGCCAAAAACCCGCTTCGCCGCGCTCACCCACGATCTTGGCAAAGGCACCACGCCAACCGATTTATTGCCGCGCCATCACGGTCACGAAGAACGTAGCGTAAAATTACTGGAAAACCTTTGCTCACGACTTAAAGCCCCCAAAGCCTTTCGAGATCTAGCCGTACTAGTCGCACGCTTTCACGGCAACATTCATCGCGCTGCCGAATTACGGCCAAAAACCGTTTTAAAAATCATTAAACAATGCGATGGGTTTCGACAACCCGAGCGTTTCGAGCAATTCCTGCTGGCCTGCGAAGCCGACAGCCGAGGCCGAAAAGGTATGCAAGATATCGACTATCCACAAGCAGACTTTTTCCGCGCGGCACTCAATGCAGCCAAAGCAGTGCCTGTTAAACCGCTGCTCGAACAAGCCCTAAAAGGTGAGCAATTTGCCAAGGCCTTAGACAAACTTAGAATCTATGCGATCAAATCGCTACCCGAGAAAAAATAGTTGCACAGGAAAAAAGATGCGTACGATCCAACTAATATTTAGGGTTATAATCCGACGATGCTTACTTATCCCTCGATCGATCCTGTTGCCCTATCACTTGGCCCGTTAGAAATTCACTGGTACGGACTGACCTATCTCGCCGGATTCGCTGCCTTTTGGGCACTTGGAGTCTGGCGAGCCAAGCGCGCCGACTACGCCATCACGCCAGAAGAAGTCAGCGACATGCTTTTTTACGTCGCGTTGGGCGTCATCCTGGGCGGTCGAATTGGCTACATACTGTTTTACGGACTCGGTGATTTGATTGCCGATCCACTCTCGGCATTGCGCGTCTGGGAAGGCGGCATGAGTTTTCACGGCGGGATGATCGGCGTGTTCATCGCGATGGGATTATTCGCCAGAAAAATTGGCACAACATTTTTTCACATCGCCGATTTTGGTGCGCCAATGGTACCCATTGGATTGATGACTGGCCGACTCGGTAATTTCATTAACGGTGAGCTTTGGGGCCGTCCTACCGGTACTGACTGGGGGATGGTTTTCCCGCATGTTGATGTGCTGGCAAGACATCCTTCGCAACTGTACGAAGCGGCTACGGAAGGACTGCTGCTATTCCTTTGCCTGTGGATTTATTCCTCTAAACCTCGACGTCTGGGCGCTGTTTCTGGATGGTTTTTAATCGGCTACGGCGTGTTCCGTTTTACAGTTGAATTTTTCCGCGAGCCGGATGCGCATCTGGGATTTGTCGCGCTCGATTGGGCGACCATGGGTCAGCTATTATCCGCGCCTATGATCCTTGCGGGCATCGTCATTCTGCTCTGGTCAAAACGCAACCCTGTTCCCGTAGTCTCCTCCACAGCCACATGAAGCAATATCTGGAACTCTGTCAACGCATTGTTGACGATGGCCACTGGATTGAAAACAAACGCACAGGCAAACGCTGCCTGACGGTGATTAATGCCGACCTGCAATACGATGTTGCTGGCAATCAGTTTCCACTGGTTACCACCAGAAAAAGTTATTGGAAATCAGCAATTGCAGAATTGATAGGCTATTTACGTGGCTACAACAATGCAGCTGATTTTCGCGCCTTAGGCACAAAAACCTGGGATGCCAACGCCAATCAAAATTCTGACTGGCTCAACAATCCGCACCGAAAAGGTGAAGATGACATGGGTCGAGTCTATGGCGTGCAAGGACGCGGTTGGGCAAAGCCTGAGGGTGGCAGCATTGATCAGCTGCAAAAGATTGTCGATAACTTATCCAAAGGCATTGATGATCGCGGAGAAATTCTCAGCTTTTATAATCCAGGCGAATTTCATCTCGGGTGTTTGCGACCCTGCATGCACACGCATACGTTTTCGCTACTCGGTGACACTTTGTATTTAACCTCTTCACAGCGATCTTGTGATGTGCCGCTAGGACAAAACTTTAATCAAATTCAAGTTTTTGCTTTTCTTAAAATCATGGCACAGATAACAGGCAAGCAACCCGGTCAGGCATATCATAAAATTGTTAACGCGCATATTTATGAAGACCAGTTAGAACTGATGCGTGATGTGCAACTCAAACGTAAACCATTTCCATCGCCACAATTGAGCATCAATCCAGAGATTAAAAGCCTCAAAGATTTAGAAACCTGGGTAACGATGGATGATTTCGAGGTTAGCGGATACCAGTTCCACGAACCGATCGCCTACCCTTTTTCAGTGTGAAGACTTCAATTTCTTTAATTGCAGCGGTTGACCGTAATCACGTTATTGGTCGCGAGGGTGGCATCCCCTGGAGACTGCCCGCCGACTTTGCTTTTTTTAAAAAAACCACGTTGGGAAAACCCATCATTATGGGGAGAAAAACTTGGGAGTCACTACCGGCAGGCGCACTTCCGGGGCGCACAAATATTATTGTTACACGCGATAAAAACTATTCCGCCAAAGATGTCATCGTAGTCAACAGCGCAAAACAGGCGATTAAACAAGCGGGGGATGTTGCAGAAATTATGGTGATCGGTGGCGCGCAACTGTACACATTATTCTGGAAGCAAGCAGAAACTATTTATTTATCGCATGTGGATACTGAAGTGGAAAACGGGGATGCGTTTTTTCCTGAAATTAATCAACAAGACTGGGAAATCAAGCAGCGCCAGAATTATCCAGCCAATGAGAAAAATCAGTATGCGTTTGAAGTAGTGACTTACGAGCGTATTGCTTAAAAATTAAAGAATAGTTTAGCGTTGGCGGGTTGACTCAATATGCTGCGCTAACCCTTGATATTCTGCTGTTGCCTTCCGGTCAGGCTTGTCGATAGTTTGCAATGCAATTTTGCACATTAACGCTTCGACGTAATAAGAGCCGGCAAATAATGCGAACGCCAATGCCATGATCATGGCGGAAATTTTCGCATCACCGAGAAAGAAGATTGACAGTAAACCTACAAATGCAGTCAGTCGATACAATGAGCTAAGGATAAAACTGATTGCTTTACATCGGCCTGAATCCATTAGCATCTCCGTTGGGTAGAATTGAGTGAAAAGCATCAATTCTCTGCTCCTCAACAAGATTTAACATCCTACTCCTGTTCCTGCTAAAACCTTAGATGCTCATCGCCAAAAAAAGGCCGTTTATCCTTTTTCATCCATTTGAGCCACGGAAATAATATAAGCAATCGCTTCTATACAACGGAATGTCACTTCATATTCTCCGATGTTGACGCCATAACGACGACCGGACTGATGAAAAGCGGGTCGAGGATCTTGCTCAATGACCCGCTCGATCAAACGCATCATTTGTGGATCACGCTTGCGTAGCGATTCAAACTGAGAAACCGCTTCTTGCGCAACTCGCACCTCAAGCTGACTTTCAGGCTTGTCATTTGCAAACCCTCCAACCGCATCATCCAGTGCATCCGCCCAGGGTAGATAGGGTTTGATATCAATTAACGGCGTACCATCGAGGATATCCAGCCCCGAGACATTGAAACCACAGTGTTTGCGGGTAGTAACAATTTCATCCAGCTCGACCAGCGACTGGCCAATGGCATTGGGACGAAAAATGGATCGGCTTGCAAATACGCCAACGCGTTGATTACCGCCGAGCCGAGGTGGACGAACCGTTGGCTTCCACCTGTCTCGCTCAATGGTATTTGCCTGCCAGAGCAACCAGACATGAGAAAACTCATCCAATCCCGCCAGCGCCTCTGGCTGATTGTAAGGCGGCAATAACTCGACAAAACCAGATGCCTCGGCAATCAATCCCGCCTGACGCGGAATACCGAACTTCTGTTTGAATGGTGAATGGATCACCCCAATTTGCTGGCAGTGTTCAGGCATTGAAATAAGCGGAGCTGGCTCCATATTAGAGAAAGACGATATTGAAAAAAAACGGTATAATCAAAAAATTATTCATTAGAATTTTCACTGAGAAGGAACCATGCCTATTTACGAATACCAATGCAATGCCTGTGATCACCAGCTGGAAGCGATACAGAAAATGGCGGATCAAGCCCTGGTTGATTGTCCTGAATGCGGAGAAGCAACGCTAAGTAAAATGATTTCAGCGGTTGGGTTTCGTTTGAGCGGCAGCGGTTGGTACGAAACCGATTTTAAATCCGGCAGCAAAAAGAACCTCACTGAAAGCACCTCGAGCCAGCCCAAAAGTGAATCAAAGAGCAGCGGCGATAGCTGCAAAACAGGCTGCGGCTGATCCGGGGAACCAATAGAGAGAGTATTGTGACGTTGTAAAAATGATGCACGATCAGTCAAATCTTCAAGTACCACCCGTGGTCATGGCATTTTCTGGTCTTGACCCAACTGGCGGTGCCGGGCTACAAGCCGATATTGAAGCCATCGCCAGTATGGGCTGCCACACCACGCCGATTGCCTCATGTTTGACAGTTCAAACCACCACCGATGTGCTCGGTGTCATTCCCATTGATGCCACACTGATTATCGAGCAAGCCAGGGCTGTGCTTGAAGATATGCCGGTACATGCGTTCAAAATTGGTCTGTTGCCAAATGTTGAAACCATAGAAACCATTGCCACCATTCTTTCAGATTACCCGAGTATTCCTGTCATCCTAGATCCTGTCCTGAGCGCCGGTGGTGGCACCGCGCTGGCGAATGAATCGACGACCGAAGCGTTGCTCGAACTGATTGCCCCCCTGGCAACCATCATGACGCCCAACAGTAATGAAGCAACCGCCTTGATACGCGGCTGCGACACGCTCGATGCAGCCGCTATGGGATTACTCTCGCACGGGTGCGACTATGTGCTGGTCACTGGTACACACCGTAAAACCCCGCAGGTCACCAACACACTCTACGGTAATTCTCGCAAAATCAAAGCCTTTAGCTGGGATCGCTTGAGCGGCGAATATCACGGCTCCGGCTGCACCCTGGCTTCTGCCATCGCGGCGCTGATCGCACATGGACAAGCACCTCTTGCAGCCGTCGATGCGGCACAGAAATACACCTGGCAAACATTGAAAAACGCTGCTCATCTCGGCATGGGACAGCAAATCCCCAATCGCCTGTTCTGGGTAAGAGAGTCGGAAACCTGAAGCCTCAAGGCACATCAAATATTGAGCAATTATCGGGGCTATACGCTATTACCGATTGCTCTGCCAACGACAGTCATTTGCTATTCAAACAAGTTGAGTCTGCACTCGATGCCGGACTACGCATACTGCAATATCGCAACAAAAGTACTGATGCAAATCTGCTGCTCGCGCAAGCAAAAACACTCCGTGAACTGTGCCACCAATACGGAGCGCAATTGATCATCAACGATAATATCGAGCTAGCAAAAACCATCCGAGCAGATGGCGTTCACCTTGGGCGTGATGACGCGGGTATTGCGCTGGCGCGCCAACAACTCGGCGAGCAAGCCATTGTTGGCGTATCCTGCTACAACTCCCTGCCACTCGCGCTCGACGCACAGAGACAGGGCGCAAGCTATATCGCATTTGGCAGCTTTTTCGCCTCACCAACTAAACCTGAAGCAGCCCCTGCCACCCCTGACTTACTAGAAAACTGGCGCAAGCAACCGACCTCTGCCTGCGCTATCGGCGGCATTACGATAGATAACGCAGGTAAATTAATTCATCACGGAGCGAACATGCTGGCGGTGATTAGTGATCTTTGGCGTAGCGAGAACATTCATCAACAAACCAGAAAATATCTGTCACTTTTTTAATCACCCGAGACGCATCGAAATTTCTACACTCAGCGTAATTTAAGCAACTAAACAAATCATTGCAAAAGTCCCACCAAAGCCTGAAAAATAGTCTACATAGTAGTTACACCGGCGTAATTTTAACTAATAATATTTAACTGGAAAAATCAGTTGGATCGCGAAAGTCCGCGCAACCCGTTTACGCGCCCGACTTTTCCAGGTCAACCACAGAGCCCACCTATGAATGCTGCAGAAATGTTTGTCCGCTGCCTTGAAAATGAAGGCGTTACCGAAATTTTTGGCATCCCCGGTGAAGAAAATATCGCCGTGATGGATGCGCTGCTCGATAGCCCGATTCGATTTATCACCACCCGCCACGAACAAGGTGCCGCCTTTATGGCCGATGTTTACGGCAGGCTCACCGGAAAAGCGGGCGTTTGCCTGGCGACGCTAGGACCTGGAGCAACCAATTTAATTACCGGTTTTGCCGATGCCAATATGGATCGCGCACCCATTGTTGCGGTCGCCGGTCAGGGCGCAACCACCCGACTACATAAAGAAAGCCATCAAATTCTTGATCTGGTCAATTTATTTGAACCCATTTCTAAATATTCAACGCAACTCAGAAGCCCTGACACCGTCCCGGAAATTGTTCGCAAAGCTTTTAAAGAAGCGCAGGCAGAAAAACCCGGCGGCTGCTTTATTGATTTTCCAGAAGACATCGCCCATGCCGAAGTAAACCCCAAAATTAAACCCTTAAAAGTGCAAGCACCAAAGCCACCCAACGCCCCTGAGGAAAAAATTCAGCAGGTTGCTGATCTAATCTCCAATGCGAAGTTTCCCATCATTATGGCTGGAAACGGTGTTATTCGTGGACGCGCATCGAAACAATTATTGGCATTGACAGAAACCTTAAACATTCCTGTCGCAATGACTTTTATGGCAAAAGGAGCCATTCCTTTTACTCATGATAATTCGCTTGGATCAGTTGGTCTGGGTGCAAAGGATTATATCGCCTGCGGTTTTGATCGTGCCGATGTTGTAGTTTGTGTTGGCTACGACATGGTTGAATATTCACCCGTCAACTGGAATGAAAATCAGGATAAAAAGATTATCCATATCGATACTATGCCAGCTGAGGTGGACGCACACTACATGCTCGAATGTGGCCTGATTGGAGATATCGGGTATTCTTTGGAAAAAATTACAGCCCTTGCCAGTAGGCAAAAAGAATTTCCTGCTACAGGACTACGACAGGCGATCGTCGAAGAACTTAATGAACATGCAAACGACCAGAGTTTCCCATTAAAACCTCAAAAAATTATTTGGGAACTGCGCCAGGCGCTTGAGCCAGAAGACATTGTAATTTCAGATGTTGGCGCGCATAAAATGTGGATAGCCAGGATGTATCAAGCGCTTGTTCCCAATACTTGCATAATTTCCAACGGTTTTGCGTCGATGGCGATTGGCGTACCTGGGGCCATTGGCGCGAAAATCGCACAACCTGATCAAGTCGCACTGACTGTCACCGGCGATGCCGGATTTATGATGAATTCTCAGGAAATCGAAACCGCCCTGCGTATCGGCACTGCTATCGTTATATTAATCTGGACGGACAGCCAATACGGATTAATTAAATGGCACCAACTCAAACGCTATGGACGAAAAAGTCATATTGATTTTAATAATCCGGACTTTGTAAAATATGCGGAAAGTTTCGGTGCAAAAGGTTATCGCGTTAATGCGGCGGATGAATTAGCACCTATTTTAAAACAAGCCATTGCAGATGACACCGTCGTCGTCATAGATTGTCCAGTAGACTATTCAGAAAATATGAAATTAACCGAGCAGCTCGGAAAGCTGGTCTGTCCGATTTAGGAATGAAAATTAAAAATGAATAAAAAAAATAAGTGAGCAATATGACAGTGAAGAAAATACCTTTAATGATTCCATCGGCCAGCAGCGATGGGCATACAGAAGAAGTCCGCAACCCCTATAACAACGAATTACTCGCTACCGTAGAAACAGCAGATCAAGCCGCCGTCGATACCGCACTGGAAACGGCTTTTAATTTATTTAACAACCGTAATGAATGGCTTCCAAAAAAGCAGCGAATTAAAATACTTACCACCGCTGCCAGCATCATGGAAATTCGTATTGAAGAACTCACCCTGGAAGCGGCTCAAGAAGGTGGCAAACCGCTAGCTGATTCCCGCGTTGAAGTATTACGCGCCATTGATGGCGTGCGTGGTTGTGTAGACTGCATGCGTACCGGGCATGGTCGTGAAATCCCAATGAACATCAATGCCGCCTCAGAAAATAGACTCGCCGTGACCAGCCACGAGCCCATCGGTGTGGTCGTAGCAGTCAGCGCATTTAATCATCCACTCAATTTAATTGTGCATCAAGTTGGCCCTGCCATCGCAGCCGGTAATCCGGTGATTGTAAAGCCTGCCGGTGACACGCCTATTTCCTGTTTTAATTTTATTTCGATATTACGTGAAGCAGGATTACCGGACGCCTGGTGCCAGCCGCTAGCCACACGTAGTAGAGACGTGTCAGAAGCATTAGTCACCGATAAACGTGTGAGTTTTTTCAGCTTTATTGGCAGTGGTCGAGTCGGTTGGATGCTGCGCTCAAAATTAGCCGCTGGCGCACGCTGCTCGCTGGAACATGGTGGAGTCGCACCTGTTATCCTCACCAAAAATGCTGATCTCGATGCGATGCTACCACTGCTGACCAAAGGTGGTTTGTACCACGCTGGTCAGGTTTGCGTGTCTGTACAGCGCGTCTTCTGCGAAAAAGACATCGCGTATCAAGTTGCAACAAAACTTGCCGAGCTGGCAAAGCAAATGAAGGTAGGTGACCCCAGCGAGGAAGCCACTGAAATCGGCCCGATTATTCGCCCCGAAGAAATAGAAAGAATTCATCAATGGGTAACCGAAGCGAAAGATGCAGGTGCCGAGATTTTATGTGGTGGCGAAATACTCGCTAACAACTGTTACGCCCCTACCATTATTTACAATCCCGATAAGAATCTGAAAGTATCCAAGCTCGAAATATTCGGCCCGGTCGTTTGTGTTTTCCCCTGGGATAATATTGATGAGGCAATCCAACTCGCCAACTCATTACCCTACGCGTTTCAAGCATCAGTGATGACCAAAGATATTGATCTGGCATTTTATGCGAGTAAAAGACTCAACGCATCAGCGGTGATGATCAATGATCACACAGCTTTTCGGGTTGACTGGATGCCGTTTGCCGGACTGCGAGAATCCGGATTGGGTGTCGGTGGAATTCCATACAGCTATCACGACATGCAAGTCGAAAAATTAATTGTTGTTCGCTCTAGTGCTCCAACAACATTATGTTGATGGAGTACTAAATCACTTTAAAGCTAGGAGAATCACGTGGCAGAAACAAGC
>CAZNYF010000089.1:3059-11965 GCA_964577195.1 uncultured Thiotrichales bacterium | reverse complement strand
GTAATGCATTTGTCATTTGTTTTGTGTTTTAACTTATTTGAAATGAGTTATTTAAGAGTAGCCACTCAGTCTGAATCAAAATCTGAAATGACAGGTGGAATCGAGCTTATGGGTTGCGGCAAATAGGCTTGCGCGTGAACATTAGCTAGTGTGCCGGATTGGTCGATATGGCAGTTCACAGTGAAGCGGCTCTCTCCTGAATCTGGCACCAGCTCACCCACTAAAATATGATCGATGAAAAAACCTTGCTGGGTTCTATTGGCTTCACCATAGTTGATCAAGCGGGCGAACTTGCGATTGCTACTTTTTGCTAATGCTGCTTCTCGGCAGACTTCGATTGCGTGAAACTCATTGGGCTTCACCAAAGCTAGATACTTGTCGTTTAACGCGGGCACCTGCTCCTTCAGTATAAACAGTGCGAATAGCCCAAACAGCAACAACGGGAAAATTTTACTGATTCGCAATTTTCTTCGAGGCTTTTTCGCGCTGGAGATATCAGGAGCCTTGCGTTTTCGATTCGGCATGATAGAACTTAAGGGATTTGATTGGATCAATAAGCTTAACCCAGATAATGGATTCAATGCATCTTCGCTTGACCCTGCAGTGGCTCATAGTACTCCAACAATGTTTTTGATGGGTCAGTGAGTCATCAAAGCAACGTTGCTGGAGTACTCGCGTATCTATGACTGCAATCGGCTGATACGAAACTCTCAGAGTTTCAGGTATAGTCCAGCGCTTTCCTCAAAATAACTCAGGTACGCTTCGATCAATAACTTGGACTTTAAGCAAGCACTACAGTTTCTACAGGCTCATGACCCCGCCGAGATTATTAGTGACAGCCTTATCGGGATCGAGAAAGAAAGCTTGCGGGTAAACTCGAAAGGTCGAATTGTACAGACTCCTCACCCGGTCACATTGGGTTCAGCACTCACTCACCCAACCATTACCACCGATTATTCCGAAGCATTACTAGAATTAATCACCGCCCCCCATCGCTCCATCAAAAACGTACTCAAGCAGCTTGATGATTTGCATCGCTGGGTTTACGCCAATTTAGAAGATGAGTTTCTCTGGGTGACCAGCATGCCCTGTATTATCAATGGAGAAGATAGCATCCGTATCGCTGAATACGGCAACAGTAACATCGGGACAATGAAAACGGTTTACCGACGGGGGTTGGGGCATCGCTACGGAAAAATGATGCAGGTGATTTCGGGTGTGCATTTTAATTATTCAGTACCGTTGTCATTTTGGACGGCGCTACAAAATCATACTAGCGACAGCAGTGATCCGGTTACATTTCGCTCTGAAAACTATATGGCGATGTTACGCAATCTGCAACGCTTCGGCTGGTTGATTCCTTATTTATTTGGAGCCTCACCGGCAGTCTGTGAGTCTTTTCTAAATAATCAGCCAACACGTCTAAATTATCTAGCCAAAAACACTTATTACGAACCGTATGCGACCTCTTTGCGGCTCGGCGATATAGGCTATCAAAATAAAAAGGAAGGTAAAACAGGCGTAAAAATCAACTATAACGGGTTAAAGCCTTATGTTGGCAGCCTCGAAAATGCAACAGAAACCCCCTGTCCTGAATATCGCCCTATTGGTGTAAAAACAGACGATGGTTATCGCCAACTCAATGATCACCAGCTACAGATTGAAAATGAATACTATAGTTCTGCGCGCCCCAAAACCATCTTGCGTAATATGGAAAAACCGGTCAGGGCATTGGAAGATAGGGGTATTGAGTATATAGAACTGAGATCTATCGACGTCAATGCGTTTGATCCGTTAGGGGTCAGTGAAACCCAGCTCTATTTCCTTGAAGTGTTTATGATTTATTCGCTGCTTAAACCGAGCGCGCCAATCAGTGATACTGAAAGCCAAATGATTAATACCAACATGAACAGGGCTGCGCATTCAGGGCGTGATCCTGAGTTAAATCTGGAGAAGCCCGAAGGTCAACAGTTACTCCGTGACTGGGCGACTGAAGTCATGGATGAATTAAAGCCTATTTGCGAATGGCTGGATCAGAATATACCCGGCTCACCCTATTCAAACGCTGTGGAACAGCAAAAGTTAAAAATCAATCAGCCTGAGACGATCCCATCCACACAAATTATTCAGCAATTGACGGATCAAAAAATCAGTTATTTTGAATTCGCCAAGCAAAAGTCTCTGCAAACAGCAGAGTATTTTTGCCAACGTCCGCTTGAAACGAATCAAGTCAATCAGTTTAAAGCGCAGAGCATTGAGTCCTGGGAAAAACAGGCAAAAACCGAAGCTGAAGATTCTGAAAGTTTCAGCGAGTTCCTGGAGCACTATTTCTCGCAATAAATCTGCGCTGCTCTTAGGAACCCAGGTTTAATTTCCAGGGCGGAAATTAAACATATCCGGAATTTCTCTGGCGAACTCAGGCATCTCTGTTGCGAGAGTTTCTCCCGCTTCACCAAACTGATCTCCCACATCAATGGGGTTGGGCACACTGATGTCCGGAAAACTCCATCCACCGGGCATATCACCCATATCGCTGGGCGCGTGGAGCATTTCTTCCCAGGCATTTGCCATACCTTCTTTAGGGCCCTCAGTAAACCAGCCAAACGGGCCGCCACTCCACATTTTATTGTTACCAAATGGCATGCCAGAAAATGGTCCGTTACCAAAGGGTCCAAAATTATTTTGAACGTTCCCCCAACCAGGTCCGCCACGATACTGCGGTGGCGATGGATAAGGCCGATAGCCATACATAGGTGGCGCTGGAGGTCTTTGCCCCTGATAGCCGCCCTGATTTCCGTAAGCCCGCTGATTCGGATAACCCGGATTTCCATAACCGCGATTACGGGGTTGAAAGCTAAAACTACCTGCTTGATTTTGTGCCGGTGCTGGCTGGCGTTGCTGCTGCTGTACGGGTGGGGGCGGCATATTCTGGGCGTTCCAGAATGGCCCTGCTACGCCGGCTTGGGGGGTCTGCGCTGGAGGAAAATTTGCTGGCGTTTGAGCAAAACTCAATGCCGCGAGACTCATGGAACAAATAATGAACGCAGTATTTACAATTATTCTTTGTGGGGTATTTATAGCCATGATTCGATTCCTTCAATCTCAAAGAGAACCTTGATAATACTGGGTAATCGAAGCAGTAACGAGGAAAATGATCTTAATCACTAAATTAGAGACTAAAGGGCGATCTACAAATACATTAAAATCATGATTAGTGATGACCTACTAGATTAGTGATGACCTAGTAGTTCGCGATTCAGGTTTCACTCACTGGAATTTTAAGTATTTGCCCGATGCGTAATACATCACTTTTGAGCTTATTGTACTGACGCAATGAGGTCGTTCTGATCTTATAGCGAGAGGCAATACCAGAGAGTGTTTCTCCAGACCTGATGATGTGCTCTCGCTTTCGCAATACTGCGATAATCGTGTCATCACCAGCATGTTTATAAAAATAGTGTTTAATACCCGTGACTAACGACTTGGCTATTTTCTTTTGGAACTTGCTACTGAGCAAACGCTTTTCATCCGCTCGATTAGAAATAAACGCAGTTTCAACCAGAATGGAGGGGATATCAGGGGACTTGAGCACTACAAAACCAGCCTTTTCGACTCGGTTTCGGTGCAAAGCACCAATTTTACCCAGCTGTGCTCTAACACTGTTCGCAACAGCATAACTAACATCTTGAGTATGTCTTTGGGTCAAATCCAGCAGCACATGCGCAAGAGTATCTTCCTTGTCTTTTAAACTCACACCCCCCAGAAGATCAACCGCATTTTCTCGTTCTGCCAAACGTTTTGCAGCCTCACTGGTGGCACCATGTTGTGACAACACATAAACAGAAGAACCCATTGCGTCTCGATTGTTAGCGGCGTCAGCGTGAATAGAAATAAATAAATCTGCGTTGAAATTTCTGGCTCGCTCTATTCGTTCTCGTAGCGATAGAAACACATCCTTTTTTCTTATCAACACGGGTTGATAGCCCGGCTCTTTACTCAACAAGCGATCTAGTTCGCGTGCGATTTTTAGTACCACATTTTTTTCATAGGTACCTTTCTTGCCGAGCGCACCGGGATCTTTTCCCCCATGCCCTGCATCAATAGCAATCACTAAATCGCGATAATGCTGTTTTTGCGTACGCGTTTCGCTCAGTGGCTGGACTAGGTTCGCTTTATCTTTAACTATTACTCTGTCGGACTGACCTTCGGAGCGCTTGCGCAGACTAATCACTAATTCGAACCCGGAAGAGGACTTTCTCACCTGATCAAGCACATCCACTCGACGTGAAGTATCCAAAACTACTCTTAATAATCCATCTGCCCTGGTTGCATATCTAATTCTATCGATTGGCGCTTGATGATTCACTTCCAACTCAAGCCCGTGAGCAATTTCTGTTGCTTTTAAATCCAATACCACTCTGTCGGGGTTTATGAGTTTAAATATCTTATGATCTGGTCTGGCATCAAGATGAAATACCAAATCGAGGTTCTGAGCATTATTTTGCACATTGAAGCCGTCAACCACAGCCGATTGAACACTAAGGCTTGTGCCAGACAGTAATATGAAGAACAGCAATGAGAGGTAACGAAGACTGTGTAATAGGTTACTCAGCGTCTCGATCCCTAATGTTGTTGTGATCAATTTTTCTTTTCTATCCCCAAACATATTTCCTCGTGGTACCTACCCAGACAAAGAATCGCTTTATAGTACCAAATAGAACAGAAATTTCAATGATATGAGTATGATAGGTCAAAATATTCAAGTGGTTTAGCGCTTGGTATTCAAATTGAGAGGTTTGAAACTTCAACCAATAAGGCACTACCCGCCTCAGTGCCCGCAGTGAGTTTAATCGAACGTCCATTTTCCGTATAAGAAATTTCAATGCCCAAATCAGCAACCGACAGCTCACCCTGCGCTTTTTCTGGCCATTCGATCAGCACCAGAGCATCGTTGCTAAAATAGTCGGAAAAACCCAGGTATTCGAGTTCTTCCGGGTCAGAAATACGATATAAATCAAAGTGATGAATATCTCGCCCAAAAACCGAGTAGGACTCGACGAGCGCGTACGTTGGGCTTTTTACTTTACCCTGATAACCCAGACCACGTAACAAGGCTCGTGCTAACGTGGTTTTCCCCGCACCTAAATCACCTTGCAGGGTAATCAATTTGAGTGCTTGAGTATGTGCAGCGAGCGTTCGCCCGAACTGCACCATTGCATCTTCTGAAGATAGCTGAATCTTCAAATAAGCACTCTGACGTTAATCACGCAACAACAAAAATAACCTAGCTCAGGCTTACGTGACGTATGCTTGAACTACCCTTATAGCGCTGCGTTTGGGCACTGTGTGCCAGCGGTAAGATTTTACCTCTGGATTTATCACGAATGACTTCATCAATCACTTCTTTACCGATGCGCTCCGCTTGTTCTGCATAACCATAAACGAAAGCAGTATCACAAATCGTATTAATCAAACGCGGGACACCGCCACTGTGCTCATAGATTGCTTTGAATGCCATAAGATCAAACAGGTGTGGATCTCCACCGACGACATTAATACGGTGACGAATATAATCAAAAGCTTCCCCCGCATCCAGTGCTTCGAGGAAATAATCAACCGAAACACGCTGCGTCAACTGCATCAGCTCCGGCTGTAGTAGCTTCTCTCTCAACTCCGGCTGCCCAACCAGAATAATTTGCAAAATCTGGTCTTTATCTACATTGATGTTGGATAACATCCGTAATTCTTCCAGAGTATCTGGCCCCATGTTTTGAGCTTCATCAATAATCAAAGCGACACGCTTATTGGCGCGATGCTGCTTCTTCAGATACTCAATCAAATTGTGGTAAAGCTCGACACGATCTTTATCTTTATATTCAAGATCAAACGCCAACATCACCCACTTCAATAGCTCACCGAATGAACTGTGTGTATTGGTAATATTGCCAACAATCATATCGGCATCTTGATTTTGAATCAGGTGGCGAATCAACGTTGTTTTACCGCAGCCAATTTCTCCAGTGATAAGAATAATCCCGGCGCGGTACATTAACCCGTATTCCAGTAGTGAAAGCGCTTCCTGATGTCTTTCACCAAGATAAAGGAAACCTGGATCAGGTAATAAACTGAATGGTTTTTCTGAGAATCCGTAAAATGCTTCGTACATAATATTAATACTGTCTAAGTTTGGTTTTTCGACTCGAAGAGATAATTTCCTCTGAAATCATTAAACCGTATTAGTCCTCTCCATAATAGTAGTCATAGTATCCACCGTTGCCACTTTCGCCTGATCTGTTGAGTACAACACCCAATAGATTATGAGGCTCCAGTAATCCGACCGCTCTTTTTAACTCTTCTTTTTTGGTTTCACCTTCCGTTGCAACCAATAATAGTGAGTCTAGGTATTCGGCAGCGACCAGGACATCATCAACCAGCAACGTTGGAGGAAGATCAAAAATAACAAATTTGGATGGAAATTTATGGTGCAGCTCTTTAATTAAATGAGCCAGTTTTCCTGATCCCAGAAGTTCACTCGCGTTGTCCAATGTCTCACCACGTCCGGGAGCGATTACAAAATCATCAATCTCTGGAGAAAACATAATATCGTTGAGCGGGACATTTTTCGCAAAATAATCTCCCATTCCAACCGTTGGCTCAATATTGAGCTTTTTGCTGATCGAAGGCCGGCGTAAATCCAAGTCAACCAAAATAACAGATTGTTGAACTGAACGCGCCAGACTGTAGGCCAAATTAATGGCAGTCAGTGATTTTCCCTCGCCTTTATTGGCGCTGGTAATACCGAGAGTTGACCAGCCGTTTTCAGACATGGTTCGATAAACCTGGGTCCGCAGCATATTGTACGCCATGGTTGCGGATTCCATTTCGTCACCGCGCAGCACCAGGTTTTTGCGTAACTGTTTCGCATTTAACTCAACCGATCTCAACTCAGCAGCGGCATTGAATCCGCCAACCCCAACGGGGTTGCCTAACACTCCACCAAATTCCTTTTTTACTTTCTCGACAGCTTTAACAATTTTTTTCATTTTCTAGCCCTTTTGATCAGTCGCTTCGATTAATTCGGAAAATGGCACATTTGGTGCACCATTAAAATACCACCAGGCGGCAACAGCTCCAACCAATGCCAGAGCACCGAGCATTAACATCCAGCGCATGGATTTCTGCCTTTTAACCGAAGCTGCCTCTGAGGTTGAATAAATCAGCGGTATGGTTCCAATAGGCTGATTGCCAGTAATTCCAATCAGTGCGCGTCGGCTGGTAATACTCTCATCCAGCGATTCCAGGAGCATCACGATTGCAAATGCCAGTCCCAGCGCAAGTAAACTGCCTAATAAAACAATTGCAGGACGATTAGGCTTGATTGGTCGACGGGGTAATTCTGCAGGTTCCAGCAAATCGAAGCGGTCTCCTTTTTGCTGAGATTCCAGCGCTTCAGCTCGTTCAGCAGAAGAAAGCTTCTTTTTTATCGCACGAATTTCTGTTAGATAATCATCCCTGTCCCGAGTTAAGCGGGTGTATTCCCGTTCAACGCCTGGAGCCGTCGTAGAGCGACTAGCGTATTCATTAAGTTTGCCTCGAAGGCTGGCTTCGCGTTGGCGTAATGATTCCATTTCTGCATTGCCGCGAGAGACGCCAGCTTTCAAACTTGAAAATGCTGGATTGACACGTTTTAGAGAATTAAATTCCTTTGGGTTTGATTGAATCCGCCCAATAGTTGATTGTGATTCAAGACGTGAAACCTTAGTTTCAAGCCGTTGAACGGTGGGATGACTGTCTGAGTACTTTTGGCGCGCCTCATTGAGCTGAGTTCGAGCAATTTCCAATTCATCACTAGACAAAGGAGAGGCACCGGCAGCATCAACATTCCCACCCAAAGAGATAATTTCATTGAGTACTTTTTTAACTTCCGGGTGAGAAGACGAGTACTTGGAAATGAGCGAGTGATATCTTTGTTGCAGGGTTTGCAACCGTCCCGTTGCACTGAGTACACGCTCACCTTCTTCATTTCGAATCAAGGTACGATCTTCATAGATAAAAGCTTTGGTACCCGCCAGCTGGCCTTGTAACTGGAAAGTTGACGAACGCGCAGAACTCAGTTGCTGCTCAACCGTCAACAACTCACGCTCGGTACGTTCACGCTCTCGATCCAGCGATTTTATTTGCTCTGGAAGAAAACCATTGTTTGCTCTGCGAAAAACTTCAATTTTCGCTTCAACCACTTCAACATTCTTTTCGATCTTGTCTTTCTCTGACTGTAAAAATGCCGTTGTCTCTTCTGTGAGCTGTTTACGTTTCTCAAAGTTAACACTCATAAATAGCGAGACGATTTCTTCCGTCACTTTTTGCGCCATTTTTGGATCATGTGGATAATCAAAAGAGATTTCAAAAGCCATTTGAGTTTGAACACGGTTTCTGTTTCTGGTGTTCAGAACTTCAGGGTTGACGGCCTTTACGCTAATGGCTTTTTCCATTTTATCAATCAGCGTCCCTTCCAGGTTTGCCTGATCAAATTCAGCATCACCGCTTGAACCGGCTTTAGTGCCTGGAAATAAGTCAAACTTTCTGATCACCTTGAGCATGGTCTCATCGCGAACGACACTCCTGATCAGATATTCCACACTTTGGTCTGCCTGCTCACTGAGCGTAGAATCCAATAAGTTACCCGTCATGGATGACTGCTGCACCAACACCAACGCTGATGAGCGATAGACAGGCGGCAAATTCATTGCAAGCCCAATAGCAAGCGCAAAGATCACACCCAAGGTGAGAAGAAATGGCTTTTTACGTCGCTTTACAATAGATAGATAGTCAGAGAGTTTTACTTCCTGCTCTTCTGCCAAATCGGTGTGATAATCAACCGGTGCATTCATTTTTATTTCTCAATGTTT
>CAZNYF010000089.1:0-2959 GCA_964577195.1 uncultured Thiotrichales bacterium | reverse complement strand
CTTGCCTTAATCACGCAGCTTACGAACAAAGACTTAATAAGCAACTTGTGGCGTCCCATATCTCACGGTGAATAACAGTTCGTTTCTATCAGACTTCGCCCCTGTATCCACCAATTCCTGTGTCGAAATCCGCACACTGCCCAAAAGCGTTACTTTCGGCTTCCATTCCCAGGCTAAAAACGGTCGAAGCGTAAAATAGTCTCGGTCATTTTCAATTACCGAGGTACCGATCCCTTCCGTTTGAATGAAGACTCCGTCTAATCCCCAATGTAACCTTGGATTAAACTTGTAGTCATAAAACGCAACCAATCTTCTGTCTTGCCGCACTTGCCCGGAAGAACTCGGCACCACTAGCTGTGACAAAGATAATCTGTAGGTTGTGGTCTCGTCCTGATGCACAATCCCAGCGGACAAAGACCCCCCTGATTCTGATTCACTGCTTCCATCGGGGTTTTCAAGATCAGCACTCCAGCCACCTATCCCCAGCTCAAAGCGGTTCACTTCAGATAATCGCCTAACGAAACCAAGCTCTGCGCCCGTCGTAGTCGAATCAAAACCGCTTTCGGGCGATTCAAACTGCGTTTGATAGAGCTTAAAGGACAGATCATCATGATCTGACAATCTCAGCTTGTAAGCGCCCCAAACTTCATCCGTATTATTATCCTCCAATCCGGAAATATCTGAATCATCCCAATCCACACTTCGGTAGTTATATCCAAATTGCAGCGCACTTTTTTGCGAAAAACGATACTCCCATCGCGGAGAAACGTTTAGATAATTTCTTCGCACTGCCGCTGTGACAATTCCCGTATCTTCGAGCTCACTCGTTACTGAGCTGTCACGTGCGTAATTGATCCCAAAACTCAAAAAGGTTCGCTCACCTTTCAAGTCAGTCAGAAAATCGAGAAATTGATCCGCAGAATCCAACTCTCCGTCTGATGCATAACCACTAAAAGCGGCTCGCGGCTGGAAGATCGTTTTCGTCACTTCCGATTCATTCACCATCGAGACGCCCACATCAAGAATAGTTCCAGCAGAACTCTCGGCGTTACCAGTCACAAACCTGATATTGTCATCATAACGAAGCGATGCACTCGCGAAAGGCTCACTGCGCCACTGTGCAGCATTGGCTGACATTGCCCCAAACAGTAGTAGCGCGGGTAGAGCGACAATTAATTTTGGTTTCATTTGCATCGTGTTATTCCAGTCAATGTGCAATTAAGGGACCACAACCGTGTCGCCACTATGCAACAGGATATTCTGACCTAAATTCTTACCCTTGATAACATCGCTATAGTTGAAACCAATCACTTTTTGCGCCTGGGTTACGGAATTGCGACGTAAAATTTTAATTTTGCGCAGTGCGGCGAATGCTGTAACACCACCGGCCATGCTTAATGCCTGCATCACATCAGTATTGCCTGTCAGAATATACTCACCAGGGCTTTTCACCTGTCCAAGTACGTGCACCTTGTTACCAATGACTTCTTTAATGGAAACAGAAACCGCAGCCTGAGGAATAAACTGTGCAAGCTTGTCTTTAACTTCGCCACGTAACTGATCAACGGTTTTGCCTTTAGCATTGAGGTCACCAATTAAAGGAAACGTAATACCACCGCCCGGCCCCACTGTAAGCTCTTTTTGCAAGTCATCTTCACCATAAACCGAAATTTCCAGTTTATCGCCTGCCTGTATGGCATACCCACCTGCATTAGGTACTGAATTGATTGTCGTTACCTCGGTTTCTACCGCATTGGCACCACTCTCGTTACTAGAGGGCTTAATACCACCACCACTAGAACAAGCAGTGACGAGGATTAAACTGGTTGAGATAGTCACTAGTGACCGTAATACACGCTTGCTTAGCATTGTTATATTCTCCTGTTTCATTCTTGTCATCCTGAAAATCAATAAAGGTAATTATTACTCTAAGGTACATACATCGCAGCTCAACTGTCTTACGAGTTACTTACCCTGGCACCACTGTCTACTGGGTTAAAGAGTGAATACCACTCACAATTATAGCGGCTGACCGGCCTATTCTGCTGATTTCTCAGAAAAAAGTACTAGAGCAGCGAATCTTAGGCGGTAATATTAGACTGGCAGAACACATCAGTCATCAGCTAAAACACCGCATACTTCACACTTTTGCCTACCAGCGCGATGTAAATGTAATTTTTGTGCGGTGTAGCCGCACAATCTACGATTCTGTAACATTGAAAATCATTTTTCTGTCCGTAGATAACCATGACCAATCTCTCCAGTGAAACCCTGCTTCACTATCAAATACCCGATAGTCATCTAAAAAATCAATCAATTTTAATTACCGGGGCGGCAAACGGCATTGGTGCGGCACTGGCGGAACGTTGTGCAACAGCCGGTGCCACGACGATTTTGCTGGATAAAGACAAGCGTGGGCTAGAAGCGCTATACGATAAAATAGAAGCCAGCGGTTCAACACCGCCGATCCTGCATCCTCTCGATTTAGCAGGAGCAACACCAGATGAATATCAAGAGTTGGTCGAGCATCTTGAACAGCAACTCGGGGAACTCAATGGACTCGTCCTCAATGCTGGCTGGTTAGGTGCATACTCGCCATTGCTTCAGTACGATGCCGAGCTTTATCAAAAAACCATGACGACTAATTTGCACGGACACTTCTTCCTCATTCAAGCCTGTTTGCCATTGCTGGAAAAATCGACCAACCCCAGCGTTGTATTTTCCACCCATCGCTCGGATAAAGCCTATTCTGGTGCTTTTGGGTTGGCGAAAGCAGGGGTGGAGTCATTGCTCAAAATCCTTGCAGACGAGTACAGCGGCGAACGCTATATCCGTGTCAATGGTGTTGACACCGGCCCCGTTAACACCGCAATGAGACGACTCAATTTTCCGGGTGAGGATTTTGATAAAAACCCTACGCCAGAGTCAGTCGTAAACCCTTATCTGTATTTTCTCAGCG
>CAZNYF010000088.1:7012-11988 GCA_964577195.1 uncultured Thiotrichales bacterium | reverse complement strand
CTAGTAGTTGGTACGACCATCAAACGCATGCGCCAGAGTCTGTCCATCAACATATTCCAGCTCGCCGCCAAAAGGTACGCCGTGGGCGATTCTGCTGGTTTGTACACCTGCGTGACGAGCCATTTCGTGAATATAGTTGGCGGTGACCTCACCTTCAACGGTTGGATTGGTTGCCAGAATTAACTCTTTAATTTCGCCGTTCGCAAGGCGTTTTTCCAAACTGTCAAAACCGAGTTCTTCTGGCCCGATCCCATCCAGTGGTGAGAGTCGTCCCATCAAAATAAAGTAGAACCCCCGGTATTGAGTCGATGCTTCGATGGCGATGACATCGGTAGGATGCTCAACGATGCACAGTAACCCCGGATCTCTGGCAGGATTACTGCAAATATTACACACCACTTTTTCAGTCAGTGTTCGACATTCGCTGCACTGACCGATTTGCTCAACCGCTTGTTGCATGGTGGTCGCCAGTAGCGTCGCGCCACTGCGATCCCGCTCCAGCAAATGGAACGCCATTCTCTGAGCTGTTTTTGGCCCGACTCCGGGTAAGCATCGCAATGAATCAATCAGGCGATTTAGCAGCGGCGTCTCACTCATCGAATCAACGCCCTAAAATGGCAGATTCATCCCGGCTGGTAATCCGGCACTTAATCCGGACATTTTTTCTTTGGTTGTAGATTCAACCTTGTGCACAGCATCATTAAATGCTGCGGCAATCATATCTTCAAGCATATCCTTATCATCACCGAGCAATTCATCATCAATTTTGATGCGACGAATTTCGTGCTTACCGGTCATCACAACCTTCACCATACCTGCACCCGACTCGCCGGTGACTTCAATTTGCGCCAGCTCTTCCTGCGCTTTCATCATATCCGCCTGCATTTTCTGTGCCTGTTTCATGATGTTGCCTAGTCCACCTTTCATAGTTGCCTCATGGTTTGGGTGTTATTGATCCGGGTATGATAGCAGCGCCAAACTGATTTTGTATCTCTTCCACCACCGGATCAGATGCAATGGACGCTTCCGCTTCCAGTTGATGTCTTTCTTGCTGCTGACGCTGCTTCTGTGCGGGAGATGACAGATTGGCTTCGCTAAATGCAACCTGCAAACTCATTGGTTTGCCAAAATGATCTGACAATGCCGTTTCCACTTTATTAAAAACGGAATCTGTACGCAGCGATTCATGGCGTTTTTCGAGTGTCAGTGTGATTGCGCTATCGCTCTGTTCGGTCATGGTGCAGTGACTGACAAAAGCTTTTGCCATGCCGCTCAAACCTAGCTTTGGCACCAATGAATCCCAGCCCTCACCTTGAGATGCCGGAGAAGCTGCTGCTGACGGCGGCTCTGCAACAACGGCCAGTGGTGGCACCATTGCTGGTTGAGAGGAAGCTGATTGCGGTGACGCTGACTGTGCGAGCTTATTCATTGCCGGTGCTGATGGTGATGCTGCAACGGGCTGCTTTGCCGGCAACGCTTTTTGCCGAGCACCACCGCTGGCGGGCTTGAATGCCAACATTCGCAACAATGCCATTTCCAGTCCGTGTCGAGGATCGGGTATCAACGACAAATCTCGTCGTGCTCGCACGGCGATTTCGTAATAGAGCTGGATGTCTTGAGGCAGCATCTGCGCCGCAATTTCACTCAGCTCATTCACGTCCAGCCCATGCAATTCCAGACTATCGGGAACATGCTGAGACAATGCCAGATCGTGTAACAAAGTGATCATCGCCGCCAACACAGCATCATAATCTGGAGAAAGTGCTGCCAGCTCCGCCACATCGCTCATGACCCGATTGGCATCACCAGAAGCAACCGCAGCCATCAGTGAATTCAAATGGGTACGCGAAATAGAACCCAGCATCTGCCCGATATCGGCATCCCTGACCTCGCCATTGCCAAAGGCAATACCCTGATCCAGCAAGCTCAAAGCATCACGCAGACTGCCTTCCGCAGCATGTGCAAGATGCCGCAGTGCAGCCACATCAAATTCAATCGACTCAGCTTTCAGCAACTTCTGCAAATGCGCGGTAATCAAATCTTCCGGCACCCGTTTGAGATTAAATTGCAGACAGCGCGATAGCACCGTGACCGGGAGTTTTTGCGGGTCCGTTGTTGCGAGCAAAAACTTCACATGCGGAGGCGGCTCTTCCAGCGTTTTTAACAGCGCGTTAAAACTATGCTTGGAGAGCATGTGAACTTCGTCTATCAGATAGACCTTAAAGCGACCCGCAGAAGGTGCATACTGCACATTATCAAGCAACTCGCGGGTATCATCTACCTTGGTACGCGAGGCCGCATCAACCTCGATCAAATCGACAAACCGACCTTCGGCAATCTCGGTACAGGCAGGGCAGCTGCCGCAAGGTTTGGAGCTGATACCCGCTTCGCAATTAAGACACTTCGCCAAAATCCGCGCCAATGTAGTTTTACCCACACCGCGAGTGCCGGTGAACAGATAGGCATGATGCAATCGCTGTGAATCCAGCGCATTAATCATCGCACGCAGCACATGCTCCTGACCGACGATTTCTTCAAAATTAGCAGGGCGCCATTTACGCGCCAGAACTTGATAACTCATAGAGAGAGAATGCTACCTGTCAGTCACGATATCAACCGAAAATTTTGCAGCATAAAAAAGAAGGGATCAAAAATATAGGGCATCTCTAAAAATAGAACCTGCATCAGCCACACTCCGGCGCCCGAGTCCATCACTACCGTTGCTCCCTTCCGGGCCTGGCGGGGTTCGCAGTTTATCGTCGCGGAGGAACCGATGCAGGAACGCGGCAGTATACCTGATAAAAACCTCGTACGTAGGCTCTGACGTATTGAGAACGGCAACTCAATTCACGCTATCAGGTGAAGGCGCTGAATTGTTCAGTGTCGATAACAGCGGCAATGTAGCGTTAACCGCAAGCATTGATTTTGAAACACAGCCGAGCTATCAACTGACCGCCATCGCCAGTAACGATAGCAGCAGTAGTGACAGCGCCAGCGTGACGATCACTATAGAAGATATTGCCGATGTCAAACCTGTCCTGACGGATTTTAGCGGGGGTGTGGAAGAGAATTCCCAGGCCGGAACCATGGTTGGAAAAATGACATTCACAGAAACTGGGGATAGCGACATTACCGCTATCACGCTGTCGGGGTCTAGCAGTGAAAACTTTACCGTTAACCCGGATGGAACCATTAGCGTTGCAGCGGCGGCAACATTGGATTATGAGTCCCTAACAAATTACAGCCTGTTAGCGATAGCAGAAAATACAGCCGGTAAAAGTGAAGAGAATCAGGTGGTTATTGAGATCATCAATGTGATTGATACGGTTCCTGTACTCATTGCTTTTGAAACCGAGATTGGCGCAAGAACCGCACTCGGCACTGGGTTGGCAGCATTCTGGAAGCACCCGGCAGTGAAGGGGGTATTCAGTCCTACCGGTTAAGTAATGAAAGCACCTTTAGTATTGATCAACAGGGAACCATTACGCTAATTGCAAAGCTGAATTTCAGTGCGCAAAGTCGTTATGAGCTAGAGGTGATTGCGGTCAATTTGGTGGGGGAAAGTAGTGCTGTGGTGGTAGTCATTAACGTGACGGATGCCGAAGAAATCACCTCATTCAATGCTCGGCAATATGATTCTGCCGTGATTGGTGGTTTGGATACCGCAGATTTTGCACAGAGCGTCAGCCTCTCCAGTGATGGTCAAACCGCTTATGTGGCAGTTGGTGAAGCAGGCTTACAAATCATCGATCTAACCATTAGCAGCCGCTATGTCCCGCACGATTTCGCCCTTGCTCATCTCAACTTCGCGATTGATAACAGTGCTGATAAAACCATGAGTTTAAGCATTAGCACCGACCGGGATGATGTGATTACCGTGGGTGATTTTGATACCGAATTAACCTTTGCCGACTATCACAATCAGATCACAGCAATTCCCATCCGCACCGTCTCGCAAGCAACCGGCACCACTGTGATTACGCTAACGCTTAGCCACAGTGGAGAAACCTTTGTGAGAACGGTCTACTTTACCGTGTATTAAAACGGAGGACTTTAATGATGACCAAGCGGAATATGAGTGGTGATGTTGCCTTCGATGCGGCTTTAGCCTCACGACACACGCAAAAGTGAAGCTAAAGCTTCATCTCCGTTCAATTTTTGATAAATGAGAGGCTCCCCGTCGGATGCTCTTGATGCGCTTCGCACCACTCAGCACATCCTGCGTCTGGATAGCCGGTAGGGTAATGCGAAGCGATTACACCGATTGCCAGCCGAAACGCCCTCAACACTTACAAGTAAAATGGGCTAACGGATGATAGCAATAGCCAATTCAGTCACTTGCTTGACTATGGATTTTGGTGCTTTTTCTATTAATGTCACATCCCTGTTTTTATAGTCCAGAGACTTCATTTGGTGAATGAGTACGGCCCCTTTTGTTGAGAGACCTTCCAGTACCACTTCAAGCTTCATTCCTCTGACGGTGCTGGTAACAGGGGCAACAACAGCAAATCCGGTGTGCTGGTTAAAAAGGCTTCTAGAGATTACAAAAGCCGGACGGCGCTTCATGATTTCCCTTCCGGCACTGGGATCAAAGTCGAACCAGACGATGTCGCCTTTTTCAGGGGTGTACATTAATTTCTTGTCCTACTGGCACAGCATCAATCCATTCCCGGTCTTCCTCTGTAATCTTGAAACATTCTTTTGGACTGTCCGCTAAAAGCACTTCTAGTGTGAGTCTATCGTCTACAGGTGTCAGTATTATCCGGTTATCTTCCAGAGTTAAGTCCAGTTTAGATCCGACATCCAGACCCAGTGTTTTCACAATGGCTTTGGGAATACTGACAATATTAGCGCCACCTGACTGTCGAATAGCGATCGATGTCATACCTGATCTCCAGTATTAATATTTTACTATTGTATAACAACAAACCCCGACTCAACAACTTCCACACCTTTTTCCACACGTAACAAACAAG
>CAZNYF010000088.1:0-6912 GCA_964577195.1 uncultured Thiotrichales bacterium | reverse complement strand
AACGTTTCCTGTTTCATCCAGGAGGCCAGGTGAGTGTGCGCCCGCCCAAGATATGTAAATGTACGTGAAAGACGCTTTGCCCTGCCGCTTCCCCACAATTCATTACGGTCCGATAGCCTGCGTCTGTGAGCCCTGCATCAGATGCGGCCTCTTTGGCTGCCAGAAACAATCGTCCCATGGTGCTGGCATCAGATTCTTTTAAATCATTAATCGTAGAAATATGTACACGAGGAATTGCCAGAAGATGAACCGGCGCTTGTGGGCTCAGGTCTTTAAATACAACAACATCATCATTTTGATAAACGATATCAGCAGGTATCTCGCCAGCAGCAATTTTACAAAATATACAGTCGGTCATGGTCTTTATTTTTTAAAGTCATTGGGCAAACGACTCTACCACGAAGCTTGTCTGTTGCGACCTGATGACAACTCAGTTTAAATTTCGTTAGGCAGCTGTTCAGGGTTTTATCAGTGGTGCTTGTATTACAAGAAGTGCCTTTACACAGCCAATGTCATCTGCCTGCTATCTGCTGTCAATACAGAGCCGATGCTCTGTAGTGGCACTGGCTTATGAATCAAATACCCCTGCACATAGTCCACACCAGCCGATTCGAGCAGGCTTTGCGTCAGTTTATCTTCAACATACTCGGCGATGGTCTTCGCCCCCACACTCTGGGCAACGTGAACAATCGCATTAATCATTGCATTTTCAGACCCACCTTCCGCAATCTTACTGACCAGACTGCCATCAATTTTAACGTAATCAATATCCAGCTTTTGCAAATAACCAAACGATGACATGCCACTGCCGAAATCATCCAAAGCAAACTTGCACCCTTGCTGGTGTAGCATTTTGATAAAGTGCTGCGCTGCCGAAAGGTTTGTCACCGCCGCTGTTTCAGTAATCTCAAAAACCAACTGACTGGGATTCACGTTTGCTTCATTGAGCATACTCAAAACTTCGCTCAAAAAGCTTGTATCTGATATCGACTGGCCTGAAAGATTGATTGATAATTTACAGTAACAATCACTTTCATCACCCAGCGAACAGAGCGCAGCAGCCTGATTTTGCTCACCCAACCAAGTCAGCGCCTGATAGATCACCCAGCGATCCAGATCAACTGCCAAACCATATTGCTCGGCCACTGGAATGAATTGTTTTGGGCTCATTTGCTTGCCATTTTCCAGGTTCAAGCGTACCAGCAGCTCATAATAGTGACCTGGTTCATTGGCCCAAAGAGGACAAATCTCCTGTGCATAAAGCTCCATGCGGTTACTGCGAATAGCACGTGGCAATTCCTGAGCACACCGCACATTACCCTGGCGCTCTGCCAGTAGCTGGTCACAAGACTCAAGCACGCAGACACGATTTCGACCAGAGGTTTTCGCCTCAAAGCAAGCGGTATCAGCCGCTGTCAATACTTCCTGTAAGTGACAATATTTTTGGTTGATCGGAACCACACCAATACTCGCACCCACTTCAAAATCTCGGTTATCCCAGGAAAATCGAAAATTACTGACAATTTTGCGCAACTGTTCCGCCACGACCTTGCCGCGCATCATGTCAGTATCGGGGAGTAACAAGGCAAATTCGTCACCAGAGATCCTGGCGAGGGTATCTTTTTCAGTCAGTGCTTCTTTTAGTAAGCCGGGTAGCTGGCTTAACAGCGTATCGCCAGCGCGATGTCCGCAATGATCATTAATCGTCTTAAACCTGTCCAAATTGATTTGCGCAATAACATGATGCGCACCGGATTTTTCCGCTTGTCGACAGGCCGTAATAACACGACGGCGAAATTCCCGCCGATTTACCAGCCTCGTTAAAGAATCATGCGTCGCTTGCCAGCGCAATTTTTCTATCGCGTTACGCGCCTTCGCGGTCTCAACATGACAGGCCGTTTCTTTTTGTTGAATTTGACGAGTGACATAAAAAGCGATGAACCCGCCAATCAGCAGGATGACAAAAGTAGTCGCCAGCAAAACCCCGTTAGTCAGCTGTAGTTCACTGAAAAATAACATGCTTGCTTGAACTGCCAACAGCAGAAAAAAAGAAGCGAATCCGGTAGTTATGAGATTTTTCAGGTGCAGATCAGACATAGTTCATCCTTGAATACTACGGAGTGTCATCGCGTAATCGTATGACACTAGACATCCAGTCTAGCTGCTTATCCACAATTGAGAAATATGGGAGAAGATTTTGCGAATTTTAAGGAGAATCCGGGAGCTTATTAAATATCGCTATTTCAGTTAGATAGCGAATTGCGAACAAACATTTACCCTGTAAGGATACAAGTAACGCCTTAAGTAAATACTAGAAACTATTTTTATCTAATTGATTATTATAAATTTCATATTTGTCTTTGGAGCTCAACTGATGGCACTATCAATTAAACGTATTGCCTCCATAATTATGTGAACAGCGTCACACTTAGAGAGGTTTTATCCGGCAAGCCAAGTATATTTTGACCATTTCCTCAACGCAGGTGAGAATAAGCTGAAATCATTTCGAGCAACAGCCTTCTTCTATGCGAATAATTACCCTAAATGCCAACGGCATCCGTGCCGCTGCAAGAAAAAATGTCTTTCTTTGGCTCGCCAAACAAAAAGCCGATGTCATTTGTATTCAGGAAACCAAAGCACAAGTACATCAGCTAGAAGATGAAGTTTTTCATCCTGCAGGTTACAACTGCACTTATGTCGATGCGATTAAAAAAGGCTATAGCGGCGTTGCACTGTATGCTCGAAAAACCCCCGATAAAATTATTACCAAAATGGGCTGTGCTGAATTTGATGATGAGGGACGTTACGTAGAGGCCTGGTTTGGAAAGCTGGCTGTAATTTCTCTGTACGCACCCTCCGGCTCCTCAGGCGATCATCGTCAAGAATCCAAAGAGCGGTTTATGACTTTCTTTATGAATCACTTGAAGTCACTCAAACGCAAGCATCGCGACTACATCATTTGCGGGGACTGGAATATTGCGCATAAACAGATCGACTTGAAGAACTGGCGACCCAACCAAAAGAACTCCGGATTTCTGCCGCATGAACGTGCCTGGCTGGACACCTTGTTTGATGAGCTAGGCTATATCGATGGCTTTCGCGAAGTAAATCAACTTGAAGAGCAATACACATGGTGGTCGAATCGTGGTCAGGCGTGGGCAAATAATACCGGCTGGCGGATTGATTATCAGATCATGTCACCCAAGCTTAAAGGCACCGTGAAATCAGTTTCTGTGTATCGCGACGAACGGTTCTCTGACCATGCACCGCTAACAATGGACTATGATCTGGAATTCTAAGGTAACGTCGTGATTACTGACCGAAAAAATGTTTGACCCTAAGCCGTTCTAACTCAGGCTCTATGTCAGGATCATAGTCACCGTTACGCTGCGAGATTAGGTCAGCCCAGGGCAGTTCGCTTGTTTGTATTTTTAATTTTTCTACCAGATCATCAACGCGGCCGATTGAGCGTGCGGGGACACCTCCCACAATGCTGCCTTCGGTGACATCTTTAGTCACTACAGCCCCGGCTGCAACGATTGCATTAGGACCGATGGTAATACCCGGCATAACGATAACGCCCATACCAATAAAAACATTGTCTTTAATGTCAACTTTCCCGACTGAATCGAGTTTTACGTTATATGCCTTGTTCAAAACAGCAACACAGCCATCATGTCCGAGCAGAGTACAACTCGACAAACAAACGTTATTACCTAAACGCACAAATTTTGGATTGGTAGTAACTAAATTAGAATTTATCAGGCAATCGTCGCCCATTGAAAACAATGTTTCTCGCTTTTTTAATAGTGCAGCGTATTCATCATTTCTGGGGCGACAAATTTTTACGTACAAATTTATGGCCTTTCCGTGTTCCATCGCTAAGTGTTTTAGTATTTTTTTTATTACGCTGATAGTCATAACCCTGGCGCTGTTCTAGTGGTCCAACAACATTATGTTGTTGGAGCACTAGTGGACAATAGCACCGCTAATTCTCGATATATTCGTGGCAAAACCTCTCAAGCAATTGCTCAATCAGTGGTACCTGTAAGTAAGAGGCATTATTCTCTATTGAGTTCAATCTTTGGTTTGTCTGTATCATGCAAACCCTACTTTTCGCAACACACGTAGAACAGAAAGATCTCTGCGGTGGAAGATGATTGCTAAAAATTCACGGAGCTAAAGTTGAGTACAAAACCTGACACTTTACATGACTGGAAAAGCGCGCTGCTAGTGTACACCCGCCCGCGCGTTTTCGGCATGATTTTTCTCGGATTTGCCGCAGGTTTACCGTTTTTACTGGTGTTCTCAACACTCTCGGCATGGCTGCACGATGAAGGCATCAGTCGCAGTGTGATTGGCTTTTTTAGCTGGGTGGGAATCACCTATTCCATCAAGGTTTTCTGGGCGCCGGTAATCGACAGATTGCCACTACCGCTGCTCACACCCTGGTTGGGTAAACGTCGTTCCTGGATGCTAGTGGCACAATTTGGCATTGCCGCAGGACTCGCTGCAATGGCAATGACAAACCCTCAAACCGAGACAACCATGATCGCTATCCTGGCGGTACTGGTAGCGTTTTCTTCCGCCACTCAGGACATCGTCATCGATGCCTATCGAATCGAAGCGATGGATGAGGAATATCAGGGAGCGATGGCCGCGACCTATGTATTTGGCTACCGATTAGCATTACTGGCTGCGGGTGCCGGAGCGTTTTACATCGCCGAATTCAGCTCCTGGAAGATGGCTTATTTAGGTATGGCGGCACTAATGAGCGTGGGCGTGATCACCACCCTGGTAATCCGTGAGCCAGACCACACACTCACCAAAGCCACCGAGGCACTGGAAAAGAAAATCGCTCAAGCTGCTAGCCTCGGCGCACAGTCTGGCAACCTTTTTAGTCGAATTACCAGCTGGTTTGCCAACGCTCTTGTTACGCCCTTTGTAGAATTCTTCACCCGCAATGGAAAATTGGCAGTATGGATTCTATTGCTGATCGCAATTTACAAGATCAGCGACATTACGATGGGTGTCATGGCTAATCCGTTCTACCTTGATCTTGGTTTCAGCAAAAAAGAGATCGCTGATGTCACCAAAGTGTTCGGCTTTTTCATGACTATTTTCGGAGCGGCGCTCGGCGGAATATTGGTGACGCGTTATGGCGTGATGAAGCCCTTGCTGGCGGGTTCTATTCTCGTCGCGGTAACCAACTGTCTATTCGCATTACTCGCCGTTAATGAGCCAAGTCTGGCGCTACTGGCAACGGTGATTTCGGCAGATAACCTCAGCGGAGGGCTCGCTACCTCTGCGTTTATTGCTTACCTTTCCGGCCTCACCAACAAAGCTTATACCGCTACGCAATACGCACTATTCAGCTCTCTAATGACCTTACCTGCGAAGTTGCTTGGGGGGTTCTCCGGGGTGATTGTCGATGCGCAGGGCTATTCGTTCTTTTTTATCTATGCAGCCACCGTTGGGATACCCGCTATTTTACTGGTGTTTTTTCTGCTGCGTCGTCAGCTCGCTGCAGAAAAGTATCTTTAAGCAAATACAAAGCACCGGGTGGATAGTGACCCAAATAGCGTTTCCATAACCTACCCGGCTCACTGACCAGGCGATAGAACCATTCAAGCCCGCTGGTTCGCATCCACTGTGGCGCACGTTTCCCTTCTGCAGAAAGCATCTGAAAAGAGCCACCCACACCAATATATACCGCATCTGGCGCGAGTTTTCGGAGTGCCTTCGCCATCAAGTCCTGCTTTGGCACACCCAACGCAACGAAAACCACTTCTATTTTTTGTTGAATAATTTGATCTGCAAAATGCACGACCTGATTGGGGCTGAGATCTATAACACCATCAAAAAGAAACCGGCAAGCTTGATTGGCTCCGGGATACAGATCGAGCGTTTTCTGCGGCTGTTCGCCGCCGATAATGGCAAACCGGGGAATGTCCTTGAGCTGGAGCAATTGATCAACAATATCGACACCTGTGGTGCGCTCTTTGATGGGCATTGCGCCACGATGCTTTCCATAAGAGGAGGCCCAGACAACCGGCATTCCGTCAGCGATATACATGTCCGCCTCATCAAGCAATTGCCGATAACTCTGATCACGATTAACTTTAGATAGCATTTCAAGATTGAGTGTTACCACCCAACCACCCAAGCGGTTTGCAGCGCGATATCGAATATCGCTAATAATTTCTTCTGAATCACCATTTAAAACGGGGAATCCACAAATCACACTCAGTGCATTCATAGGCTGTTGATCTAATTTGTTGTTATTGTTGTTGTTATTGACCATCGACAAAAGGTATCTGCTTTGTTGGCCAAATTAAGTCTTCTACAACCCAATTGACATTACGCAACTGGCAACAGTTCAGACAATTATTTTTCATAATGAAATCAGAACAGGCAATCTATTGATTTAGCTGGTTTTTGACACTTTTGATTTTTTTGGTAATTTGCTGAGAGACTGCTTCTTTTTGCTTTAGTCTTTCTTCCAGTGCCTTTATTTTCTCCGCCAAGGCGAGGTTATTTTTTGTCACTTTCGATAGCTGCTCGCGTTTACCGGGAGTTGTGTTGCTTGCCTCGGCTGGTTGCTCAAACGTCTGCATTTTTTTAATCTTTTCGGCTCTCGCCTCAATCACCAGCTCAGGCAGAGCGTCGATAGTACCTTCCACCATTGGGGGATGCTCTGCTGCCGATTGCCGTTGCGGAAATTTACTCGGCTGGGGCTGGGGCGAGACTTCCTGGTTTTGTTCTTGATGACACGCCGTAAGGCTGAAGACGACGGTAATCGTCACTAAAACAGTTCTCAGATTAATTGCGTGCATACAGATAGTGTTCCTTCAAGCTGATAATGACGTATCAGCGTAAACCAAGGCGTTCAGATCAAGGCGTCGCTGTGAA
>CAZNYF010000087.1:0-12009 GCA_964577195.1 uncultured Thiotrichales bacterium | reverse complement strand
CTAGATTCAATTACATCGTATGAGTAGGTCGATCTGCCTGCAAGGCCGGCCCCAGTAGCGTTTCCATTTTATTACGTGTTGAACCTTCGTCCAAGTCGTTAAACTGAACCCCTATTCCCGGTGTTCGGCTTGAGGATGCTCCTCGCGGCGTAATCCAGATCACTTTACCAGCAATCGGAATTCGTTCTGGCTCATCCATCAGATTCAACAGCATGAAGACTTCTTCGCCGAGGCTATAATTTCGCGTCGTCGGAATAAACAACCCACCGTTTTTCACAAAGGGCATATACGCCGCATACAAAGAGGCTTTTTCCTTGATCGAGAGTGAGAGTATCGAGTGTCCGGTAGACATTACATTCATCCTTTCAATGATAGCCAGGCGAGCAATACATCGTCGAGCAGCAAATCCGCATTCAGCGAATGATCCAGTGAATCATTCATTTGAACCAAATGGTCGTAAACGCGAAATAGTTGTAGCAAGTGTAGCTGGTTAGACATTTCGCGCAAGTGATTCAGATATAAAGGGTTCTCAAAACTATCATCTGGCAGACGATTGGCAACCCGGATGCAATCGCGTAGCAGTGAAAGCGACCATTCAACCAGTAGATGAATATCACAAGATTTCCATTCTACACGTAACTGGTGAATGGTTTTGTTGCCGCGCTGCGATGCCAGTGCACCTTCGATAACACTCACATAGTTAGCGTAAAGATCAGTATTATCCATGACCTCTGCAAGACACGGCGCACCTTGTGCCAATTGCAACAATTGTTCGCTGCGATCATGCCCCCGCGCGGCGAGCCACTGTAGCGATTGCGCCTGTTCCGGCATTGAAAACTTGATCATCTGGCAGCGACTTTTCACCGTTGCCGGCAAACGATGCAGGTGATGACCAACTAATATTAAAACGGCATTACCAGCGGGCTCTTCCAGCGTTTTCAACAAGCTGTTAGAGGCATTGATATTCATCTGATCAGCCGGTGAGATCACCACGACCTTGCGGCTGTTTTCACCGCTGGTGAGCGCAAAGAATTTATTCAATTCCCGAATTTGATCGACAAGAATGCTCTTTTTATCTTCGAGCAGAGAAATATATTGGTAATCCGGATGAACCTGTTGGCGAACCTGGCGGCAGCTCGGGCATTCCCCACATGGCTCTAAACTGTCATTGCTGTCGCTACACAGTAACGAGCGCGCCAGCAAGGTAGCAAAATAATCCAGTCCCAGCCCGGCCTGCCCGACCAATAGCAAGGCGTGCGGCAAACTGTCCTGGCTGCGCTGATTGGACAGCCGTGCCCATTGCGTCTGTTGCCAGGGATAAGGGCTAGAATCAATCAGCTCGGTAGCCATGAGCAAATCCTGTTATTGATCTGGTTAGCGACTAATTCAATATCAGCACTCGCATCAATCACTTCAAATCGTGCTGCATACTGCTGCGCACGACTAAGATAAGCATCGCGGATGCGTTGAAAAAACATCAGATTTTCTTCTTCAAACCGGTCGGTTTCACCACGTTGATGCACGCGCGCCATGCCACCATCAACCGGCATATCCAGCAACAAAGTCAGATCTGGCTCAAAATCATCCAAAGTCCAGCGATGCAGACGTTCTAACCGAGCCAAATCAACGCCACGACCAGCACCTTGATAGACATGACTAGCATCTGCAAAGCGATCAGAAACAACCCACTTGCCAGCTGCCAGTGCCGGCTCAATCACCGCTTGAACGTGTTCAGCGCGGGCCGCAAACATCAGTAACAATTCAGTATCTGAATGCATGGCGGGGAGCTTTTTATCTAACAATATTTCGCGAATCGCTTCACCTGTTTGAGTGCCACCTGGCTCACGAGTTTGCGTAACGGTCAGCCCCTGCTGCTTAAGAGACGCCACCAGCAATTTAATTTGGGTAGTCTTGCCGACACCTTCCCCACCTTCAAAAGTGATGAATTTTCCGCGAGACATCAACTATCCCCCTTGTAGCGTTTGGCTTTTCCACCCAGCAAATACTTGATCACCGCAGCGCGGTGCTCTTTATAGGTTTTTGAGAAATGATGCCGACCACCACCTTTGGCAACAAAAAACAATGCGCCGCTATCTTCAGGATGTGTCACTGCCTGAATCGCTGCCGCGCCGGGCAGTGCAATGGGTGTCGGTGGGAGTCCTTTGCGGGTATAGGTGTTGTAGGGGGTGTCGCGGCGCAAATCAGATTTACGAATATTGCCTTTGTATTTATCCCCCATACCGTAAACCACAGTGGGATCGGTTTGTAGCTTCATATCCTGATTCAGCCGGCGTACAAAAACGCCAGCTATAGTAGGACGCTCTTCTGCTGCACCCGTTTCTTTCTCCACAATCGAGGCGAGTATGAGCGCTTCATAAGAGTTTTTCAGGGGTGAGCCCGGCGCGCGGGCAGCCCAGGCAGTTTCGAGTGTTTTCTTCATGCTTTGATACGCTCGTTTTAGTAACTGCACATCGGTGTCATCGCGTGAAAAATAATACGTATCAGGAAAAATCCAGCCTTCTACATGGCTTTCACCTGTCAGTTTTTGAAACACCTTCGCATGCTCACCGGGTTGGATCGTTGTCTTGATCAAGCCTTCTTCAGCGAGTGATTTTAGCTGTGTAACAAAATCGGAGAACTTACTGCCTTCAACGACTGTAAATTTATGCTGCAACGCCTGACCATCGCGGAAAAGTGCCAGAACTTGAGAAATGCTTAGCTCAGGCTCAAGTAAATATTCACCCGCCTGAATGGCATCACCCGGTTCTATCCAACGCGCCCAAATTTCGACATAACGTGGATCGGCGACTATCCCCTTTACCGCCAGATCTTGCGACAACATTCGCAGTGATGTCCCCGACTTGAGCTGGTACGTGATACCAGCATCTGGCAGCGACAGTGGCTTTTGCATCTCCTGCCAGGAATAGTACAGGGAGCCACCAAGTGCCAATAGCGCAAGGATAACCACCATCCCAAATGTCGCGAGGAGACGAGCTACCATGGCAAACCCAACGACTCCATTAGCGACTCAGTGACAGAACCTATTGCCATGCTGTGACCCTCAAATGTACCGACTGGCCAAATACCGATAATGGAATTACTCATGAATATTTCATCTGCCTGACCCAGTTCTGCGGGTTGTATGTCTCGTATTTTGAGAGTGATATTCAGTGCCTTCGCCTTTTCAATAATCTGGTCTCGCATGATACCGGCTACACCGCAGCGGGTCAGCTCTGGGGTGATTAACACACCATTATTGACCAGGAACAGATTGCTCATCGTACCTTCGATAACTCGTCCTTTAAGATCCAGCATAATGCCTTCGTCATACTCGTCCTGCCACTCAGCACGGGCTAAAACCTGCTCAAGACGGTTTAAATGCTTGATGCCAGCCAACGCTGGGTTAATGCCCAAACGGTGCTGGCACAGGCGCAGATGAATGGTTTTCACTTGACCAAGAGATTGCTGCTGCGGATAAAAACTAACCATCCTGTTTGGCTGGTTGGCAACAGCTCGATAGCCTCGCTGATCGATCCCACGGGTGACGATAATTTTCAATGTTCCCGAATTTTCAGTACTCACTAACAATGCCGCATCCGCTTGCAAAACGTCCTCACCCGGAAACATCAGATCCAGTTTCTCACAGCCCAATTGTAACCGCCGCAGATGTGCCGACCAGTATTGCGGCTGCCCATGGTCAATACGAATGGTCTCAAATAATCCATCGCCGTATTGCAATCCCCGATCCTGCAAATTAATGCAATCACCTGGTTGGCCGTTAATCAATGAGTCAATGGGGAGAGCAGTATCAGTCATCGGCATATTCTATCGTGCTTGCTTGTAGCTTAAAACAGGATAAACAAAGGACCTTAGCCTCATGCCTGATTTCCCTCAATTTAAAGGGATCTCGCTTCTATTTTTAGAGTGACCCTAAAGTCTAAGCCGTAATAGCAGTAATTGAGCAAGCTCTTCTTCCATCTCTTTACGCAGCCGGGTTTCTTCCTGACCGCTACTGAGAATACGATTGGGATCGACTACCAGCTCCCGGCGGGCGCTGACTTTAATGGGTTTTATTTGGGGCGTTTTTGATGCGCTGCTACGCAAGGTGTAACTGACGGTACTGATGAGCACATATTCACGCGCCCGAATTTCCCGATCTACGCTCAAAACCTGGCGGCTAAGATCTAGTGCTGTCAACTTTAATGTAGGAACTACGTTTGAAGCTTTGCTGTGAATTTTCACACCATTCGCACTAAGCACCCGGGATAACTCGCGGCCGAAGCCGGTTTCGGTATCGAGTCCGGCAATGAAAAGTGCCGGAATGCTTTGGCCAAGCTGATTGCCCGAGATACCACGCAGCTGAAAACCGCAGCCAGACAATTGCAACAGCAATGGCAGAAGCAATAACAGAGTCTGTATCCGACGGCGCATGGGCTTCTCCAGCATCTTATCCCACCACTATATTCACAAGCCTGCCGGGAACGACAATGATTTTTCGAACCGTTTTATCGGCAACAAATCGTTGTACGTTCGCATCGGTCAGGGCGACTTTTTCGATCTCGTCTTTAGGCAGATCATTGGCGACTTCGATTTTTCCACGTAGCTTACCGTTAACCTGCACAACCAGTTCAACGGTGTCCTGAACCAATGCAGCCGAATCGACCTGCGGCCAGGCATTATCGATTGCAACGGTCTCGTGACCCAACAGATTCCACAATACATGGGTAATATGCGGAACGATGGGTGAGAGCATCAGTACTACGGCTTCTAGACTTTCTTGTGCCACCGCCCTGCCCTGATCGCTTTTATCTTCGGCTTTGCCAAGATCGTTAAGCAATTCCATGCAGGCAGCAACAGCGGTATTAAAGGTGAAACGGCGACCGATATCGTCAGTCACTTTCTCAATGGTTTGATGCAGTTTGGTGCGTAGTGCTTTTTGGTTTTTATCTAGCTGATCAACTGCCAGCGATGGCGTTGCCCCTGTTTGCACGTGCTCGTAGGTCTGTCGCCAGAGCTTTTTCAAAAAGCGGGATGCGCCTTCGACACCGGTTTCTGACCATTCCAGCGTTTGCTCTGGCGGTGCGGCAAACATCATGAATAAACGTGCAGTATCCGCCCCGTATTCTTCGATTAATGGCTGCGGATCGACACCATTGCGTTTGGATTTGGACATCGTGCCGATACCGCCGTAGTCAACCGGCTGATTATCTTCCAGCAAGGTTGCAGCGATAATCTGTCCAGCCTCATCAAGCTCGGGACGAATTTCATCCGGAGCGTAATATTCAATGCCACCTTTATCGGTACGACGTGAAAAAATATGGTTGAGCACCATGCCTTGCGTAAGCAGTTTTTTGAAAGGTTCGTCATAGCTGACCAGGCCTAAATCACGCATCACTTTGCTCCAGAAGCGCGAATATAGCAGGTGCAAAATAGCGTGCTCGATACCACCGATGTATTGATCGACGGGCATCCAGTAGTTACTACGCTCATCGACCATTGCATTCTCATTATCGGCGGCACAGTAACGAGAGTAGTACCAGCTGGAATCTACAAAGGTATCCAGCGTATCGGTTTCACGCTTTGCAGGTTTGCCGCATTTGGGGCATTCGCAGTTAATGAAAGCATCGAGCTTGTTGAGCGGATTGCCCGAGCCATCAGGCACACAATCCTCGGGTAGCTCAACGGGCAGGTCTTCATCGGGCACAGGGACGTCGCCGCAGCTATCGCAATGAACAATTGGAATCGGGCAGCCCCAGTAGCGCTGCCGGGAGACACCCCAGTCACGCAAACGCCATTGGACTTGTTTATCGCCCAAGTCTTTGGTTTTCAGATCAGTAGCGATAGCATCAATCGCTTGTTGGTAATCGAGCCCATCATAAGCTGCGGAATTTATGCAGCGGCCAATTTGCTTATCGCCATACCAGTCTTGCCATTCGGCATCGCTGAAGGTTTTATCTTCTGCCATGATCACCTGTTTAATTTCCAGGCCGTATTGTTTGGCAAAATGAAAGTCACGCTCGTCGTGTGCAGGAACAGCCATCACCGCACCTTCGCCGTAGCTTGCCAGCACATAGTTGCCAACCCACACAGGAACCGACTCACCGGTCAGCGGGTGGGTAACTGCAATACCCGTTGCCATGCCCTTCTTTTCCATCGTTGCGATATCCGCTTCGGCGACACCGCCCTGCTTGCACTCATCCATGAAATTAGCTAGCTCAGGATTATCTTTGGCGGCATGTTCAGCCAATGGATGCTCTGCTGAAACAGCGCAAAAAGTAACGCCCATAATGGTGTCAGCACGGGTGGTGAAAACCCAAAGGTTGTCAGCTTTGCCATCCAGCTCATAAGGAAAGGCAAAACGCACACCGTAGGATTTTCCAATCCAGTTCGCCTGCATCGTACGGACGCGCTCCGGCCAGTCATCGAGCTGGTCAAGATCGGCGAGCAGCTCATCGGCATAGTCGGTAATCGCGAGGTAGTACATAGGGATTTCGCGCTTTTCAATCAACGCACCCGTTCGCCAGCCGCGTCCCTCGATCACTTGCTCATTGGCGAGTACGGTTTGATCGACGGGATCCCAATTGACAGTCCCGGTCTTTTGATAGGCAATGCCTTTTTCGAGCATGCGCAAGAACAACCATTGATTCCAGCGGTAGTACTGCGGCTGACAAGTAGCGAGTTCTCGCTCCCAATCAATGGCAAGTCCCAAAGATTTGAGCTGCTTGCGCATATAGTCGATGTTGTCGTAAGTCCATGCGGCAGGCGGGACATTATTTTTCATCGCGGCGTTTTCAGCAGGTAAGCCAAACGCATCCCAACCCATGGGTTGCAGTACATTTTTGCCGAGCATCCGCTGGTAGCGAGAAATCACATCACCGATGGTGTAGTTTCGGACATGCCCCATGTGCAGCTTGCCTGAGGGATACGGGAACATCGACAAGCAGTAAAATTTTTCCTTATCGGACTCCTCAATAGCCTTGAAAGACTGTTGCTCGTTCCACCAACTCTGGGCGGTGCTCTCGACTTTCTTTGGGTTGTATTGCTCTTGCATCGATGTGGTCGTTTATGGAGAAAGGCGAAGGATACCAGCGCAGAGGATTAGGGGTCTACATTGACTCATTGAGATGGAACCCAATCGCTGGCAAATTAAGGTACCAGTATGGATTTCGGTAGTTACAGGAATTTTAAAATTTCCTGCTCGATATTCTCTTTATCAATCACGCTGTCCTGAACGACCTGCCGCTCAAAAACCTCGCTAATCTGTTTGGGAATAGATATATCCGCCGTTTCTGCAATGGATTTTAGCGCAGCAATATCACTAGCATCAATTTCACCGGTTAGTGCATTCGCAATGGTGGGCGAAAATTTGGTCCATTCCGCTGTCGAATAAACGATGGTTTTAAGCGGAAGATCTCGACATTTCTCATAGGCCTTAAAACAAGTTGCGGTGTGGGGGTCCATCAGATAACCCGCTGCAACAGACTCATCGTAAAACGTATCTTTAATGTAGTTAGAAGCTTCTTCATCAGTGCAATAGTCCGCTGAAAAAATGGCCTGTAGCGATGCCAGTTCATCGTCACTAAGCTGATAATGCTTATGATCATCGAGTTCCTGCATCAATTCTTTAGTACGTTCGGTGCCAAACAAATCAAAAAGTATTCGCTCGATGTTGGAAGATTTAAGAATATCCATTGCTGGAGAAGTCGTCGCAGTCACGGCTAGATTACGCAAGTCGTAACTGCCGTTGTTAATCAGTTTGGTGAGAACATTGTTATTGTTCGAGGCGATTAAGATTTTCTCTACTGGCAAGCCCATTTTCATCGCGTAGTAACCGCCTAATGCATTACCAAAATTACCGCTGGGAACATCCAGATAGACCTTCTCTCCAAGCGTAATCGCTTGCTGTCTAACCAGCTCAAGATAGCTGTGAATATGATAAATGGTTTGGAAAATGATCCGCCCGAAATTGACCGAATTCGCTGCTGACAGAGAAATTTGTTTCTCTTTGAGGCTGGTGTTAAAAGTTGCAGAAGACAGCAAAGCCTTGAGTGCATTTTGCGCATCATCAAAATCGCCATGAATACCGATCACTTTTAAGTTGGGTGCATCTTCTGTGACCATTTGCAGCCGCTGCACATCGGAAGTTCCGCCATCGGGATAAAGGCAAACAACACGAACGTTATCGCGGTTTTTGAACGTCTCCAATGCCGCTGGACCAGTGTCACCAGAGGTGGCAGCAAGAATCAGATATCGCTCATCTCTGGCTTGAGCAAGAGATGCCAGTACTACTCCAAATGGCTGTAACGCCATGTCTTTAAAAGCACGCGTGGGGCCATGATATAACTCGCTGACGTATAGATCATCTTTCACTTTCACGACCGGCACCGGCTGCTGCGGATTATCAAAGCCATCATACAAATCCAGTGCTTGCTCGATCACTGACTGATCAATATCAATCTTAAAAGCGGCCAATACATCCCGCGCCAAGGCTTTGTAGTCCGTATCAAGATGCGCTTGCAGAAAACCCTCACCTAAATTCGGCAGGCTATCAGGCGCATACAAGCCTCCAAAAGAGGACATCGGCTGTAAAATCGCCTGGGAAAAAGTCACGCTCGCGGGTGACTGACCATCATTCCCACGGGTTTCAGTTAAATTCATATTAATAATTTACTGGGAGTAAATACCAAGTACCACAGTTTAGCGGAATTTTCTTCTATGAGTCTGACTATAGGGCACCTAAAAAAAACAGCCTCCTACCCAACTTGGTGCAGTTGCACCATTGCTGATCAATTTTAACCCGAAAATTAGGACTAGCTCCCCAGCTAGGCAATAGGATTGTGATGACCAACCTAGATTTGACAACAAACACTCAAAGATTTTGAGAGATGGTATGTTTCTTGCTTATATCTTTCTTCTATTGACTAGAAAGTAACCCTATTTAACTGATAACACAAACATCACTGATTGCAACGACTCAAAGTACAGAATCAGCTATCATTGAGCACTTTATTTTTAGCGTCACCCTTTAGCAGCAACATTAGCAGACAACATCCAACCCCTAAATAATCAGAGGAAAGTGGAAAATGAGCGGAAATCAATCTCGCCTTCAAGCAATTAACGAAATCACCAATCGTGAGCCAACGCCTGTCAAAACGCCTAAATCACTGGAAAAGATCTGGGCCAGCGATGTTTTTAATCTGGCCAAGATGGAAGAAGCCCTTTCCAAGAATGCCTTCAAAGCGGTTAAGAAAACTGTTCAGACTGGCGCACCTCTTAGCCCTGCCGTAGCCGATGTTGTTGCTGCCGCGATGAAAGACTGGGCGCAATCCAAGAATGCTAAATTCTTCTCGCATATTTTCTATCCGATGACGAACGTCTCAGCTGAAAAGCACGATAGCTTTATCATTACTAATTCTGAAGGTAATGCCATTACCGAATTCACCGGCAGCCTGTTAATTAAGGGTGAGCCGGACGGTTCATCGTTCCCAAACGGCAGCATTCGTGTCACTAACGCGGCGCGTGGTTATACCGCCTGGGATCCCACCAGCCCTGTTTACATTATGCAAACAGACAATGGTTCCACACTGATGATTCCCAGCGTGTTCATGTCATGGACTGGTGATGCGCTGGATAAGAAAATCCCTCTACTGCGTTCCAATGCTGCCATGAACAAGGCTGGCACAAGGGTGCTGAGCTTGATGGGCGAAGAAGAAATTACACCGTTAAATTCAAGCTGTGGTGCAGAGCAAGAATATTTCCTGATTGATAGCAATTTTGCCAATGCTCGCCCTGACCTACTGCTGGCTGGTCGTACCTTGTTTGGTGCACCATCTGCCAAGGGTCAGCAGTTTGATGATCACTATTTTGGTGCTATTCAGGCGCGTGTTCAGGTCTATATGCAGGATGTTGAAGACCAGCTCTACAGACTCGGCATTCCCGCCAAAACCCACCACAATGAAGTGGCGCCAGCACAATTTGAAATTGCACCTTATTATGAAGCGGCTAATGTTGCGGCGGATCACCAGCAATTGTTGATGACCATTCTCAAAACCACTGCCCAAAAACACGGCATGGTCTGCTTGATGCACGAGAAGCCCTTTGCAGGTATTAACGGTTCTGGCAAACACGTCAACTGGTCTGTTGGTAACTCGACACAAGGCAACTTACTCGATCCCGGCAGCACCCCGCATGACAATCTCAACTTTCTACTGTTCTGTGGCGCTGTGATTCGTGGCGTACATCTGCACGGTCCATTGCTGCGTTCTGTTATTGCGTCTGCCGGTAATGATCATCGCCTTGGTGCGAACGAAGCGCCTCCAGCGATTCTTTCTGTCTACCTCGGTGATCAACTGGAAAAAGTCTTTGACGATATCAAGGCAGGCAAGCTGACTGGCAGCAAATCTGGCGGCGAAATGGATCTTGGTCTTTCGCAGATTCTCAACTTCGAACGCGATCCTGGTGATCGTAACCGAACTTCGCCATTTGCCTTTACCGGCAACCGCTTTGAATTCCGCGCAGTGGGTTCGGCACAATCTGTCGCAGGCCCATTGATTGCCATGAACACCATGCTGGCTGATTCACTCAACTGGATTAGCGACAAGCTCGAAGCAGAACTGGATGGCGGTGCAGACCAGACCGCTGCCGTCATTACCGTTCTCAAAGAACTGATGAATGAGCACGGCAATGCAGTTTTTGGGGGCGACGGTTACTCAGCAGAATGGCATAAAGAAGCCGTTGAAGTTCGTGGTTTAAAGAACATCCCAACCACGGCTGATGCACTACCGGCATTGCGTGAAGATTCAGTCAAAGCGCTGTTTGAATCTACAGGCGTTCTCTCACCGGTTGAGCTCGAAAGTCGCTACGAAGTCTACGCAGAGCAATACATTCTTTCCATCGAACTCGAAGCGAAACTGGTTGCCGATATCGCCAAAACCATCATCTATCCCGCCGCTGTGCGTTATCTCGGTGATCTAGCCGTGACCAATGCCAGCATGTCAGAGTTGGGAATCGGCATGGTGGTATCAGTCGCTCAAAAAATCGCCGAAGAAAGCAATGCAATGCTAGCAGCGGTAGAAAAACTCAACACCGCCGCTGAAAAAGAAGACTTTGGCTCTACCGATGAGCACATGCAATACTGCGCTAATGAACTGCTTGCATTGATGTTGGAAGTTCGTGAACACGCGGATGCGCTTGAAGTAGAGGTCGCTGATGAATTATGGCCGCTTCCCAAGTACTCAGAGATGCTGTTTATTCGTTAAACCACTGCTTTTCACTAGCCGTATAATAAGGTCGCTTCGATAGCGGCCTTTTTTTATGTCCGCAGATTTTGCGCTAAGTTACTCAGCTTGTCCTTATTCAATTTTCACAGGTTTGTACACAGGCGGAGTACCTCGTAGCACAATTTGGTGTGGCGGCATTTTTAGACTTCGAGCATTGTAATTCATTGTCTTCCTGGCATTCATGCCACTGCCCCAGGCATTCTGATTCTGCGCCGTGATCTCCCCAGAGCATAAAAACTTGAGGGTCATCCAGGCAAGCTTCCTGGACCTTGTCACAAGTTGTTTTGATTTCTGCTACACACTGATCATGATCTGTTTGAGGAATATTATTACAGGCACTTGAGTTTTGCTCGCACTCTGACATACAGTTTTGTCGAGCTTGTTGTTGTGCCGCTAACCTTGCTTGCTGCTGCACTTTTTGTTTACGAATATTTTCTACTTCAATTTGTTGCAGAGCGGCTTTTTCCTGAACCAGTTTTTCTTGCCATGCTTTTTGTCTACGTTGTGCCTCGATTCCAGCTTGTTTTTGTGCTTTTTTATCACTGGCTATTTTTTGTCTTGCTTGCAGGTATTCAGCACCGAATTCTTCTAAGCCTTCGATGCTGGCATCGACTGCTTTCGCTCGATCATGGTAAGCAGAGGCACTTGAGAGGTCACCCCTGTTCAATGCTGAATTCGCAAGACCAAGGTATTTTTTTGCTATTAATTTAATACCCTTTTTAGCCGCATT
>CAZNYF010000086.1:3644-12207 GCA_964577195.1 uncultured Thiotrichales bacterium | reverse complement strand
TGCTCCTTAAGCTCTGCAACATGAGAAATAATACCGACCATTCGACCGGCGTTTTTTAAATCGATCAGCGTCCGAATAGCCAAATCCAGCGATTCACTATCGAGACTACCGAACCCCTCATCTATAAATAAAGTATCCAGACGTATACCACCCGAGCGCGCCTGCACCACATCAGACAATCCCAACGCCAGCGATAACGACGCTAAAAAACTTTCGCCCCCGGATAGCGTCCCAACCGGACGTGTTTTACCGCTATAGGCATCTTCCACTACCAGCTCGAGACCGGATGCACCTCGGCTACGCGTTCGATCTCTCTCGCGGTGAAGCTGATAACGGTTTTTACTCATTAGCCTGAGACGCTTTCCAGCTTGCAGCAGTACTTCATCGAGCATCACGCCCAATACAAATCGTTGCAAACTGACTTTCGCACCGGTGCGCCCGTTGGCGGCATCCGCGAGCGTACCGATGACCTGGTATTCTTCCTCCAGCTCTTTTTGCTCCACCGCAAACTTTTGCAATGCTGTCTGATATTCCTGCAAGGTGGCCAGTTGCTGGTAAATGGATTGCCAATCCTTTTCTGCCAGGCGTTTTTCCTCGCCAGCAACATTTAGACTGCTTTGCGATTTATCTAAATCTGGCGGCTGTTTTTTCTTGAGTAACTGCGATTGCTGTTTAATCGCCCCGATTGACTCCTGCATGATTTGATCGAACTGCTGAATCTCATCGGATAACTTTAATAATTCGTTGTCATTTAAAACCGCATTTTTAAAATCTTCTTTTGATGCAAGATCACTTTTTTCCAGCGCCGCCGTCCAATTGAATTCGGTCTTTTTAAGTACAGCTTGAGCATTTATCCCTTGTTGCCGAGCAGCTTCGAGCTCAGAAATTAATCTCTGAAACTGTTTTTCTATCTCTAAATATTCACTTTCTGCAGTGGCAAACTCTTTTTCCAATGCCGTCACTCGCGTTGTATTATTCTCAAGCGTTTGGATTAACACATTTGGATCCCGAAACTCATCCGGTAATTCACTTAACCGTTCATTGCGTGATGCTTCAGCACGATGAAATTCTTCAGCACATTGACTCACCGCTAACGTTGCAGAGTCCAGTTTTTCAATTAATGCCAGAGCTGATTGCTCGTAACCAACATCTAAGACCTCCAGGTCAGACAAGCGTCTTTTCTGCGCTTGCTGTTGCTGCTCGGTCTGAACCAGTTCACTAAGCTGATCCTCTAATTCATCGACACGCTTGGAGGACAATGTACCCAGCGTTTGCTGTAGCTCTTTTTGACGCAAATGCTGATGTTTTAAATCATTATTGAGTGAGCTGAGTGTATTAGTGACTTTTTGCAGACTCTGTTCTGCGCGTTCAGCCTCTAACTGCACCGTTTGACGCTCCGTTCTGGTGGGCACTCTATGCGCGCCCGAGGCTGGCAAAGGATGCGTTTCACTGCCACACACAGGACAAGGCTGATCCTGCTGCAATGCCTGCGCCAGCACTATGGCCTGCCCCTGATGCCAGGCAAGATCTGTTTTCTTCACTTTTAATTGAGCTTGCTGGCAATGTGTTTTTTGCTTTTCGATCTCAGCTTGTTGTTGTCGAGACTTTTTCTCCAGGCTCTTAACCTCAGTCAACAATTGATCCAATTGTTTTCTACTTTTTAACTGGTTTTGTGCTTGATTAATCTCTACTTTAAGGTCTGACTGCTCGGCTACATGCTTCCCCAACTGTTGTTTTTCTTGCCGCACTGCCGCCATGTTTTCTAATAATGCCTGCTGCTGATTTACGCACTGTTTTTGTTTGGCCTGTTGCACTTGATACTTCTTTTTTGCCAGTGCCGTATTGACTTCTATTTTTTCAAGTTTTTCTGCCGATTGTTGAAGCCTCTCTAAATGAGAGTTTTCATTTTTTAACTGATCCAGCTGTTGAGACCGCTCAGTGTTTTTTGTTTGTTCCTCGGTCGCGGTTATTTTTTTTAGTTGTGTTTTATCCAGATTTACTTGGGTTAAAAGCACTGATTTTTCTAGTGACTTTAATTCTTCTGAACGACGCTGAAAATCATCATAAACAGGACTCAAAACCAGTGCCTGTTTTGCCTGTTTTTTTCGTTCTCGCTGTTGATCCATCGCTGCTTTACGCGAATCAATAGATTGCTTTTGCTGCTCTAAAGCCGCCAGACTATTAAAATTATTTTGTAGCACAACGGCATCTCGATGCGCTCTATCTGCCGCGATAAAAAACTGTTCTTTTTCCTGGTAGTACTGTTGCGCCTGTAGCTCTTCTGGTACCAGTGCCAGCACCGTGCTATCCAGCTGCTCTACATGCTCGAATCCTGCCGTCTTCAGCACACCTTGTTGATTATCTTTAAGCTTTTCACGACGCACCCACACCGACTTTGCCTGACGCGACAAATCTTCTTCTATCCGCTTGTAGATACCGGTTTCAAACAACTGGCTAAAAATACTTTCCCTGTCTTTTGAATCCGCCATTAATAATTTACGGAACTGTCCCTGAGGCAATACCATCACTTGCCGAAACTGATCAACTTTCAAGCCCATGAGCCGCTCAATTTCATGCGTTGCTTCAGTGACTTTAGCGGCAACCAGCAGCTCTGAAGTCGAACCTGTCAGGCGTTCCAGAGTGGCTTTAGCCGGTTGCTTACTAACACCCTCGCCTCTTAGCTTTGGTCGTTCCTGTTCGGGAATACGCTGAATTTTGTAGCGTTGTTCTGCCAATTCAAAAACAAAGGTAACGCTGGTGAGATCATCCGGCGCTGCGTAATCACAACGCATTTCCCTAGCCTCACGCTCATTACCAGTAGTCTTATGATAAAGCGCAAAACAAATCGCATCTAGAATGGTCGTTTTACCGGAGCCAGTCTGACCATTAATTAAAAATAGCGGATTTTTTCCCAGAGTTTCAAAATCAATGAATTCCGTTTTTGCAAATGGACCAAAGGCCGTCATTGAAAGCTGAATCGGTCTCATTGCAAATGATCTTGTTGCTTCACAATAATTTTTTCCAAAATATTTTTTTGTGCCTGGTTTAACTGATTGCCAGATGTCTGCTCATAAAAATCTTCAACCATTTCCAGTTCATTGTGTTTTATTTTATCCAGGTCAATACTTGGGCCTTTTAAACTCCTCATTAACGCCGGACGTTCAATATGCAATACGTTAGGATAGACTTCGCGTAACTGCCCCATGGTATCGAGTATCGCATCCGTATCCTGTAATCTGATTAATACATAATCTTTAGCATTTTTGTCCTTTTTTCCAGCGGCTAACACATCCTTCATAAATCCCTCAATCACACGTAGATCTTTTAATGGCTGCAAAGGAATGAGGTCGATTAAGCACTGCCCTTGTTGATCCATATCCACCAGCGTGACTGATTTTTCATGATCTACTTCTGAAAAAGAGTACTTTAATATCGAGCCAGAATAACGAATGGTTTCTTTGCTACGATACTGCGGGCCGTGCAAATGACCCAAGGCTGCGTAATTAAAATGTTTAAAATGTTCAGTAGAGACTTGTTCTGCCCCGCCAACTGAAAGCGGTCGTTCTGATTCGCTGGGTGACCCGCCAGCGACAAAGCAGTGACTGAGTAAAACCCGCCGCTGCACAGCCGGTTGCTGCTTTAATAACTGAGCGATGACTTCTGCTGTTGCCTGATCATGCGTTAGACATTCAGCATCAAAGACGTGCCTCACCGTTGCGGGGTCGCTGTAAGGGAAACTGTAAAAAGCGATATCACCATGCTGATCCTGCAAAATAACGGGCTGCATGGATTTATTTAATGCGCCACAGATATGTAAATTGGCACGTGATAATTGTCGCGCCGCAAAGCCGAGTCGTTCTGGACTGTCATGATTTCCGGCAATAACGATGACGGGTAAATTTAATTCTCGGCAGAGGCGGTCCAGCACTTCATCAACCAACGTAATTGCCGCAGCAGGCGGAATTGCCCGATCATAAATATCTCCGGCAACCAGCACCACCTTCACTTGCTGCTCGATTACAATATTAATCATTTGATCGAGCACATATGCCTGATCTTCTAACAGCGATACATTGTGTAATTGACGACCGATATGCCAGTCAGAAGTATGTAAAATTTTCACTGATCAGGGGATTCCGTCCATCTAAACGACTGATAATCAAATCCTAGCTTGAGCGTGGGTTTAATGATATCGAAATAGGGTGACGAATCAAAATCACGCGGTACAAACAGGGAATGATGACGAATCTGGTAGACATCGCTTTTAGCTGTATCACCTTCTTTTACCGGTAAAATAGGGTACTTAACAGATTGAAATGCCTGCGCGATCAACGATGAACAAATCGCACGGGTGGGATCACCGCTGCCTAACGCAATCAGGCCTCGGCGAAAGCGTCTTGGCACGGGTGGTGTTGGTAATAAATAGCGCGCCAGATCAACGACATTTTTAAGATCATAGGAATTGCCTAAATGCTTCCTCATATAATTGATGACTTTGTGTTTATCATCAGCGGTGAGTCCTATCGGTCGGCAAATACGAATATTCAAGTGCTGGTATTTTGATAATGAAACACCTACCACACCAAGCTTGATATCTGCTTCGATGAGTACTTTTGGATCACTCTGATCTGATTCTGGATCAATAATATTTCCCACATACATGGCTGAGTGCGACCAGGTGGATTGGGTTAAATATTTAATCGCACCACTGAGCCACAAATTTCCCTCCACCAGTAGCACATCACCCGGTTCCATAATGCGACTAAGTGTCGCGGTATCGTGAACGCTAAAAGTTGTGTAAGCCGAAGTTTCCTGTGTGATGAATTTAACCAGCAATCGGCCAGGAAAACTCAGGAGCTTATTCATCCAGTTCTGCATAATTTATTATACGTGAGTAAACTTGGCGAGAGATGATTGCCGAAATCTTTTTCAGCCTGACTATTACTATTTAGAGGTGCCCTTTAGGGCATCTCTAAAAATAGAAGTGCTGCTGAGGGAAATCAGGAATAGTGCATTTTTTATGCGGAAATGAGGCGAATACTGGGTGTATTTAACGAGTTTTCGCATAAAAAAGGTGCTGTTCATGGTTTTTCCACAGTGGTGCTTGTATTTTTAGAGGTGCCCTTTATGCAGCAGGCAAAAAAAAGATGGCAAGAAGCCATCTTTTTTCAATCTGAAATTACCGTTGGGAATAAATATAGTCAACGAGTTGTTTACAGATAGTGCCTTACGAATAAAAATTATTTCATGAAAACTCTTTTCAGCAGACCAACGACTGCCATCAGTACAGTTCCTCCGACCACACCACCGGCAAGCATCCCGACGATGCCAGAGCTAGCTGCTCCGCTACCGAGCACCGAGGATAGAATGTTTCCACCCAGTCCGCCGCCGACGATGCCAGCCAGACTGTTGCCTAGCGTTCCAAGGCTCAGTTTTTTAAAGATTGCGCCGCCGATGTTTCCGCCTACAGCACCTGTGATCAGTGGTATTAATTGTGCAAGAATGCCTTCCACAGTTCGTCCTCCTTTTTATTGAGAGAACATTTTTTATAGTCGGTATATGACCAAATGCCACTAAATTTGTAAGAAAATTTGATATTTACTTGAAATACAGGCGTATGTTTACATTGCGTAACGGTTCACGCCAATTATAGACATTTTAGCGGAAGTGGCAAAGCTGCTAGGTTTACAGTTTTTCCTACAACAGCCCATGTCAAAATACTGCATGAAACGAAAGCTCCGTATCAAATAGCAGGATTACCGATAACGCTGTAGAACCAGGCTGGCGTTAGTGCCACCAAAACCAAAGCTGTTGGACATCACAAGATCCAGTTCAACATTGTCTTTTCTGGTCACGACGATAGGTACATCACCGGCATCAGAATCGAGGTTTTCAATATTGGCAGAAGCCGTAATAAAACCTTCCTGTTGCATGATCATGCTGTAAATTGCCTCTTGCACACCGGCTGCGCCAAGAGAATGCCCGGAAAGCGATTTGGTCGAACCGACCATGGGAATATCACTACCAAAGGTTTCTTTAACCGCGCCGAGTTCGCGTAAATCGCCCACCGGTGTACTGGTACCGTGGGCATTGATGTATTGCACTTTTCCGTCCACCGTCGAAAGTGCCTGTTGCATACAGCGAACCGCACCTTCACCCGAAGGAGCCACCATATCGTAGCCATCGGATGTCGCGCCATAGCCAACGATTTCGGCATAAATTTTTGCGCCACGGGCAACGGCTCTTTCGAGCTCTTCAACCACGACCATGCCGCCACCGCCAGCTATCACAAAACCATCACGATCGGCATCATAGGCACGAGAAGCTTTTTCGGGTGTTTCGTTGTATTTGGAGGAGAGCGCACCCATCGCATCGAAAAGCGAGCTGAGCGTCCAATGAACTTCTTCGCCACCGCCAGCAAAAACGATATCCTGCTTGCCCCAGGCAACCTGCTCATAGGCGTTGCCGATACAGTGCGCGCTGGTGGAACAGGCGGAGGAAATGGAATAGTTAATACCGCGAATTTTAAACGGCGTAGCAAGACAGGCGGAAACGGTACTCGCCATTGTCTGCGTTACTCGGTAAGGACCAACCCTGCGAATACCTTTGGCTCGCAAAATATCAGAGGCTTCCACCTGACTGGAGGATGCAGCGCCGCCGGAGCCAGCGATTAAACCCGTTCTATCATTCGAGACTTCCTCTTCGCTCAGTCCAGAATCTTCAATCGCCTGTTGCATGGAGAGATAGGCATAAGCAGCGGCGTCACCCATAAAACGGAATTGCTTGCGGTCTATATTTTCTTTCAAATCAATATCCGGTACGCCGGCTACCTGGCTGCGCATACCCATGTCGGCGTAATCCTGCTGAAAGCTGATACCCGATTTCCCTTGCCTTAATGAATCGGCTACCGATTCATAGCTATTTCCCAGACAAGAAACAATGCCCATTCCCGAAATAACAACTCGCCGCATAATGTCTTCCTTCCCTAATGATCTTTAGAGGTTTATAAAAAATTTAGAAGTTGAATAGATTTTAAGGGCATCTCTAATAATTGAAGTATGATTTAGGGAGTGCAGTAAATAGTGCATTTTTTACCGAAAAATAACGAGAATAGTGAGCTATTTGAGGAGTTTTTGGGTAAAAAAGGTGCTGTTTAATGCGTTTCATAAATCGTGCTTCTATTTTAGAGATGCCCTTGAGTTGATAGGCCGCCCTATCGAACAACCGAGCGTAAAACCAGATCTAGAAATTCTCTGTTGAGGTAAACAAGCCAACTTTCAAATCTTCGGCTTGATAAATTTTCCGGCCATCGACGGCTACCCAGGCATCAGCTATTCCCATTACCAATTTGCGTTGAATCAGCCTTTTAATATCGAGGTGATAAGTGACCAATTTAGCCGTAGGTAACACTTGACCAGAAAATTTGACCTTGCCAGCACCCAGTGCTCTGCCTTTTCCGGGGTTTCCGAGCCAGCCTAGATAAAACCCCACCAACTGCCACAAGGCATCTAGCCCCAAACAACCGGGCATCACAGGATCATTCTCAAAATGGCAAGCAAAAAACCAAAGATCCGGGACAATATCCAGTTCCGCGATGATCTCACCTTTACCAAACTCACCGCCGTCGGCGTTAATCGTGGTAATACGATCCATCATCAGCATATTTGGCAGCGGCAATCTCGCATTACCTTCACCGAAGGTCTCGCCATGACCGCAGGCCAATAATTCTTCTCTGCTGTAGCTCGCTTGAAGAGTCATCAATTATTTGCTCATCTGTTGGGGAGCGCCACTGTATTACATTTGCGGCTAAATCTCATCAGTTCCCTGACTGGTTTTCAGGAGTTTCCCGGGTTGCGTTATCCAGCCCGGTAGAAAGTTCATCAAGCCCCTTGCTCAACTCGCCCATCACATCGCTTAAACCTTCTGAAAACAATTTGCCTAGTTTTTGACCGATATCGCGGGTTTTCTCCTCATCCGCAAGCTTTTCCAGCTCCTTCTGAATTTTCGGGGCTTCCTTGTTAAATGCGTTAATAAACTCTTGAAAGCCACCACTCAAAGAATCGCTTAGCGCCTGCCCCAGCCCGGAAATATTACCGGTTAGATCGTTCATCATCAGATTCATCGAGGCTGAAACTAAGGCATTGACGCTTTGCTGCCCGTGTACTTTCCACGCATCATCTTCGAGCACCAAGTAGGTAGTCACTGGTAGCCGTACATCTTTTCCATCGCTATTACCGATCAGGACTGTTTCGACTTCTGCACTACTCTCGTGCGTAGTAACCGTTCCAATTTCGACAGCCGTCAGTGTTTTATCTTTATTGGATAATAATCCGGGATCTTCCAGTGTCTTTTTCGCGACATGCTGAGAGATGTTAGCGGTGTCATTGGAAACGACAGCGTCCCAAAAATCCTTTGCCACTTCATCAGGAGACGATTGGCCTTCGCAACCTTGTAGAACGAGAATGGCTGCAAGAAGGGAAATTAATGATAGAAATTTAGGAAAATGCATTTGAATAGCTTCCGTTGAATCGATTGAGAAAAGACATTATACAAAATGCTGCTG
>CAZNYF010000086.1:0-3544 GCA_964577195.1 uncultured Thiotrichales bacterium | reverse complement strand
TTATCGTGTGCATTTACTGGTGTTTAGCGGGGGAACGCAAACGCTGAGTGGAGATTGGTTAATTTGCCATTGCCCTTTGAGCCGATTGGTTGGCTTTATCCCGTCAAAAACCAGATAGCTGTATTTACCATAATGTGGAATTTTTCTTGTCAGCCCTGCAACTGCCTCCACCTCGCTGGCAGAGATGAAAACCCGTGGCGCTTTACCTGGAGCATTTAACGCCAGCACTAAGCTTTGCTCATCAGCATCAATCTGCGCATCACCCAAACAAAAGTCTTTACCCGATAATTCAATCTGTTGAGTAGCTGCCATTACTTGTGCCCGAAACCGGTTTTTCTGCCCCAGTATCAATATCGCCTTACCTTCTGGTAGTACCTTGATGTCTTTATCCAAAATGACGTCCCATCCATGCTGCCGCTTTTCTTGCCAGGTATCAGCCAGAGTACGATAAGCCTGTTGCAACAACTCAGGTGCATTAGAAGGCAAAACAATTAAAGTCTCACGACTGCCAAAAAATCCACTCAGCGTTGCGGGAATTTCAGCGGGATCCAGCCGTCGAAATACATCGGCATCGGCATCTACGGTAATCCAAATAGGCTGATGCGGTAAGACCAGGGAAATTTCTTCAGATTTCTCATTCAACTCAACCATCTTGACCAACTCGCCCAGTTGATTGCCGAATTGGATTTTAATTGGTACTTGAAGCTTAAAAACAGCTTCCTTTTGGGTTTGACTAAGCTTTGCACTGAGCTGGTACTGACTGCCTTCTTTCTCAATGGACACGTTCGATATAGCCAGTACCGGTGCACCGGTTCGATTTAGCCATTGATCAAAAAACGCTTGTAGCGACTGTTTGCTAACCTGCTCCCAGGCTGCTTGCAGATCAGAATAACTTGCTCGCCTAAATTTATTTTTCTGATAAAAGTTCCGAAGCCCCTGAAAAAATAGCTGATCCCCCAGGTGCTGGCGCAGCATATGAAACATCATCATCGCCTTGCTATAACCAATTGCCTGAGAAGAGTCTCCATGCCGGGCGCGAAACGCTTTTAGCGGAAACTCGTTACCGGCATCGACATAGTGAGCGTAGCCCTGCAACGCATTACGTCGATACTCTGCACCTTTACCCCGCCGTTCTTTTAGCCAGTAATCTGCAAGATAAGCGGTTAAACCTTCACTCCAGTTACCTTGTGAATAATCAACAAAGACACCATTACCAAACCAGTTATGCAAAATCTCATGGGGATAGGAGGTGTGAATAATAAAGGGCAAACGAATCACCTGCGGCCCCAGCAAAGTGAAAGATGGCATCCCGTAACCCGTCTCCCAAAAGTTTTCGACTAACGCAAACTTACTGTAAGGATAAGGCCCAATAAGCTGCGTATACAGCGATAAATAGTCCGCAGTCGCCTCCAGATATTGATTGGCAAGCTTTGCATCAGGGTTGTGCAAATACACTTCGACCAAAGCATTTGGCGTTTGCTTCTGGTATTGCTTGAACCTATTGGCTATTAAATAAATATCATCCTGAGGCTGCAGCTCTCGCCAATGGCCAGTCTCTCCAGTCGAGATGCTTTCACCCTGACTCACCGCTTTCCATCCCTCTGGCAAGCGCACTTGTAAATCAAAATTCACCAGTGGTGGCCACCCATCCTCGTCACCTGAAAAGACCGGATACCAAGGCGCAGAGCCATCAAGAAACACACCATCGTCGCCGATCCAGCCGCGCGTGTATTGCTGTGTTTTTCCCGGACTATCCGATTTATCCCGTAATGCTTGCTGTATCTTGCCCTCATAGCTAAGCACCAGAGTCTCGGTTTTAGCGGGTAACGTCACGAGATATTGATCAACTGACAGCCGCTTGATTTTTATTCCGTGAGAATCTGTTGATAGCACTAATCCTGAATGTAAGCTAAATTGTCTTTGTAGCTGCCGCTGGCTGGATGAGTGAAAAGTGATTTTATCGACTACTCGAATAAAGCCATCAGCAGGACGTAACTCAACCTTTAGATCATGATGAATCAGGTTATTCTGATCCAGGCTCTGCGCCATTGCGCCGCCACAAAAAGCAACACAGCAAAGCCATAACCCGGAAATAAATTTATTCAATGAAGTCACTTTTCACCCAAAGTATTAATTTACTCAAGCACCGAACAATCGTAACAGTGTTGGTGTTCTCGCTTATCTCGGCTTGCCAGACAATACCTTCACTGACTTCGGCATCATCCGCGCCAAAGCTGAGTCATGATACGGTCAGTCAAAATGACGCAAGCGCGCACTCGAACATACCCGTCATTGATTTTAGCCAAAATAAAACACTGGCAGATATTCTACCGAATCTCTCTAAAAAGCGCGTTGTATTCGTCGGTGAAAGTCATGACCAGTATCACCATCATCTCAGCCAGCTAAACATTATTCAGGCGCTTTATGCATTAAATCCGGAACTCGCTATCGGCCTGGAATTTTTTCAACGCCCCTTCCAGAAATTTCTCGATGCTTATGTCAAAGGAGAGATTAATGAACAGACCATGCTTGAAAAAACAGAATATTTTAAGCGTTGGAAATTTGATTATCGCCTTTACCAACCGATTCTAAAGTTTGCCAAAGAAAAAAACATTCCGCTTATTGCGCTCAACTTACCCGAGGAGATTACTAAAAAAGTAGGCCGAGAAGGTTTGCAATCTCTCAGTAGTCAGGAACAAAAAAGCATCCCTGCATCAATTGACAGGAATGTTTCAGGCTATCGAGAACGTATCGAAGCCGTTTTTCAGCAACATCCCGGAATGGAAAAACGCAATATTCAGAATTTTATAGATGTTCAACTACTCTGGGATGAAGGCATGGCAGAAACCGCTGCCAATTATTTACAGAAAAATAAAACCAAACAAATGGTCATTCTTGCTGGCTCAGGACACATTATCTATGGGACCGGCATCCCGATACGACTGGAAAGAAGAATAAAATCTGACACTGCCACCATAGTTCACGGCGATAGAGTACAAGTTGAGAAAGGCATTGCAGATTACGTTTTATTCCCGTTGCAACAGTCATTACCCAAAAAAGGACTCATCGGTATACTATTGCTCCCTGCTGAACGAGGCATGCTGGTGGATTCATTTTCCAAAACCAGCAAAGCAAAAAATTCTGGGATGAAAAAAGGCGACCGAATCATTGCAATTGATGGAAGAAAAATTGATACATTCCCGGACATTCGTCTCGCTATCTGGAATAAACTGCCTGGCGATAGTATTGAAATAACAGTGTTACGAAGTACCGATAAAAATAAAGATCAGCAGATTACTTTAGAGGTCGAATTGAGCACTGCAACAGCGCATTAGTGAAAATCCGCTGGTCATAGTCCAGCCGCCAACTGTGTTTCAATCCGCTCCCGCATATTTAATGCGGGAGAATCCATATTTTCTCAAAAATATCCTTATAGACGATGTTTCTATCCGGCGCAATCACTATTAACTTAACGAATGGTTCTAGTAATCAATTTTAACGTGAAAAGCATTAATTAATATATCTGATGCGACCATTTCTGCAG
>CAZNYF010000085.1:0-12701 GCA_964577195.1 uncultured Thiotrichales bacterium | reverse complement strand
CTTTCATCTCAACAATACAGCTCGGTTAAGTTGCACTTATGAGTTGAATTCAGGTATTTATAAAGTGTGTCTGACTAATATTAATTGATTAGAAATACACTCCTTACGATGTAGTTAATAAATAATCGATGTGTTTTCTGACTTCCCGCAATGTCGTGATAGTTATTTAGGAAGTACAATTCAGGAGTGATAAAATGAAACGTAAATTGCTTGCTGCTTCTCTAAATTTGAAACGGTTACGGGCAATATCCGATTTATGTGTTTGCTTTTCCTCCAACCATATTTCGGCCGAGCGTAACGATAGATTACTCTACAGAACAGGTATGACGGTTAGCTACCCGTCGGAAGGTTTCTTCCCCGATGCTCAAGCAGCCTAGCGGTACGACAACCAGAGTAAGTATGGTGGAGACAAAAATACCAAATAGCATTGAAATCGCCATTCCCTGAAAGATTGGATCTGCGAGGATGATGGCTGATCCCATCATGGTGGAGACTGCTGTGATCAGTACCGGTCGTGTCCTTGCCTTGGCGGAGGTGATTACAGCGTCGTATAGCGCAACGTTTTTCGACACCAGTTCCAGCGTTGAATCTACCAGCAAGACCGCGTTACGCACGATGATGCCCGCCAGTGCAATCCAGCCGATCATGGAGGTGGCGGTGAAGTCTGCGCCAAGCAGCATATGCCCAGGAGCAATACCGAGTAACGTGAGTGGAATCGGTGACATGATGACCGCAGGAATCAGGAAGTTTCCAAATTGCCAAACTACCAGCATGTAGATCGCAATCAAGGCTACCGCATAGGCAATGCCCATGTCGCGAAAGGTCTCATAGGTTACCGTCCATTCTCCACCCCACTCAAAACCTGATACAGCATCGGTTTTCGGCGCACCGAGATAGTCACCGCTTAAACTAACCCCATCCGGAGCCACATAATTTTGTTCTTCCATGAGTCGTGCGACATCCATTTGCGCATAGATGGGCGCGGACAATCGCCCTGTGGTATCACCAATAACGTATTCTATCGGACGCAAGTCTTTGTGAAATAGATAGCTCTCACGCGATTCTTCGACGAATTCTCCGAGTTGCCCAAGAGGGACTGTTGAGCCTGTAATACTCATGATTGGTAGACTATTTAAGTTGCTCAAGTTGGTGCGTTGAGAGAGTGGGACTTGCATAAGAATATGCGTGGGCTCTTCGAGTGATTTTTCTTTCAGATCACTGACTTTGAATTGTCCCATCGACATTGCTAGGTGTTGATTGATAGATTTTATTGAGACGCCATTGAGTGCGGCTTTTTTAGCGTTGATTACGAAGCGCCAGGTTTGCATCGGTTCGCGCATTAATGTTTCTACTTCGCCAATCAGCTCGGATTCTTCAAAAAAGCCTTTAAGATCATGTGCGACCTGCCGTCGAGTGGCTGCGTCAGGCCCGTGGATTTCTGCAACCACGGTTTGTAAAACGGGAGGGCCAGGCGGCATTTCAACCACCGTAACACCCGCACCGTCTTTTTCGCGGATACCGGAGGCATCAATCATTGGTGCTATCTTTTCTCGCACATCGACAGCGATCTCATGGCTGCTACGATCACGTTCGCTTTTATCCACCAAATTCACTTGAATTTGAGCCTGCCACGGGAACATGCGTAGATAGGTTTTACGTACTAAACCATTAAAGTCGAAAGGAATAGAGGTTCCCACATACGCTTGAACGGACACGACTTCGGGTACTGTGCGCACAATCTCAGCAATATCATTGGTGAAACTCGCAGTTTTGGTGAGCGCGGAGCCTGCAGGAAGATTAATGGTCACCTGAAACTCTGACTTGTTGTCAAATGGCAACATTTTTACCGTGACCGCGGTGAAATAAAACATTAAACCGGAGATCACAAAGGCAATGATTAATCCGTAGAGAAACAAGCGTCCTGTCGCCCTATTTTTCCAGGGTACACCGATGGTGTATTGGTGAATCCCCTCTATTCTTTTATCAATTTTTTCGTCACGCTGCTGCATTTTGTGCATTTGCGCAATCGTCGGCATGACGCGCATGGCGATCCAGGGTGCAAATACCAAAGCGGCGAACAGTGAGAACAGCATTGCAACAGAACCGAGCGCGGGGATCGGTGACATATAAGGCCCCATCATACCGCTGACAAAACCCATTGGAGCTAGCGCGGCGACCACACAAAAAGTCGCCAGAATAGTAGGATTGCCGACCTCGCGAACCGCGTCTATGGCAATCGCAGTATTCGGTTTGCCATGAATTAGCCAGCGTCGGTATATATTGTCAATAATGACAATGGTGTTATCGACCAGAAAGCCGATGGAAAAGATCAAGGCAAACAGGGAAACCCGGTTAATGCTGTAGCCCATCAACATGGCGGCGAACACGGTGACGACCAGCACCAGTGGTATGGTTAAAAACACCACTACCGAGGGTTTGTAGCCCATCGACAGCCACACTAAAAACATTACCGCAGTCGTGGCGATTAACAGATCTGTGAACAGAGAATTCACCTTGTCACTGGCGCTTTTTCCATAGTCGCGGGTATATTCGATGTGGACGTTATCAGGAATTAACGTACCCTGAAGTGCCTTCATTTCGTCACGTATGGCTTGCACTACAGTGACGCCATTTGCGCCCTTATGTTTGGCGATGGCGAGGGTAACCGCTTGAGCGTTATCCACCCGCTTACCGGAGTACGCTAAACCGCTGGAAAAGGTCACCATCTGGTTTGCCTGTTCAGGACCAATGCTGACTCTGGCGACATCACTCATAAAGACCGGCCGCCCTTCATTCAGGCCTACTACCAGCTGACGAATATCATTGACGCCGCGTAAGAAAGTACCCGTTTTAACATAGGCGAATAATTCGCCGCGCTCGGTAAAACCGACCGTTTGTTCCTTGTTGAACCCTTTAATGACTTCCGCTATTTGCCCCATGCTTAAATTGAAGCCCACCAAACGGCTGGGGTTGATATCAATTCGCACCTGACGTGCTCGACCTCCCGAGACAAAGGCATTTCCGGTTTGTGGGACTTGTTTCAGGCGTTGTTTGACGGTGGTTGCCAACGCGCGCAAGGTTGCATCGTCAAGTTCTTCAGACCACAGGGTGATTGTCACGACCGGTACGTCATCTATTCCCATCGGTTTTAGAATGGGTGGCTTCGCACCTGGCGGTAATTTATCCGCATTGGCTTTGAGTTTTGCCATGGTGCGGATGAGTGCGGACTCCATCTCCTCGCCAACGCGGTAACGCAATGTGATCATGCCCCACTCTGTATCACTGGCAGAGTAAACATGTTTGATACTGGGGATTTCGCTGAGCACCCGTTCCTGCGGTCCGATCAAGAGTTTGGAAACTTCTTCTGCGGATGCGCCGGGCATCTGATAGAAAATATCGATGATCGGGACGGAAATTTCCGGGTCTTCCTGGCGTGGTGTGGTCATCAGGCCATAAATCCCGAGAAACAACATGGCGATATACAGTAGGGGTGTTAGCGGCGAGTGGATAAATGTTCTACATAGTTTGCCCGCTGTACCCAGGTCGCCGTTTTGCTCGTTAGTCGTTGGATCGCTCATAGTTTCTGTGTGGCTGGGTTTCTATTGGAGGAAGGGGTTTGAGGTGTTTTATGTGGTGCGTTTTACTTAGAGCTAGAACCACGAGTCACCGAAGGCTGTGACAGTATTCTGTCCCCCACTTGAATGCCTGAAATGACACTGATATCACCACTAGTAGCGTGATCGTCGATACGGATCAGACGAAGTCTATGATTACCCGCATCATCTACCAGAAACACAGCAGGGAGGCTGCCGCGCCAAGTAATGGCGGAGGACGGAATAACGGGCAGTGCCGAGGTTCTATTGTTTGGATCGGGAAGCATGATTTCGGCGTACATGCCGGGATGGGCTGAAATCGTCTGCGGTAGACCAAACTCTACTGTGGTGGTATTCCCCCCCGCTGCAGCCATCGGAAAAATACGCTCAACGGATACATTGATCAGCTCCGCATAGCCGTCCAGTCTGACGCGTATTGGTCCATTGTCGTTAAGGGTTTTTAGCAGTCGGGTAGGGACTTCGACGCGTATCTGCAAGCGAGTGACATCGGCAAAGCTGACTAGCGGCATCCCTGATTGCACAATGTCGCCTTTTTCGACCATTCTTTTCAAAATCACGCCATCGAAGGGCGCATAACTGATCGCGTTTTTCAGAGACTCGTCAATCTCACGTAGCGAAGCTTGTGCCTGATGAACCCCGTTAAGCGCCGTTTCGACTTGTACGCCCATCGCGTAAAGACTCGCGTGACGTTCTACGCCGGGATCACCTTGTCCAGTGAATAAGCGGATCGGATCGGCGAACATGCCGAACAGACTTGGTGCGCCGCCAAGCATGGCGTTTGCCTGTGAATTTGGGTTTTGTTGTTCGTGATTGTATTGAATAATGGAATTGCGGTGTGCTGCCTTGGCGTTGGCAAGCTGAGATAACACCTGTTCGCGTTTTGCCAACAAAGCGTTTGTATCCAGAATGACCAGCTGGTCGCCTGCTCGAAAAGCATCGCCTTCCGATCCAGCAACAAAACTAACATCACCCGGCATCTGAGCAGAAAAATTGACGATTTTTTCAGGCTCTACAGTGCCGCCAAGCGCTACCGAGCCACCGGCATCTCCGCTGGATACGGTAATAATTCTGCTATCGTCAGCGGGGCTGTCTTCAGCCGATGCCAAGCCTGATGAACCCAGAATGCAAGTTAAGAATATGCTTGTATAGAAAACTGTCTTATGGGAAGCGTTCATTTTAAGTAGTTAGTTTATAAAATTGTAAGTTAAGAAATACCGAAAAAACACCTCGGTTCAAGCAGATGAATCCAGCTACCACAAAGCCTTTCCATTTTCTAATTATCCCTAAGAGGTACTAAATTGTTTTGATGAACAACTAAAGAGAAATATCAGAGAAACAGTCGATTGAAAATGGCATTAGAGTACATTCAATCCATAAATCTCAATCCATAATCTTTTTTATACCCATAATTTTATATCCATAACCTTTTTGATAAATTACTCTAGACCTACTTTACACTTTTGTAGTTAATCTGGATTAGTATTAAAGTCAAAGTGACTGGATATAGTACTCGAAATTATCGCAGTGGTCACTGCGCTGAGATTATCAGCAACGCCCGAGTAATCATGGTCTGAGAGCTTCTGCAAAGCATATGCGGAATCATTACTGAACACTGAACAGGTTGGATTGAGTATGCGAACTGTCGATCAACGGCAGCATTTTAAGTCTCCACCGGCTCTTTCGGTGATAAGTAATTTACGGGTTGGCTGGTTGCGTGCAGTTGTGTTTGCCCTGATCTGGTGGATACTCGTTGACGGCGAACTCAGCTCCTGGCCGGTAGGTGTGCCCGTAGTCATCATTGCTACGCTGGTTAGCATAATGTTGTTGCCACCGACTTCGGGATCACTTAAAGGCCTCATACGTTTTGTCCCGTTTTTTCTTTGGCACTCCCTACGCGGCGGTGTGGATGTTCTACGCCGCGTAATGCATCCCCAGCTATTGATATCACCAAAAATCTACGATTACCGATGGCGTTTACAAACCGACCTCTCAAGGGTGCTGATGGTTAATGTTGTGAGTTTACTACCAGGCACTTTGAGTGTGGATCTGGATGATGAATATCTGCGCATCCATGTCCTCGATCAGACGGGCGATTTTGCCTCCGAGTTAGCAGTGATCGAAGTGCGAGTGGCAGAGTTGTTCGGTCTGGATTTATCGATTGCTGGCGGCAAAGAGTAGACGATCATGCAGACCTTTTATCTTGGTATCGCATTATTTCTCCTGTTAACCCTTGTCGTGGGACTGTGGCGAGTCCTGCGCGGCCCGACAGCGGCGGATCGGATGCTGGCCGCACAATTGTTTGGTACCACAGCGGTAGCCTGTTTATTACTGCTGGCCGATGCGACCGGGCAACCCGCGTTGCGTGATGTTGCGCTGGTGTTGGCGCTATTGGCGGCGGTAACTGCTGTCGCATTTGTGCGGCGTTTCTGGCAGGGCGAGGACTAAGTATTATGTCGATAATCGATATTCTCACCGTTGTTTTACTACTCGCCGGTGCGGTGTTTTTTTTGGCGGGCACAGTAGGCTTGTTACGTTTTCCAGATGTCTACAGCCGTCTGCATGCACTGACGAAAGCGGATAATGTCGGTCTTGGATTTATGGTGGCGGGACTGGCATTGCAAGTGGAGTCCTTCGCGGTGATCGGCAAGCTGCTGTTAATCTGGATTTTGGTACTGCTCGCGGGTGCTAGCGTCTCCTATCTGGTGGCTGCGGCAGCTCGGCAACGAGGAGTTAAAGTGTGGAAGCGTTAACCGCGATGCAGTTTGCGTTTGACGCGGTGCTCGGATTGTCATTGTTGGGGTTGGCCGGACTGGCATTAGCTAGTTCAAGTTTGTTCCGTGGGATTGTGTTATTCATTGCTTTTGGCTTGTTAATGTCGCTCGCCTGGGTGAGGCTGGATGCGCCGGATGTGGCGATGGCCGAGGCAGCCATCGGAGCGGGACTAACCGGGGCTTTGTTGTTGGCGGCTTTGGCAACACTCAACAATGCTTCCGCGAGAGAATTGAAAAATTTGCAGGGAAAGAGCTTGGGTCGTGGCGGGAATGATGAGTAGTCAGTCCATGAATCAACACGACAAATCGTCAATGCTGTTACGTTTCTTGCTAATGCTACTGTTGACCGCAATGGCTGTCGGACTGGGCTATGCGCTGCTATCGCTTCCATCCGAGGTTCCCGGATTGAGCGAAGACGTGGCAAAGCATCTTGCAAGCAGCGGAGTGAGTAATCCCGTCACTGCCGTTTTGTTGAACTACCGCGTTTATGACACCTTGCTGGAAATGGCGGTGTTGCTGCTCGCCATTCTTGGCGTCTGGTCACTGGGCGTTATCCCGAAACGACGTGAGCCATCGTCGGGGGCTGTACTGGATATTTTTTCGCGTCTGTTGGTACCGCTGCTGATTCTGGTTGCAGGTTATCTGCTGTGGGTGGGAGGGCATGCGCCGGGTGGTGCTTTTCAGGCCGGTGCAGTGCTTGGCGCTGCGGGTGTGCTGTTGTTGCTTAATGGCTGGCATCTGGACGCGAAAGTTTATGGACGATTATTGCGTTTCGCTTTGTCGATAGGTCTAGCGGCCTTCGTCATTGCTGGCTTGGTGTTCATGCTGCTCGGGCGGCAATTCATGGAGTATCCCTTGCCATTCGCCAAAGCGCTGATCTTGGTGATCGAAGCGGCAGCAACGTTGTCGATTGGTGTCGCCTTGGCGGCGCTGTTCCTCGGTGGTCGACCAGATACGGAGTCGAAATTTTGAATCCTGTTGTTCTGTACGCACTGGTCGGGGTAGGGCTTTTTTCACTTGGTTTGTACGCCTTAATCATTCACAAGCATTTGCTGCGCAAAATTCTCGGTCTCAATGTGATGGGTAGCGGAGTGTTTTTGGTGCTGGTGTCCTTGGGCGGCCGTACTCCTGGGGCAATCCCCGATGCAGTACCTCACGCGATGGTGATTACTGGCATCGTAGTTGCCGTCTCGGCTACCGCTTTGGGGTTGGCGCTGCTACTGCGACTACAGTCCGAAACAGGTCGGACTGAGCTGCCTGACGAGCCGCAGGAGTAGGGCCTATGCTCGATATCTCGGTATTTGATATTCATTGGTCTGTGCTGGTTGTGATGATCCCATTGGTCGGTGCAATGGCGAGTTTTTTATGGCCTAGACGTACCGTATTACTGGGTCAGCTTACGGCGTTATTGGTTGTCGGAAGTGTTATCGGTTTAACTTGGCAGGTGATGGCGCAGGGTGTGCAACGCTATATTGTTGGCGGTTGGGGCGCGCCTCTGGGTATCGATCTATATACCGATGGCTTGAGTCTGCTGATGTTGATTGTTACTGCACTTGTGGGGTTGGCGATCAGTGTTTATTCAGGCCGTTATTTCAGTCATGAGAAAGCAGTGCATTTTTGGCCGCTGTGGTTATTTCTCTGGGCGGCCTTAAATGCGCTGTTTCTTTCTGCGGATATATTCAATCTCTATGTGACACTGGAATTATTGGGTCTGGCAGCGGTTGCGCTGGTTGCATTGGCCGGTGGGGCGAATGCTTTGGGTGCAGCAATGCGCTATCTGTTGGTTAGTTTGTTGGGTTCCTTGTTCTATTTGCTGGGTGTGGCATTGCTATATCACAGTTTTGGCACGGTCGATATCGCACTATTGGCGCAACGCATGGAATCAACGCCGGCGGTGTGGGCTGCGATGGGGTTGATGACTGCCGGCTTACTGCTCAAGACGGCTTTGTTCCCGCTGCATTTCTGGTTGCCACCTGCGCATAGTAGCGCGCCGGCTCCGGTGAGCGCGTTGTTATCCGCGTTGGTGGTTAAAGCCTCGTTTTATATATTGGTTAGGCTCTGGCTTGAGGTGTTCCCGGATGCTTCGATGGGTGCGGGGCAACTACTGGGGATTCTCGGTGCCATGGCGGTATTGTGGGGCGGAGTTCAGGCACTTCGCCAGACACGCCTTAAGTTGCTGATTGCCTACTCAACCGTGATGCAAATCGGGTATCTGTTTCTGGCTTTTCCACTCGCGAGTATCGCGGGTTGGAAAGCGGCACTTTATTTCGTGCTATCGCATGCGCTCGCCAAGACGGCCATGTTTATGGCGGCGGGAAATATCCTCATCTACGGTGGTCACGATCGAATCGCTGATCTTGATCGGGTAGCGCAACGTCTACCCTTGACGCTGGCCGCTTTCGCGCTGGCAGGTGTCAGCCTGATGGGCTTGCCACCGAGCGGTGGATTTGTCGCGAAATGGTTGATGCTCGAAGCCGCGATTCTTAGTGGTCAATGGTGGTGGGGAATGGTGTTGATTGTTGGTGGCTTAATGACAGGAGCCTACGTGTTTAAGGTGATTGGTCATGCATTTACTGAAGCTGATTTGCCGCATGAGCCAAGGGCTGTGCCAATGAGCATGGAATTGGCGGCGTTGTTCATTGCAATGCTAGCCATCGCCTTAAGTTTCTTTGCGCCCTGGATTCTTGCCTTGTTGGATGTAGGTTCGCCTTTCGGAGTCACTCGCTGATGAACATGGATGCGTGGTTGCCTTTACTTGTCCTGCTGAGTTCATTTTCAGTCTCGATCGCCATCTTTCTTTTGCCAGAAGAAAAGGTTGGAACCCGCACTTTTCTGAATTTGGGTGGTGCTTTCGTTCAGCTGGTACTCGTAGGCTTAATGTTGTGGGGCGTTTATAACGGTCATCATTATGAAACTCGGTTGCCATTTTTACCAGGACTCGATCTGGTATTGCGAGCCGATGCGCTGTCGATGCTGTTTGTTGTGCTGTCCACGGGGCTGTGGCTACTGACAACGATCTATGCTGTCGGTTACTTTAAAGGCGGAACTCAGCGTCGCCGCTTCTTTGGTTTTTTTAGCCTTTGTGTGACCTCTACCATTGGCGTTGCTCTGGCGGGCAATCTGATTACCTTCTTGTTGTTTTATGAGCTGCTGACGCTAGCGACCTATCCGCTGATTGTGCACAAAGGAACCGAGGCAGCTAGAAAAGCGGGACGCACCTACCTGATTTACACGTTGGGCGGCGGCGCATTATTACTCATCGGTACGATCTGGCTATACACTATCACAGGCACGCTGGAGTTTACTTCGCGTGGCTTCTTATCCACTTTAGACAGTTCGCATCACCAAGCACTGGTGATTATTTTCGTCTTGCTGATTGTCGGTCTGGGGGTAAAAGCCGCATTGATTCCATTGCATGGCTGGCTGCCACAGTCGATGGTCGCACCTGCGCCGGTCAGCGCGTTGTTGCATGCAGTGGCGGTGGTCAAGGCGGGTGCGTTCGGTATTATACGGGTGGTTTACGATGTCTTCGGCATTGAATTTAGTGCCAGTTTAGGTGTCACCATGCCGCTGGCAATTGTCGCGGCGACTACCGTGATTTATGGCTCGGTGCGGGCACTATTTCAAGACGATTTGAAACGGCGACTGGCATTCTCCACCGTCAGTCAGGTCTCGTATATTATTCTTGGTATCGCCATCGTTGGACCACTCGCGACGATTGGTGGACTGGTGCATCTGGTGCATCAGGGGGTCACTAAAATCACCCTGTTTTTCTGTGCGGGCAACTTCGCCGAGACCCTGGGAATCCACAAAGTCAGTGAAATGAACGGCGTTGGGCGGCGTATGCCCTGGACGATGGGAGCATTTACCATCGGCGCTTTTGGCATGATCGGCGCACCGCCATTGGCGGGTTTTATCAGTAAATGGTATCTCGGTTCGGGAGCGTTGGAAGCAGGTCAAAGTTGGGTCATCTTTGTGCTTGCCGGTAGCAGTTTGCTGAATGCGGCTTATTTTTTACCCATTGTCTACACAGCGTGGTTTAAAGAGCCTGTCGGCGATTGGCCTGCTGAACGCTCATTCGGACGCTTTGAAACATCATTGGCATTGTTGATGCCGCCGGTGGTGACAGCGGTACTGGCAGTACTGCTGGGGGCACTGGCCTCAGCACCCTTTAGCCCGTACTACTGGGCGCAATTTATTACCAGTTTGGAATACGCCCAGTGAATGATTTGAATTCCTATATTCTGCAGGACAGTAACGGATGAATGCTTTGATGTTACTGCTTGTCTCATTGGTGCCATTTTTGTTGGCGCTGGGTTTGATGCTAGCGCCTTTGCGTCGAATCGCGCTGACGCTTGCTCCACTGGCAGCACTGCCTGCATTGTTGCTGTCGATTTTTATGCCGGTTGGTATTTCATTGGAGCTACCGTGGTTGTTATTTGGCAGCCATTTCGGTTTTGATGAGACTGCCAGAGTTTTTCTCTTCTTTTCTTCAGTCCTGTGGTTGGTTGCTGGAATTTACAGCGCCGGTTATTTCTCTAAAGTGCCATCGACAACGCAATTTTTTGTTTGGTTTCTGCTTGCGATGGCGGGCAATCTCGGCCTGATCCTGGCTCAGGATATGGTTGTTTTCTACACCTTGTTCGCATTGATGAGTTTTGCCAGCTACGGTTTGGTGGTGCATACGCGTAGTAGAGAAGCACTGCGGGCTGGTCGAATTTACATCATTCTCGTGGTGGTTGGTGAGGTGGCGTTATTTGCGGCTTTTGCACTGGCAGCGCAGGCGGCAGGCGGTACCGACTTTGAATCTGTTCGCCAAACAATCGCAGCGGCCGATACAAAAAACCAGATTATTGCATTGGTCATACTCGGTTTTGGTATCAAAGCAGGTTTTCTTGGTTTGCATGTGTGGCTGCCGCTGGCGCATCCGGTTGCACCGACACCTGCCAGCGCGGTGCTTTCCGGGGCAATGATCTCAGCTGGATTGCTCGGTTGGTTGCAGGTGTTACCGTTAGGACAAGCAAGTTTGCCTGTTTGGGGCAGCGTGATGATTGTTGTCGGTATGGCGTCGACTTTTTATGCAGTACTGGTCGGTGTATTGCAGAACAATGCAAAAACCGTATTGGCATATTCCAGTATTAGCAGCATGGGTATCATGACGATGGCTGTCGGTTTGGGATTGATTGCTCCACAAAACTGGCCTTTGATACTCGCTGCCATTCTGATTTACGCGCTGCAGCATGGCCTAGCTAAAGGTGCGTTGTTCCTTGGCGTTGGTATGCTCGCAAAGCCTCCAATATCCAAGTTAAGACGATACCTCTTGATTGCGGTCTTGATGGTGCCAGTACTGTCGCTTGCAGGTGCTCCGTTGAGTAGCGGCATGATTGCCAAGTACTTGCTCAAGCTTCAGTTGGTAGCAGTAGAATCACCCTGGGCTGATTGGGTAATGACCTTGATGCCGTTCGCTGCTCTGGCAAGTGGCTTGTTGCTCGCTCGTTTTGTTTTTCTGGTGTGGCCCAAAGAGCGTATCAAATCGGAGGCGGTAGCGGCGTCCGGTTTAATGTGGTTCTCCTGGTTATCACTGATCCTGGTTGTGGTGATTAGTCCTTGGCTTATTCCAGGGTTAGATTTGAATACTGACCCCACAGCCAATAGTGGGGCGGTGAAAGTATTGGTCAGCGCTCTCTCATCGCTAGCTTTGGTTGCAGGAGTGGCGCTTGTGGTCTGGTGGGTTACGCGTTTCCGACAGGTTAACCTGGTCGCTAAGATTCCAGCCGGAGATATGTTGATTGTTGTTGAAAAGGGGATCTGGCCAGTTGTGATTTCTATCCTGTTATGGGTTTCATCAGCCTTGCAAATAATAAGTACATCGTTATTGCGCTATGTGAGTGGGTGGTTTGATGGTTCAGAATCGACATCCATCCTGGAAGTTATTGAAGGCCGATTGAGGGCGTGGACGGTGGCAACAACGCTGTTGTTGACGCTCGTGATGCTCTTTGTATTGATGTCGATCTTATAAGATGAGATTTGAGCCCAAATTAATGACTCATATTTTGAGAGAGCGTCTGTTCTAGCGTAACTGAATCGGGGTGCTGCGTGTATGCAAAATGCTCTGAGCTCACACGTTTTTTCCGCGCCAACCGAGGTTTATAGCTTGAGTGGAGATGAAGCTTTAGTTTCTATTCTTCGAGATGCCCTATAAGTAAGGCTAAAGCCTCCTCTCCGACTCGTTTGATGACTCACTCATGCGTCCAGCCGATATTATTTCCAGCCAGCCCGATCCATGATTTTCACTGCCAATGGATTATTTTCACCC
>CAZNYF010000084.1:0-12799 GCA_964577195.1 uncultured Thiotrichales bacterium | reverse complement strand
GCTGGACAACAGACTAAATTCAGAGGGTGTTACGCATAAAAAAGGGCGCTTGTGCGCCCTTTTAGATAGATCTACTTGCCAGTTACTAATCAGGTGGTAACAAATGAAATGTTGCCACTACCGTAACGGGGGAAGTCAATTCCAAAGCCATTGCTCTCGGGCGCAGAATCAATCATTGCGCGAGCGTCTTCTGGCAACTGGGATTCATCTGTATACATCTTGTCTAGTTTTAGATGCGGCGTGTTATCACCCATAAACATTCTTGAACAGATATTAATCAGCTCATGAACATTTTCTTCCATCGCTGGAGTTAGCTCACCTGACTCGGCAGCATCCTCAGCACCACCTGGAGGTAACATCATTAACGCAGAACCTGCAAAGGCTGCAAAAGGCGCATCACACATCGTAGCTGCAACAGGTTTTCCTTCAGAATCTACAAATAAACCATAAACTTTGTTCTCAGACAATGGCTTGGCACTAGATTCAGTGACATCTAAATTATTCCCGTAAAGCATTCCAAAAGAATTTAATAAATCTTTAGACTTTGGCAAAATATAATCAGTGGACATAATACTTAACTACTCCTTTTATTATTTTTATAATTAAAATTAGACTATATATTTATCAAGCTCAGCTGAGAAAGAATCGGCTGTAAATGGCTTGGCAATTAAAAAGTTTGCGCCCGCATCTGTTGCCCGTGAGCGCATTTCTGTTGTGGCTTCCGTGGTGACAAAGCCAAATGGAACCTTAAGTCCTTCAGCATTGAGCGCTTCCAAAAATTCCGGGCCATTCATATTGGGCATATTCCAATCACACAAAATTAAATCGGGCTTATCTTCACGTACACTTTCCAACGCCTTTAATCCATCTTCTGCTTCTGCGTAATCATGATCTTCATAACCAGCATCACGAAGGGTCTTTTTTACAATCATGCGCATAGCGCGACTATCATCGACAATAAGTATATTCATTGGTACTTTCCTCTTGGTATTATTATGTCCATTTTTCTGAGTAGCTTTTCAATTCAGCTGCCACTCTCCAACTGATATTTTTAGTTTAAATTCTTACTTGTATTGGGGCCTATTGCATCGTTATCCGACTCAATGCTACTTCTGCAATTTGAGACAGAGGGAGCACTGTGTCTACCGCTCCACGCTTTACAGCTTGGCCTGGCATTCCCCAGACAACGCTGGATGCCTCATCCTGAGCAATCGTATACGCACCAGCATCATGTAACCGCTTCATCTCGCGCGCGCCATCATCTCCCATCCCGGTTAGCATAATCCCCAACGACTTTGAACCCACTGCTGACAAAACCGATTCAAATAGTTTATCGACAGAGGGCTTATGACAATTAACTGGCGGACCATCATCCAAATGACAAGTTAATTTACCATTTAATTTTATGACAGTAAGGTGCTTGTCTCCCGGTGCTATGTAAATATTCCCTGAAATAATTTCTTGCCCTTGTTCTGCCTGATGAACGGTCACTTTACAAATTGCATTCAGCCTATCTGAGAATGATTTTGAAAATGCCGCCGGTATATGCTGAGTAACAACAACAGGTGGAGAAGTCTTTGGGAAATTAACCAATAATTTCTTTAATGCTTCGGTGCCACCCGTAGATGATCCTATCGCTATTAGATTATTTGACTCAAATAATGAACGCGTTACCGAGAGCGAATCAGTATCTATTACCGGTGCTGCTTCTATCATATCCGGATGGTAAGCTCGGACGTTCGCTTTGCTGGCAACCTTGACTTTAGAAATAATTTCTAAAGCATAATCATCTAATGCCGACAAAGCGTTACCTTCTGGTTTATGGATAAACTCAACGGCACCAACTTCTAGTGCATCTAAAGTTACCGAGGCACCTTTCTTCGTCAGCGTAGAAACCATCACAACTGGCATAGGTCGAAGTCGCATAAGATTTTTTAAAAACTGGATACCATCCATGCCTGGCATCTCTACGTCTAACGTTATCACATCAGGATTATACTTCTTTATTTTTTCTCTAGCATCAAACGCATCAACAGCAGTTGAAACCACCTCGATCCCTGGATCTTGAACGAGCATTCTCTCGATCACACCACGCATTAAAGCGCTATCATCAACAACGATGACTTTAATTGGCACAACATCGTGGTTTTTTCCAAAATAATCATTAGCTCTTAAATCAGCATCCATTCAACACCTGCGCTCTGACCATAGACTTCATAACATTCACCAAATATTCTAAGACTTTTTATAGATCGTTTTACTCAGCAACCTGAATTTATCGGTAATATTATTTAGCGTTTCAGAATGACCAATAAAAAGCGTGCCATCATCACTTAACTGCTTCGAAAAACGCTCAAATAATTTTGTTTGCGTAGGTGGGTTAAAATAAATAACTACATTCCTGCAAAAAATTACATCAAATATTCCCTGCATAGGCCAGACTTCCATTAAATTTAGTGGGTTAAAAGTAATCAAAGACCTTATCTCAGAAGAAACCCTGACTTTCCCCTGATTACCACCCGAACCTTTTTGAAACCAACGGTGTAAGCGTAATTTTGAGACGCCAGAAAGCCTGTCTAGATCATATACACCCTGCTGTGCATGCTTAACCATAGAGGTATCAAGATCAGAAGCCAGAATTTTAAAATCCCAAGATTGAATATTGGGTATAACTTCTTGAGCAACCATTGCTATTGAATACGCTTCCTCACCAGAAGAGCAGCCAGCAGACCAAATTCGTATCTTTCTATCTTTTCCTCGCTGCCTGATAAGCTCTGGAAAAAGTGTGGTTCTCAAATACTCGAAATGGTGTTCTTCTCTAAAAAATGAGGTTAAATTAGTCGTTATCAGATTTGAAAATTTTTCCAGCTCTACTGTAGACCCTTTCTCCAGTTCTTTTCGATAGTCTGAAAAACTGCTTAACCCTAGATCTCGCACTCGCCTCGACAAGCGACCATAAACGAGATCTCGTTTATTTTCCCCAATATGGATACCTGTGTGAGTATTAATAATTTCTCGAAATTTACTAAACTCGATATCCGAAAACTCAAATGTAGCTGCTTCCATTTTAAAATATTTCCTCGGAACTACTTTTTGTTGTATTTAGTTAGTCACACTATGTAATTCAATCTGTGGTAATTTATAATACCAAACTAGCCGTACCGGTCATCGTCAAAAATCGATTCATATTTTCAGAAACACCGCTACTTTTTACTGACCCACCGGCTGAGCTAACAGACTCGGACCAGGACATCAGCAGCTGAATACTCCTCATATCCGGACTTTCAACTGAAGAAAAATCTAACTCTACCTTCACGCCATCCAGAGAACCATCCAACAGTTCTTCTTTAAGTGTACCCAACGCAGGCGCTGTACATTTATTTTCCAGCTTTATAATATTGTTCATATTTTTTATTATTATTGTTTAAATGCTGTGGAACGTTGTACATTCCAGTAAAATATCTGTCGCTTATCATCGCTTACGCCTCGAAAACCGACAGCCCCCTAAAAACTTTCTGGTCAATTTAGAAACTGTTCCAGTTAGCGCTAGCGTTGACTGCAACAGGTTGACTGAAGTCATCACTCAATGCGTTTCCTGAACCATTATTTACTTCGTCTTCAACATTTCCTAGCAATGCAACAACCTTAGCGGACGCCCTTTCGATATTTAAATAGCGGTTGTTCGCTTCAGCATCATTGCCACTTTCTTTTAAGCCAATGATGTTTTTAATTTCTGTATGCATCTCGGCATGTTCTTTTTCCAGCTCCTGCATTGCCGATGAAGATCCAAACTTAGTCATCCCATCAGAATAGATCCATTTACCGAGATCACAATCTTTGTGAGACACAGCCTGATCCATTGTTAATGATTCTTTACCGTTTAAAAATCCTCTAATACGGTTTTTCCATGAAAGATGCTTCGACTTTGCAGCGGCAAAATCAACCCCTCCAGAAGATTGATTCGAAGCGGTTTCAGACCAAGGGCGGCTTGCTGAGCGTCGATCTACTGACTGAGAAGGGAGAGCCGTAACCGACACAGAAAAGAAACTCATCTTCTCTGACAATGATTCAGACTCACTGTCCAGGGAAGCACTAAGATCAGCTACTTTCTCAACCATTCTTGTATTTTGCTGGGTCATTTGATCCATTTTCAGCATCGCTTGATTGACCTGCTCAATACCAATAGATTGTTCCTGGTTAGCTGCATCAATTTCAGAAATAATGTGGCTTACTTTTTGAGATGCCTCGACTATTTCAGCTAGAGATTTACCTGTGTTATCTACTAGAGCCGTTCCCGCATTCACTTTTGAAACACTGTCTTCAATTAGTACTTTAATTTCTTTGGCAGCTTCTGCACTACGTTGCGCAAGATTCCTTACCTCTGATGCAACCACTGCAAAACCTTTACCCTGGTCTCCCGCATGCGCAGCTTCCACAGCTGCATTTAGCGCTAGTAAATTGGTTTGAAATGCGATTTCATCGATGACACTGATGATGTCAGAAATCTTAGCACTGGACGTATTGATTTCAGCCATTGCGCTGACAGCAGCCGAAACCACCTCACCGCCTTGTTCTGCCTTTAACCTGGCATTGTTAGATAACTCATTTGCCTGACGGGCATTTTCCGCGTTATGTCTAACCGTACCGGTAATTTCTTCTACGGCTGCGGCTGTTCTTTCAAGACTGGAAGCCTGCTCACTAGTTCTTCTTTGTAGATCAATATTACCACTGGATATTTCTCTAGCACCTTCATGAACAGAAAGAGAACTTTCGGAGACACTACCAAGTACTTCGCTTAATTTATCAACACCACTGTTCAAACCATCCTTAAGAGACGCGTAGACACCACCATAGTCATACTCAACCTTCTGACTTAAATCTCCTCTGGAAATACTAATTGCTACTTTTGAAGCTTCGGAAACAACATGTTCATTGACCGATAAAACATCGTTGATAACTTGACCCAAAGACATCAGATATCCCGTTTTCCCTTCTAAAGAAACCCGATTTGATAGATCTCCTTCAAGCGCACTATCAGCAATTTTAGTAATTTCATTTTCAATTGCATTCTCTTCAGTATGATCCTTCCATTCTACAAAAAAACCGATTTTTTCACCATTTTTATCAGTTAAAGGATGTGCTGTAAAACCGACATCTACCTCACTGACAGAAAATTTAGCGGTATGAGAAGTAGTAAGATTCGCTAACATTCCCCGTTGCTTTTGTGGATTTTTATGAAAAATGTCGATATTCGAACCAACAAGGGTAGAAATATTAAAATTTGGGATTCCTTTCTGCAATTCATGTTGAATATTACCGAACAGCTGTAGTAGGGAAGGATTAACGTAGCTGATATTAAAATCTTTATCTGCCATCATAATCGCAGACTCAGCGTGATCAAGAGCCGTCTTGAATACTTCAGCATTTCCAGCGACTTGAGATGCCTCAACAGCGTGACTGGATAGAGTTTTCATGGCTAACGAAATACCACCGTACAAACCCCCTAACTCTTTAATATCAATATCTTCAGACTCAATCTCAGCAGCAGACTTATTTAGCAGCTCTTTAATCTCAAAAGTTTCTGCACCAATCCACTTTTTTACCTTACTGAGCACCACATAGCTCATTGCTGCAACACTCGCAGCACTGACAATACCTGCCGACAACAACACCCACATTGCAGTGGCACTTGCCGTAAACAACATGGCTCCAACCGAGAACACTCCAGCGATCAATATAAACTGTGTGAGTGATAAGAACAGTGGTGAAATTTTGATATTTTTAATTTGATAACTTGACATTACTGACTCCGTAAGACTGGATGTTCTCCATTAAACTATTAATTGTTACTGTTAACTCTCTAATGAACTTTGACTGGTTGATCATCTAAAGCTTGTTCTGCTAATAACGCAGAAATATCAAGTAAGATAACCATTTTTTCATCCAGCGTTGTGAGTCCACGAATATATTCTGCATCAACGCTGACATGTACATTGGGTGGCGGCTCTATTGCTTCAAATGCAACGTTATAGACCTCGGCAACCGCATCAACAACGACACCAACGACTCGTTCTTCACCATCCGCGACCACTTTAATCATAATAACAACAGTAGTTTCGGTAAATGCTTTATGCGGCAAGCTAAAACAAGTACGAAGTTCGATTACCGGTACAATGGTGCCGCGTAAATTGATCACACCTAAAATATGTTCAGGTGTATTTGGAATAATGGTGGTACCTTCCCAGCCCTTAATCTCCTGAACATCTAGAATATTAATTCCGTACTCTTCCTCACCGAGGAAAAATGTTAGGTACTGGCTAGCATCACCCACCACCCCCATTGCCATATCCTGAGTTCGATCTACTGTTGAAGCATCCAGATTAAAATCCATTTTTTACTCTCCCTATGCTGCTTCCCGTTGTGAATTATTCGCTTTCCCGGTATCACCCAGACGATTCCGAATGAGTCCTGCAGCATCAATGATCAGCGCCACCTCCCCATCTCCAAGAATAGTAGCCCCCGAAAAGCCATCTATTTTTCTAAAATTACGCTCTATACTTTTAATCACAACTTGTTGCTGGCTGAGTAATTCATCGACAAATAAGCCCACACGTCTTCTTTCAGCTTCAACAACAACCAATAGCCCCTCATCAAAAATACTACCGCTATCATCCAGGCCAAATACTTCCTTAAGCCTGAATATCGGGATGTACTCGTCTCTTAATCTATATAGATCGGGTTGTCCCTTGTAATGCTTAACCATTTTTGGGTCGATCTGTAGTGATTCGTCGATAGATAGCATCGGAATCACATATTGACTCTTTCCAACCTTAACTAATTGCCCATCAATAATCGCAAGCGTCAACGGTAAGGTGATTCTTAAAGTACTACCCTTGCCTTCCTCTGACATAATAAATACATCACCGCCAAGGTCGGATATGTTGCGTCTCACCACATCCATTCCAACCCCACGACCGGACACATCACTGACAATTTCAGCCGTTGAAAAACCAGCCTGAAAAATTAAATTATTAATTTCATCATCATCGAGATTATGGTCAGGAGAGACAATGCCACTTTCAATTGCTTTTGCAAGAATTCGCTGTTTATTTAACCCTGCACCATCGTCAATCACATCTATGACTATATTTCCACCTTCGTGATAAGCATCTAATTTTAAAAGACCTGTTTCAGATTTACCTGCTGCTAACCGAATTTCTGGTGTTTCCAATCCATGATCGAGTGAGTTTCTTACCAAATGAACCAACGGATCTCCGATTTTCTCGAGCACTGTCTTATCCAGCTCTGTACCTTCCCCGGTAATTACCAGTTCGACCTTCTTATCCAATTTATTACTTAAATCTCTTACCAGCCGAGGGAATCGATTAAACGAACTACTGATAGGCAGCATACGAATCTGCATCGCTGTTTGTTGAAGCTCCCGAGAATTTCTTTCTAACTCATTAAGGCCATCGCGCAGAACATCAATCTGTGACATATCAAATTCTTCGCCGAACTGCCCCAACATCGACTGAGTAATCACTAATTCTCCAACCAGGTTGATTAGCGCATCTATCTTACTAATTGATACTCGTATCGAACCTTCAGGTTTTCCAGCTGGCTTCTTGGCCACTGATTTTACAGGGTTGACCGCGGCCCCATTTTCTATTTTTGCTGATGGCGAAGCTACTTCTGGAGGCGACTTTGCAGGTACCGGTGAAACTATTTCAGCTTGAGTTTGAATCGCATTTTGTACTTTTGTTGGCTCTATGCTGTTGCTTGAAGTTTCGGCTGTACTCTCTTGCGTCTCATTTAGAGCGGTGATTTCTATGTCAGAATCACTCTCTACCCAGGAAAAGATATCCTTAATTCTCTGTAACTTGATCTTGCCCAGCAAGATTGCATTCCAACTTAAATGCAACTGTTCAGGATTCAGGTCTTTGAACGCGGGTACATTATCTGTGTCACAAGTCACTTTGAGCTCACCCAGATCAGACAGTGCCTCAAATACAGCCAATGGATCCAATCCTTTTTGGATCGCATCAAGACTCGGGACAAATTTAATTCTCCAGCCTTCGTTAGTTGCGTCTGAATCAGTGTCTTGAGTTTGACCTTCTGCAGCGTCAGAAGACTCGTCTGCCTTATCTTCAAGCATCCGTTCCAAACGTTCTTTTAAGTTAGACACTCTGGCAGAGTCTATGGCTTCTTCGTCCTTAGTGGCGTTGATCATTTCATTTAAACAATCGACCGATTCAAGCAACAAATCTACCGTAGGCATGGTGACATTTCTATCCCCAGACCGCATTTGATCTAACAATGTTTCCATCACATGCGTAAAACTTGCAATTTCGTTAAAATCAAATGTAGCAGAACCTCCTTTAATGGAATGAGCTGCGCGGAAGATGGTATTTATTTCCTCCATGTCCGCGGAACCTGGCGCTAGAGCAAGCAAACCAGACTCCATAATCTCCAGCCCTTCAAAACACTCTTCAAAGAACACTTCATAAAACTCTGATAAATCGGACATAACTAAATAACTCCCTTTAACTTAAGGACAATCCTTTTCTCACTCGCTAATTTCGAGTAGAACTTTCACTCATAAATGTATTATTTTAACGAAATAATAGTCTACTTTATTTCATATATTAACGGCTTTCACATTACGTACATCTTTGATTTTCGATAGAGAACCATCCATACTCGGATCACTCTTTTCATATTTATTTTCATATGAACTTGATTTCGATTATTAAGTTCTATCTACATTTTACAGCGCCCTATCCCGCTTTTCTTTGCCATGGACGTAAAACACTTCGTCGATCATTGGTTGATGATGAACTTATCTGATTGCTGTTATTGTCTAATTTAAAATATGCCACCAGATCAGAAAGCTTTTGTGATTCTTCTAATAGTGAACCACTGACACCTGAGGTTTTACTTACTAGACTAGTATTTTGCTGGAGTGAATGATCAAACTGAATCACTGCATTATTTACTTGATCCATTCCAATTGTTTGTTCCGCTCCTGCTGACGAAATCTCGTCCATATACTGACTGACTTTAGAAACTGTTAGGATTATCTCATCCAGGTGATGCCCGGAAACGTCTACCAGCTGAGAGCCTTCTTCAATCTTATTGGCCGTATCTTTAATTAATACATTAATTCGTTTTGCTGCTTCTGAACTCCTCTGAGCGAGATCTCTCACTTCGGTTGCAACGACGGCAAATCCACGCCCTTGCTCCCCCGCATGCGCAGCCTCAACAGCGGCATTAAGTGCTAACAAATTTGTTTGAAAAGCAATTTCTTCGATAACTGTTGTGATATCCGTGATTTTAGTACTAGCCTTGTTAATCTCTGCCATTGCCTGAGTCGTGTTGAGAACAGCATTACCACCTTGTTCAGCTTGATCCTTTGCTTTTTTTGCCAGTAGATTGGCTTCATCAACATTTTCACTGTTTCGTCTGACCGTTCCTGTTATTTCTTCCATACTGGCAGCGGTTTTTTCGATACTAGTGGCTTGCTCACCTGTACGTTGCTTCAGACTCTTGTTCCCATCAACAATATCACCAACATTATGGCGCATGCTCTCAGCTGATTCTCTTATTTTGCTAATAACATTTTTCAGCTGATCCACAGTCTCGTTTGCATTTTTCTTTAACTCATCAAATGAACCTTGATAATTCCGAGATACTTTCTCGGTCAATTCGCCTTTTGCCAGCGCACCAAGTACTCGACCAACATCACCAACCACCTGTTCATTGACATCCAATAGATCATTGATTGAACCAGAAAGTCTGCCTGCAAATCCGTTACCTTCTTTCGCTATACTCAATCGACCACTTAAATTGCCACTCTGAGCCTGATGAACAACTTCGTTGATTGATTCTTCTATTTTCAATTGCTCTGTACGATCATCCCATTCAAGAACAACTCCAATTTTATTTCCTTCATCATCCAATATTCTATTTGCAGTAATACGAAAAGTTAAGTTGCCAATTTTTTCATCTACTACAGATGTCGCAACCAGCGGCATTAGCGTATGTCTACTGAGTGATTTAATTTGTTGAAAGAGATCAATGCTGTTTCCGACCAGTGTTTCTGATTCAAATCCTGGCAGCGCTAGTTTAAACTCACTCTGTCTGGTTCGAAATGTCGCCATTAAAGAATCATTTAGATAAATTATTTCAAAAGATGAATTAATGACCATGACATTGGTTTGCACATTGTCCAACGCCTGCTTGATACGTCCTGATTCAATGGCTTTCTGACGTTCTTCTGCAATCTGCTGACGAAGCTGTACTTGCATAGAATCGAGCGATTTTAATAGCGTCCCTGTCTCGTCATCAACACCAGGCTCAATGGTATTGGAGAAATTACCGCCTGCGATAGAACGAGCAATGTCAGCAGCTTTCTTTAAAGAACCAATAATTTGTCCTGACATCAGCCAGGTAAGCAAAGAAACTAAAACCAAAAATCCAATTCCGACTAGCACTGCCCGCACCAGCTTTGTATTATAAAGCGTATTGACATCATCCAGCGTTGCGTTGAGGCGATCTGTCTCAAATTGAATTAATTTATCCAGATCAAGATGCAAGTGATTCAGCGCTGGTGCAACCTCAGTCTCCAGAAGATACGCATCCATTCTCCATTTTTTACCGCCGTGTAATTCAATAAGCTCTTCGGTTTTCAGGAAAATAATCTGGGAAACCTTTTCAATACTCTCTAAGGAATCAACTTGATCAAGTGTTAAATCATCAGATTTTCCTTTAAGACGAGACACCATTTGTTCAAAACTGATTCTGTAAGCATCCAGTTCAACCAGAGAAGCTTCGCTTCTAAACGCCAGAAAAGCACGAATAGAATTCATGATATTCGTCCATGAATATCTCACTTCATTGATATCATTTAAAATCTCTTTACGTAATGGTGTAGCATCTTCTTCTAACTCGGTAAAAAGCATTTGCCCAAGCAACTGCAAAACTTCTTTACTACGTGGATTCACTTCGAATGCGGCAAGTTCTCTGGCTGGAAAATTCTTTAAATCATTCTCGGAGATTTGAATTAACTTGCCATCCAGTTTTAAATACGTTTGCACATTTTCCTGTAGCGACTCAAGGACTGAAGTTTCCTCGTCACTGGTGGAAGCCACGAGTATTTTAATAGCATCCAGCTCAACCTGGAGGTCTTGTATTTTTTTGTGCGATTTATCCAGTTGCTCGGGAGACTTACCCAACAAGTAGAACCCCATCGATCCAGACGAAGCTTCTAACAATTCTTTTGCCTTATTCAAACGCATTAAGGTTGGCTGCACGTCAGTGACAAAATAATCAACCTGATTTTTTACCGTCGAGAGACCAGAAATCTCATCAAGACTGATCGAAACAATTGCAATGGCAGACACCGAAAAACTAATCCAGAGTTTGGATTTAATTGACAACCCCATTATCCATTTTTTCAAATTGTTTTGGTTTTTCTTAACTGCTGATTGTTGATTAATGCTTTTTGTTTTCATACTCGTCCCTGCCTCAAACTGCCTGAATTAACTTGGTATTATTACCTTTAAATAGCTACATAACTTGAATCAATTCAATATTTTTATGTAGCACTGGTCATTTATTTTATCTATGGCATCAAGACAAAGACGAAGAGTAAAAACCTACAGCACTTAGCGCTATTTAAAGTAAGTTTTTTCCAAACTTTCGCCTTATAGATGATTCCAAATTTACGCTGCCTTTTTATGTTTCATCACCAGTCTGGATATTGTGGATGCCAGTTCTGCTGGATTAAGTTTAGGAACGTAGGCATCAACACCAATATTTTCACCCAGACTCTGATTACTATGTGCTGATAAAGAGGAATGCATAATCACTGGAATTCCCGCAAACCTCGGATCACTTTTGATTTTTTTAGTTAGCACATAACCATCCATACCCGGCATTTCAATATCGGTAATGATGCAATTCACATCATCCTGTAAGTGATGGCCATTTTGTTCCGCCCGGTCGGCAAGCTTGTTCAGCTGCCTCCACGCTACCTCCCCATCTACTTCACTGGCATAGCTAATTCCGAGATGATCCAGCACCCGTCTCATTTGCCCTCTGGCGACGCGAGAATCATCACAAAAGAACACTTTAATGCCCTGTAAACTATCGCGCTCTATACCATTTATATTGGCTTCTTCACGACTTCCGAGTACATCTGATAAGACTTTTTCCACGTCCAGCAACATCAAAGTACGGCCTTCACCCATTTGATAAATGCCTGTCAGTAATCCGGATTGATTGCCATCAGGCTGCGCTGGTGGCAATTTAATATCCCCCCAGGCAAGTCGCTCTATGGTTTCAACTTCATGCGCTAAAAGCCCCTGAACCTGGCGATTGTATTCTGTAATAATGAGTATTTTTGCGGGTTCTTCGGAATCGATGCCACAAAATGCAGGTAGATCAATTACCGGAATTGATTGCCCTCTGACGGTGACAATACCTACCAGATAATCTTGTGCATTAGGCAATGGGGTAATGTCAGGTATCGCCATTAACTCCCTAACTTTAAAAACATTAATGCCAAACACCAACTCTTTATTTGTCTTTTTATCTTTACCTAAACTGAACAGCAGCGCTTCCAGATGATTACTACCAGCGAGTTGGCTGCGATCTTCGATGGATTTCATTAGGTCTTTCACAGATCAATCTCCACAAGTTATTTATAGCGCTGAGCGTCATATCGAACAATCGACGAATGTCACAAAACCAGCGTTCATGATTTAGATTAATATGGGAGCAAGATTCACGCCAAATC
>CAZNYF010000083.1:8269-13074 GCA_964577195.1 uncultured Thiotrichales bacterium | reverse complement strand
GTATTGTACCTCAGGGAACCAGGACGTTTTTCGTGCAAACTTATTTTTACCGGCATATAGTTCGCCACTAATTAAAAATCTCTAAGGTGACGCCGTGCCAACCAATGCAGAAAAGCCGCGACCCGAAGCGGTCTCTTTCATGGAGACTGTGAAGTATTGGTTGAAGCTGGGTTTTATCAGTTTTGGCGGGCCGGCCGGTCAGATCAGCATGATGCATCAGGAGCTGGTAGAGAAGCGTCGCTGGATTTCCGAGCATCGTTTTTTGCATGCGCTCAATTATACGATGGTATTACCAGGGCCTGAGGCGCAACAGTTGGCGACCTATATTGGCTGGTTGATGCATGGCGTTTGGGGCGGCATCGCTGCGGGTGTTCTGTTTGTTCTGCCCTCGTTGTTTATTCTGATTACGCTGACCTGGGTCTATTTAAGTTATGGAGATTTGACAGCCGTTGCGGGGATTTTATATGGCATCAAACCGGCAGTGACGGCGATTGTGGTGTTTGCAGCGTATCGAATTGGTTCGCGGGCATTACCCAATAATGTATTACGAGGAATGGCAATTGCAGCATTTATTGCCATCTTTGTTTTCCACATTCCCTTTCCATATATCGTTTTGGTGGCGGGTATTGTTGGTTTGATTGGCTCACGTTTTGCGCCCGAGATGTTTCGTGCTGGAGGTCATCATGGCAGTTCAAAAGAAACCTACGGGCCAGCTTTAATCGACGATGACACGCCGATTCCCGAACATGCAAAATTCAAGTGGAGCCGGTTTATTACTTTCGCTTTAGTCGGTATCTCAATTGCGGCTGTCATCATGGCTGGCTTAATGATGAAATTTGGCTGGGAAGGCACGCTCACACAAATGAGCTGGTTTTTTACCAAGGCGGCTCTGGTGACTTTTGGTGGAGCTTATGCAGTGCTGCCATATGTATATCAGGGCGGTGTGGATCAGTATGGCTGGCTCACCGGCACGCAGATGATAGATGGTTTGGCGCTGGGCGAAACCACGCCTGGCCCGCTGATTATGGTGGTTGCATTTGTCGGTTTTGTAGGCGGCTGGAGTAAGGAAATATTTGGTCCAGAATCATTATTGCTGGCGGGCGCAGCGGGTGCGACTATCGCGACAATATTTACCTTTTTGCCATCCTTTCTGTTTATTTTACTGGGTGGGCCAGCAGTTGAAGCGACTCGCAATGACGTGAAGTTTACCGCGCCGCTAACCGGAATCACCGCCGCTGTGGTCGGTGTGATTTTGAATCTGGCAGTGTTCTTTGCTTTTCATGTGCTGTGGCCGCAAGGCTTTGACGGCAAATTTGAATGGTTTGCTGCATTGATGGGGGTGGCCGCGTTTATTGCGTTGTTTAAATACAAGATTGGCATTGTCTGGGTGATCGCAGTATCTGCAGTTGTAGGTCTGGCATATTCCCTGGCGATGTAACCAGCCCTACAGCTTAATCTGTACGAGTGCGCGTGCAGCGAGGGTAAAAATCTTATTCCGAACTATTTGTTATGATATTGTTCCTAAGTAGTAAGTATCAGGTCGTACCGTTAATCTGTGTTACGGCACTGATTCTAAATAGAATGAAATAATTTTATGGCGTCAAATTGAACGGTTGAAAATACCTGGTTTTCTCCTCAACTTGTAGTCAACTGAAATTAGTAGAAACGAAAGGAATCTGGATTGCTGTTTTCAGTTGGAATGCCATAAGGATAATATAATAAGGCAACCAAATGACTACAACAAAACTGCTTGAAACCCAGCCATTTTTTCTCGTTGGTGCAGAACGCTCGGGTACAACCCTGTTGCGTTTAATGCTGGATCACCATCCTGAGCTGGCATTCCATTTTGAGTTTGAGTTCTCCATTGATCAAATGCACGATGGAAAATTTCCTCAGGTACCTGACTATATCGAACGCCTTGAAACAGATCGTATATTTCAAGCATCTGATTTATCCATTGACCCTGCTTTGAGTTATCCGCAGCTTGTTAAGAGCTTTTTACAGCAATGGCAAAACAAAAGCGGAAAGCAGTTTGTCGGCGCGACAGTCCATCGTGATTTTGATCGGTTATTAAAAATCTGGCCGGATGCTAAATTTATACATTTAATCCGCGATCCTCGCGATGTTGCGCGTTCCTGTGTCGCAATGAACTGGGCAGGTAATACTTTTGCGGGAGTGGATAGATGGATTGAAGCTGAACAAGTTTGGGATGACCTGAGTTTAGTGCTCGCGCCAGAATCTCAAATTGAATTACATTTTGAATCGCTTGTGACCAATCCGGTTTCATGTCTCACTGAGTTGTGTAACTTTATCGGCATAAAATATGATCCGGCAATGTTTTCTTACGCAGAAAAAACCAGCTACGATTTACCTAAGGCTAGTCTGGCTTATCAGTGGCGTAAAAAAGCATCACCTAAAGAGATTCAACAGGTAGAAGCAAAAATAGGTAATCGATTAAGTGTTAAAGGATACGCCGCCTCCAGGCTTTCAAAAATCCCGATGACACCGCTGCGCGGGAAAAGATTAAACCTTCAAAGCAAGTGGCTGGTGAAATTGTCGCGTATTAGAGTTTACGGCTTGCCTCTCGTCGTAGCTTCGTGGTTATCTCAGCGGCTCAATATTAAGCCGTGGGAAAAACGCGTGGCGCTGCGTTGCAATCAAATTGATACAGAGCTGTTGAAATAAGCGCTTATTTTCAAAGCAATAAATACCCCGATTTAGTTATTTGGTCGGGCGTAAAAGCGCACCCTACGGCAAGGCGCTTTTTATTTGCTTTGGCGTTAAGAAAATTTATGCCTTCCCCTGTAGCTGCTCAACAACCGCCTCATTTTCCAGGGTAGAAATATCCTGGGTAATTTCTTCATCGTTGGCAATATTTCTTAGTAATCGGCGCATAATTTTCCCGGAGCGAGTTTTAGGTAAGCCTTCGGAAAATCGAATATCGTCTGGTTTGGCGATAGCGCCAATTTCTTTAGCAACCCAGTCGCGTAATTCAGCAACCATCGCTTTAGCTTCGTCGCCGACAGGGCGATCTCCCTTGCAAATAACAAAGGCAACAATTGCTTCACCTTTAATTTCATGTTTTTTGCCGACTACAGCCGCTTCGGCAACACGTTCATGAGCCACTAATGCAGATTCTACTTCCATCGTGCCAAGTCGGTGTCCAGACACATTTAAGACATCGTCGATGCGTCCCATGATCCAGAAGCAACCATCTTCATCGCGACGAGCGCTGTCACCGGCGAGATAGTATTTACCATCGAACATTGGCCAGTAGGTATCAATATAGCGTTGATCATCGCCCCAAATGGTACGCAGCATGGAAGGCCAGGGTTTTTTAATGACCAGATAGCCACCCGCATTGTCGGGGACGCTATTGCCTTGTTCATCGACAATATCCATGTCGATGCCGGGTAGTGGGTGGGTGCAAGAGCCTGGCTTGAGGGTGGTTGCGCCGGGCAGCGGAGCGATCATGTGAGCGCCGGTTTCGGTTTGCCACCAGGTGTCTACAATCGGGCATTTCTCATGGCCAATGACGCGGTGATACCACATCCAGGCTTCGGGGTTGATTGGCTCGCCGACGGTGCCGAGCAGGCGTAATTTTGAAAGATCATAGCTGTTGGGAATCTCATCACCGAGACGCATCAACGCGCGAATCGCAGTGGGCGCAGTGTAGAAAATAGTCACGCCATGATCTTCGCAAATTTTCCAGAAACGCCCGCCATCAGGATACGTGGGAGCGCCTTCATAGATGACCTCGGTTGCACCAATCGCTAGCGGGCCAAATGCAACATAGGTGTGCCCGGTAATCCAGCCGACATCGGCGGTACACCAAAAGACATCCTCATCCTGCATGTCAAAAACCCACTGGTTGGTGATAATCGCATTAAGCAGATAGCCACCGGTCGAATGCTGGATACCTTTAGGTTTGCCAGTAGAGCCAGAGGTATAGAGCAAAAATAAAGGGTGCTCCGAATCGACCCACTCAGGCTCACATTGATCGGCCTGATCTCTGACTGCATCGTGCCACCAGATATCGCGACCATCCTGCATATTGATGTCATGTTGAGTGCGTTGCAGGACGATGATTTTTTCAATACTCTCGCAGCCATCGGCAACCGCATCATCCGTTGCCTGCTTGAGTTCGACAATCTTGCCGCCGCGATGTGCGCCGTCAGCGGTGATCACCATTTTTGCTCCGGCATCTTTTATTCGGTCGCTCATTGCTTGAGCCGAAAAGCCACCAAATACTACGGAATGTATCGCCCCGATGCGCGCGCAAGCCTGCATCGCAATCACCGCTTCCGGCGTCATTGGCATATAGATAATGACACGATCACCCACGCCAAGACCTTGTGCCTTGAGCGCATTGGCAAAGCGGCAAACATCGGCATGTAATTCTTTATAAGTGAGCGTGCGGGTATCGCCCTGTTCACCCTCAAAAATCAGCGCAGCTTTGTCACCGCGTTTTTCCAGATGCCGATCCAGACAATTGTAGGAGAGATTCAGCTTGCCATCGGTAAACCAGCGATAGTGCGGCGCATTGGAGTCATCCAGAACCGTGGTAAAGGGTGTTTGCCAGTCAATTTTTTCCTTTGCGAGATCTGCCCAAAAGCCCACATGATCAGCCGCTGCTGCGGTATGCAGCTCGGCCAGCTTCTCTGCATTGATATGAGCATGTTTGGCAAATGACGCGGGCGGCTCAAAGGTACGCGTCTCTTGTAAAACGGAGTCAATATTTTTGCTCATGGGGTTCTCCTTAAATGTCTATGCGGTCTAGGATGATAGTTTTACTCTGCTTGTTC
>CAZNYF010000083.1:7083-8169 GCA_964577195.1 uncultured Thiotrichales bacterium | reverse complement strand
AGCCAGTTTTCGACCTGCTATCGCATTGAGCTAAAATTCTCTGCAATTTAACCAACCCCAGCTTACGCGTGTAGTCGATATTACGCTGTGGAATCGCTTCCGGGTGCGGGTAACTTGCCAGCGCTTTTTTAAGGCTCGTTTCGCGGAGTAAATGCAGCATGGGAAAAGGTGAGCGATTAGTGTAATGACTCGCATCATCTGCATCCACTCCCTGAAATTGGTAATCAGGATGGAAGCTTGCGAGTTGATAAATGCCCTCATACCCTTGTTCGTTCATTAATGCAGTCGCAAGTTCCAAAAAATCCAGATAATCATCAAAATCAATCAGTCCATTGGGGTAAATATGCAGCAATGTTTCGACGCTGGAATCTGAATCTAGTTGCTCGCAAGACAGCATCAAGGCTTCAAGCTGCAACGCCAGACCGGCATCTGGCGTGACCGTGTAGCGAATACTTTGGCGGTCACGCTCTTTTTTGGCGAACGGGCATAACTGATGCTCAATAACAAAATTGTCTAGCCAGTTTCTGGTGGTTTCAATGATAGATTGATTACTGAGCATTTCTATAGTCTGTCTGTGCTGAAAAAAGATTAAGTTTACGATTCTTAACACGATAACGGAACTACTTCACAGAGGCTTGTAGGTGATCACAGTAAAATGTGAGCCCTAAAAAAGGGAATGAAATTGGAACAACTAACAGACCTAAAAGCTATCCTGCATTCCAAGCGGGCGAATATCTACTACCTGGAAAAATGCCGTGTCATGCAAAAAGACGGCCGCGTTCTTTATCTCACTGAAGAAAAAGTCGAAAAACAATACTGGAACATCCCCATCGCCAACACCACCTGCATCCTGCTGGGTACTGGTACCTCCATCACCCAGGCAGCCGTCAGAATGCTCGCCTCCGCAGGCGTACTCATCGGCTTTAGCGGTAGCGGCGGCACACCACTCATCGCCGCCAGTGAAGTCGAATGGCTCAGCCCGCAAAGCGAATACCGCCCCACAGAATACATACAAGGCTGGATGTCCTTCTGGTTCGACGCGCAAAAACGCCTCAGCGTCGCCAAACAATTTCAGCAACGGCGCAT
>CAZNYF010000083.1:0-6983 GCA_964577195.1 uncultured Thiotrichales bacterium | reverse complement strand
CTCTGGGTACTCGGTATCCCGCATGGCTTCGCCGTCATGCACGGCAAAACCCGACGCGGCGCATTAGTGTTTGACGTGGCCGATTTGATTAAAGACACACTGATACTGCCCTGGGCATTTATCTGCGCCAAAGAAGGCGCAACAGAACAAGAATTCAGGCAGCAATGCCTACAGAATTTCACCCAGCACAAAGCGCTGGATTTTATGTTTGATACGGTGAAAGAAGTCAGCCAACAAACATGGAGTGATACGTGAACCTAAACCCAGTTCTCGATACTCAAGCCATCTACGCGGCTAAATTCACCAGTATTGTTAGTTATCAGAGTCAGATCCAGCGTCAACGCATGCGCTGCAATCCACAAATCATTACCGCCGATCACCTGACCTTTTTTCTCCAAATCACTGCGAATATCGGCATAAGTCTCAGCCACCTGAATCGACATCGCCTGAACCGGCAAACGTTTACTCAAATGACTCAGGTTATTCAGTGCCGCCGTCGATTCCACACTTTTCAAAGCCCCGCTATAAAGCTCACCATAGGTAATCAAAGACATCACAACCTCACCCCAGGACAAGCGACTAAAACGTTCAGCAGTAGAGGCAGGACGACGGTTTTTCAAATAAATACAGGTATATGTATCCATCATATACCGAGCCTTCATAGATCAAAATTCCTCTCCTGCGGTGGAGGGTCATCCCGACCATCCTCCATGAAATCATCAGGAAAAGACGCAAATATGTCCATGACATCCGACAGAGAGTCTTGCATAGGACGAATCACCAGCTCATCACCCCGGCTAAAAATCTCAACCTCCGATGCATCCAGCTGGAACTCTTTGGGAATGCGCACAGCTTGTGAATTGCCGCTCTTAAAAACTCTGGTAGTGATCATGGTACGCCTCATAGTGATACTCGATATGTATGTACTAGCAGTATATACATTGCGAGGCAAAATACTCAGCCACCACAAACGCTGTAGAACAAGCATCAACAAATTGCGCTTCAGTGCAACGCCTGCCAACCCACAGCCAGCTCATTCGCGATTTGCTGTAAGCGAACATCTCGCGTCCAGACGAAAGTATGAGCACTTAATAAGGCAGAGGCCAATAAATGCAGGTCAATAAAACCAACGCCTCTGCCCATCAGCTGATTGTGCTCAATACAATGAAGTACCTCTGGGTGAGAAGCCTCAGTCACATGAGGCAAGTTCCCCCAAAGGGTCAAAAGCCCCTGGCGATTCTGCAAATTTCCACAAGCAAGCTCACCAATAATCATCGGGTGAATACAAACCAGCCCAGATTTCAGCAACTTAACCAACTGCGCATCTTCAGAGCGCAAATGATCAATCCAGACAGAAGTGTCTACCAAAACCACGTTAGCCGCCCGCCTGCTCGGACCGTCGTCGAGGCACAGAATCAAGCTGCGGCTCAGAACCACCCAGCTTCGCCAACCTGCGCGCACTTTCACGCTCAATCAATGCCTTCAACCCCTCACGCAGTAGCGCCGTTTTCTCCTCAATACCCGTCAACTCGACCGCCTTGGCATACAACTGATCATCAATATTTAAAGTGGTGCGCATGACTAAACTCCAAAAAGCATCAAAACAGTCATCAGTATATGCCTATATTGATGCTTTGCAACCGATAGAAATTTTGCGGAAACTGGAAGGTGACATCTCATGATGGTCACCTTCGTCTCCCAGTGTGAAAAGAAAGCCCTCAACAAAACACGCAGAGTGCTCGATGCCTTTGCCAATCGCATCGGCAACCGCACCTGGCAAACCGTGATCACCAATGAAGGCTTGCAAGCGGTAAAGAAGTTATTGCGGAAAACGGCGAGTAAGAATACAGCGGTGAGTTGTCATTGGATTCGTAGTCGGAGTAGGAGTGAATTTATATGGATAGTGGGAAATAAGGATAAGTTCAATACGGAGGGAATTGTGCCTGTGAATTATACTGATCAGAAAATTGATCAATATGTGGACAATAATGCCTTCAAGCTATTGCCTCTCATGCAATCAGCAGCGTCTATTGCTGCGCTATTTCATGATTTTGGTAAAGCAACAGTTTTGTTTCAGAGAAAGCTCGACCCAAATGAGAAAACAGAAAATTTTGAGCCGTACCGCCACGAGTGGGTTTCTTACAGGCTATTTCAAGCATTTGTCGGTAACAACAAAACAGATGAGCAATGGTTGGAAAGCTTAAGTGAAATAGACAGAAGCGATCATCGAGAATGCTATAAAGACGGAATAGATGAGAAAGATGAACCTAAGATATTAGACTTACCGTCTTTCGCCCGCTTGGTTGCCTGGCTCATTGTTACGCACCACAAACTACCTGTTTATCCCGGTTGGAAAGAGAAAGAAAACACTCCACCTAATTTGAATGGTGTTGATAAATGGCTTGAGAGTAATTTCACTCCACTATGGAATTCACACAATTGCAATGATGATGACCAAAAAGAGCGACTAGAAGAAAACTGGCAGTTTCGTGATCTACCCTACAAGAGCATTCAGTGGCGTTCAAAGGCATGTACTTTAGCATCTGAGGTATTGGTCAAACTTCGCCCCCAGTTAAACAGCGAAACAAACTGGTTAGATGACGAGCTGTTTGCCACCCATCTGTCACGGCTTAGCTTGATACTTGCAGATCATTTTTATTCATCATTAACATCGGAACAGGCGGAAGTTAAAGGCGCTGAGCAATGGCGTAACCGCAATTACAAGGTTTATGCCAATACAGAATGGGTAACCAATCAAAAAATCTTCAAGCAACAACTAGATGAACATCTGACAGGTGTTGCCAAACATGCGGCTGAGATTGTTAAAGCATTACCTCGTTTGAATTCTTCGCTTACTTCTTTGGAACCCAATGATGCTCTAACAAAGAATGTACCCTCAAATTTTAAAGAAGCCTTTGGTTGGCAGGACAAAGCAAGAAAACTGACTGAAAAAATTGGCAAGAACACGCTCAAAAATGGTTTCTTAGGTATCAATATGGCATCAACTGGCAAAGGCAAGACACGTGCCAATGCCAAGATCATGACTGCATTAGGGCTGCAAACAGGGCGTGTACGATTTACAGTTGCTCTAGGGCTTCGGGTGCTGACTCTGCAAACAGGTAGGGAATTTCAGAAAGAGCTTAAACTTACGGATGAAGAGTTAGCGATTGCCGTAGGCGGTACTGCTGTGAAGCAGCTTTTTGAAAACCAGAAGCAATCGGATAGAAAAACTGCAAATGAAAAGCTTTCACCGAAAGAGAGCGGCAGTGAGTCTAGCGAAGAAATTATTGATCCAGACCTATATGTTCACTATGGGAGCACCGAAGCCACTCATAGTCTGAGCAAATGGACGAAGACACAGAAAGGGCTAGATAATCTGGTTTCTGCTCCGGTACTGGTCAGTACGATTGATCATCTAATTCCAGCGACGGAGGGCATCAAAGGCGGAAAACAAATACCTGCCATGCTTCGCTTGCTCACATCTGACCTAGTGCTGGATGAACCTGATGATTTCGGACTAAGTGATTTACCAGCATTATGCCGACTGGTGAATTGGGCGGGCATGTTGGGTAGCCGTGTTTTGCTCTCAACAGCCACCATTCCACCTGCTCTGGTTTATGCCTTATTTCAGGCTTATCAGGCTGGTTGGAAACAGTATGCAAGAGCCAATCTGGATGATTGGTCAGGAGAAATTACTTGTGCTTGGTTTGATGAAGAGAACAGTAAAAGTGAACCCTGCAAACAGTTTGAAAAATTTAAGAAAGAGCATGAAAAATTCGTAAAGAAACGAATTAAACATTTACAAGTACTCCCTGCAAAACGTAAAGCTAGCATCGTTGTTGTTCAACATGATGATGAGCAAACCATAGCAAAAAGTATGGCAGCTACCATTCAAGGCTGCTCGATTAAACTCCATAAAGCTCATGGCCAAAGCAAGAACAACAAATCGTTGTCTGTTGGACTAGTGCGTATGGCCAATATAAACCAGTTAATTGCCGTAGCTAAAGCTCTGTTACAGAAGCCAGTTCAGGATAAAAACACCTGCATTCACTACTGTATTTATCACAGTCGTTATCCGTTGGCTGTTCGATCATCCATAGAATATAAATTGGATAATTTATTGAATCGAAAAAATCCTGATGCCATTTGGAAAGAAAAAGAAATTGAGCAAGCTTTTCAGAAAAGTCCTGATACAAAACACCATATTTTTATCATACTCGCCTCTCCAGTCGCAGAAGTCGGGCGAGATCATGACTATGATTGGGCAATTGTAGAACCCAGCTCCATGCGCTCTATTATTCAACTTGCTGGCAGAATACTCAGGCATCGTGACAACATACCAGAATCGCCAAATCTGCTTTTACTACACAAAAACTATAAAGCACTGAACAAAAAAGAAGTTTGTTTTACACGCCCTGGGTTTGAATCCCAAAGCTTGAAAATGGAATCCCATGATTTGTCACAGATTTTGGAAAATGAACAGTACGAACAAATTACAGCAATACAAAGAATTCAATTGCCCAATGGATACAGCATTAACGAAAAGCAAGCATATAGAAACTTGATTGAACTGGAGCATAAGGCGTTAGCAGAGCAACTCTTTACTGGGAACAGCCCTGCACAAATCTGGTGGAAGAACCAACCTCACTGGTGCGGTGAAGTACAGCGTCAACAGCGTTTTCGTGATTCTAACAAGGATGAGGCGTACTACCTATGGTTGGATAACGCTTATAGAGAGCCTCGTTGGAAATGGAAAAATGAACAAGTATCTCCGCCAGAATATGGTGAACCAACCATCAGTATCAACAAAACAAAACTGGAAACGATTGCGGTAAACAATCACTTTTGGTTTGAGCTGGACGCTTTGAGCGTCTATCAGAAGTTGTCTGATGATATGGGTTTGGATCTAATCCAGGTCAGTCGCAAATTTGGCGAAGTCAGGCTAACGGAATACGAAAATGGTAACAGTGAAGAATATAACTATCACCCGCAGCTGGGTGTTTATCAGGATGTCAGGAGTTAAGTATGAGTAGAGAAGAAACCTCATTTGAAAGCTGGGAGGAAGTAATAACGGACTTCCTTAAAAGTAAGCGTGATACTGACGAGGAAAAATATCTAAAAGACGAAATCAGAAAGGTGGAAGATTTATTCTCTGAAGCGGATTATTTTAATGATGAAAATATCGAGTTGATATTCAACACGAGAAAAAACAAAAAAGAACAAGATGAGTCTTCACTTGATTTTCAGCAAAGAAGAGCAATAACCCTATTCAATCTGGATGAAGAAAAAACACCTGATGACCTGAATAGCTTTAAATTATTAAAGGGCTATGCAATAAAAAGAAAATTATTATCCGATAAGTTTTTTATAAAAAACTGGCTTTCACGAAACTGTAAAAGTGCATCCAGTGTTAGCTTTGCAACGCACGTTATTAAATTGACACATTCGAAAATTGATTCGCCATCCATACTTGATAGTGTGAATGATGTTAGCGATGGGTACATGACCACTTCAGCTTTAGCGAATAAGAGAGTTGATGGTGCTGTTGCGGGTAGTCAATTTTCTCCGATATTTCAATTTCTTGAGCTTGAGTTAAATGGTGTAAAACTTGCTGAGAAACTTGCCAAAGATGAGCATTTCTTCGATAGCTTGGTGAAGAATTATGAAGAAAAAGATGAGCTTTTAAATAGCTGGACGAGTGGTTTTAGGAAGGCGATGGATACCGGCGCACCTGCCACCCACGCTTTGGCTAAGCAGATTTTCTTCCCCCTGAATATTGAGAACCCTGAATATCATCTATTATGCAATGTTGTTTCTTCTTCCATTGCACATGTTATTTATGAGCATGTCTTTGATGGCAGACAGAAATCGATCAAAAAAATATACGAAAAGGGTAAATTCCACGTAAATGAACGAGCTGTTTTCTTACAAAGGTCACAAGTAAATGTGACTGCAAGCAATCATATAAATGCATCTCAACTCAATGCAATACGGGGAGGAAAACTACATTTGTTTTCAGCGCGGCCACCTATATGGCAATCACAACTCAAACCGCCCATCTATAGGCAATCTCTTTTTAGCAATATGTACAACGCCACAATCAAGACAGAAATTGATTATCTGCGCGATTTTTTACTGCGTTTTAAGCAGCTTGATCTAAGTATTAAAGACCCCAAACGCAATCGACATTTAAACCGCTGGGTCGATAATATTATTGATGAATTTCTATTTTATATCGCCTCCATTGAAAATCTGCCAGCAGGCTGGTCAGTAACTGATGGCATTAAGCTAAAAGTTGAACATCAATATTTACTTGATCCTTATCGTAGCGATGAATCATTTCAAGCAGCACGTCAAAATACGGATTGGCAGAAGGTGGTTCGAAATGATTTTTCTAAATGGGTTAATCGTCAGCTTAGAGGCAGAGATAACCAATTCACTCCCAAGCTAGAACACAGCCAGATGTGGAGACGATTGCTGGAACAGCCTTTGCGTGAGCATATTGAGCAAACTAAGCAAGTGTTAAAACACAAAGAAAGGAAAGTCTTATGAGCCAGTATTTATTGATTAACCGTATTCAAGTGCAGGGAGCCAATGCTGTAGCGGGGTTTACCTGGGGTTTTCCTGCGATTACTCACTTTTTGGGGTATTCCCATAACCTTTCCCGAAAGCTCAATCGCTATAAAGAAAACGAAGTAAGTCCATATCAAGATATTAAGTTGTCAGGGTGTGCGGTCATCGCGCATCAACATCAAGTACATACTTACGGTTTCAACCAATTAGTTCAAAGTAAAAATCCAGCTTATCAATATAAAGAAGCGGCAAAATACAAAGTTGGTTCTCCGCCTATTATTGAAGAAGGAAAAATGAATATGACTGTTTCCTTGTTGATCAAGTGTGAAGGCAATATCGGAAACCGTAAAGAAGCTTTAATTAACTGGCTGAACAAAACCTGTCAACGCCAACGTTTAGCGGGAGGTACA
>CAZNYF010000082.1:11197-13151 GCA_964577195.1 uncultured Thiotrichales bacterium | reverse complement strand
AGGTTAAATGTTAAATAGTGCAGTGATGGCTTTACCAGGATCAGCGGCACGCATAAAAGCTTCACCAACCAGAAACGCGTTGACATCAGCATTTCTCATTTGGGTAACATCCTCAATGCAGTGAATGCCACTTTCGGTCACGACAATGCGATCTTCAGGAATTTCACTGAGCAATTCGGTCGTCGTTTCCAGTCGCGTTTCAAAGGTTTTGAGGTTGCGGTTATTGATGCCGATGAGTTTGGCATTAATCGTTAGTGCCGTTTTTAACTCCTGTGTATCGTGGACTTCTATGAGTACATCCATTCCTAGCGCGTGGGCAAGCTCTGTGAGTTCTTGAAGCTTACTTTGCTCTAACACCGCGACAATTAACAAAATACAATCAGCGTTTATCGCTCGTGCTTCGTAAACTTGATAAGGGTCGATAATAAAGTCTTTGCGAATGACTGGAAGATCACAGGCTTGACGGGCTTGTTGCAGGTAATCTTCCGAGCCTTGGAAGAAGTCTCTGTCCGTCAGAATAGACAGGCAAGCGGCACCACCTTTAGCATAGCTTGCTGCAATTTCAGCTGGCTGGAAATTTTCTCTCAACAGTCCTTTGCTGGGCGAGGCTTTTTTAATTTCGGCGATAACAGCGGGTTTACCCGCTTCTATTTTGGCAGAAATCGAGGCCACAAATCCCCGGCAGGGTGAAGCGGCTTTTAATTGTTGCTGAAGCTGATCAATTGAGACGTTTGCTGATCGTTCTTCGATTTCCTGCCATTTTCGTTTGATAATTTTTTTTAAGATATCGGGCGTATCGCTCATTCTTTTTTCTCACTGTAACTCTGGGTTTTTTCAACGAGTGCAGTAAGTTTGGCAGCAGCAGAACCATCAGCGATGACTTGTCGTGCTTTGGCTACGCCATCAGAAAGGGTTGCTTCAAGTCCAGCTACATAGATAGCAGCACCGGCATTGAGTGCGACGATATCCAGCGCAGGGCCAGCTACATTATTAAGTACAGATTGGATGACGGCCAGGCTGCCTTTGGCGTCGGCAACCTGAATATCGCTCACGGGCGCTTCAGAAATATCGAATTCTGCTGGCTTGATGGTGTAGCGGGTGATGTTGCCATCAAACAGTTCCGCGCAATGCGTGACTGCGCCGATGCTGATTTCATCCATGCCATCGTCGGAATGAACCACAATCACATGTCGGCTTCCCAATGCTTTGGCGACCTGTGCTATCGGTTCAACCAGTTCTTTGCTGTACACGCCAAGTAGCTGATTGGGCGCACCAGCGGGGTTGGTGAGCGGCCCGAGAACGTTGAAAATTGTCCGCACAGCCATTTCTTTACGTGGGCCAATCGCATGTTTCATTGCGCTGTGGTGCAGTGGCGCAAACATGAATCCAACGCCGATTTCATTAATGCATTCTGCGACTTGATCGGCATTGATCTGGAGGTTGACGCCAGCGGCTTCCAGCAGGTCAGCGCTGCCAGATTTACTGGAAACCGACCGGTTACCGTGCTTGGCAACTGTGCCGCCCGCAGCGGAAACTACAAAGCTACAAGCGGTTGAGATATTAAATGTTCCGGAGCCATCCCCACCTGTACCGACAATATCCACAAGATGATCGGAGGATACAGAAACCGGTGTCGCGAGTTCGCGCATGACTTGGGCTGCGGCGGTGATCTCATCCACCGTCTCACCTTTCATCCGCAGCCCGATAAGAAAGCCGCCAATCTGAGCTGCTGTTGCTTCGCCTGTCATAATAATGCGCATGACCGCATTCATTTCTTCACGGCTCAGGTCGCGGTGCTCAAGTACCGCTTGAATGGCTTGTTGGATGGTCATGCTCGAGTGCCTCCTCGATAATCTAAAAAGTTTTGCAGCAGATCGTGCCCGTATTCAGTGAGTATAGACTCCGGATGGAACTGCACCCCTTCGATTTGTAATTGTTTGTGCCGGACACCCAT
>CAZNYF010000082.1:0-11097 GCA_964577195.1 uncultured Thiotrichales bacterium | reverse complement strand
TGCCCCAGGCAGACTCCGAGAATTGGCAGCTTGCCGGCAAAATGTTGGATGGCTGCCAGCGATATGCCTGCCTGATCGGGGGTGCAGGGACCAGGGGAGATCATCAAATGATCCGGGTTGAGCGCTTCTATTTCTGCGATGGAGATTTCATCGTTACGTTTAACCACAACCTTCGCTTTTAGCTCGCCCAGGTACTGCACCAGGTTGTAGGTAAACGAGTCGTAATTATCAATCATCAATAACATGGTTCACGCCTACCTATGCTGACCGTTGAGGCCGGCTTCGGCCAGTGCGACCGCCCGAAAAATGGCACGCCCCTTGTTCATGGTTTCTTTCCATTCGAGATTGGGTTGGGAGTCATAGACGATACCGGCTCCTGCCTGAATATGCAGCTGACGATCTTTAATGACCGCTGTGCGAATGGCGATCGCCGTGTCCATGCCGCCATTCCAGGAGAGATAGCCCACCGCACCGGCGTAAACACCTCGCTTAACAGGTTCCAGCTCGTCAATGATTTCCATAGCACGAATTTTCGGTGCGCCGCTGACCGTCCCGGCAGGAAAGGTGGCACGCAGCACATCCATTGCAGAGGCACCGTCTTTTAGCTCGGCAATGACGTTGGAGACGATGTGCATGACATGCGAATAGCGTTCGACAATCATCTGATCTGTGACCTCTACACTGCCAGTTTTGGCGACACGTCCAACATCGTTGCGACCCAGGTCTATCAGCATCAAGTGCTCTGCCAGCTCTTTCGGGTCACTTAATAAATCGGCTTCCATTGCAGCATCATCGGCTTCGTCATGGCCGCGACGGCGAGTACCTGCGATGGGGCGAACTGTGACTTTTCCATCTTCGGAGCGGACTAAGATTTCAGGTGAAGAACCGACAATTTGAAAATCTTCCAAATCCAGATAAAACATATACGGCGAGGGGTTCAAGCCTCGCAGTGCCCGATAAAGGTCGAGCGGTGGCGCGTGGTAAGGCGTAGACATACGCTGGGACAAAACGACCTGCATCACGTCGCCATCAATTATGTATTGGCGTGCTTTCTCGACGGCTTCTTTAAAGCCATCTTCGGTGAATCCAGAGATAAAATCTGCTTCGTCAACTTTGCGAGGTTTGGCTGCCTCCTGGTAATTGGGTGTTGCTTGTCTTAAGCGAAACTCGAGATCACGCAGCCGTTGTTCTGCGGCCTCTTCCTGTCCGGCATGTGCGTGCACAATGAGATAGAGCTTGCCGGAAAGGTTGTCAAAAACAACCACTTCCTCGGATTGCATCATCAGAATGTCTGGCGTTTTAAGAGGATCCGGTTTTTTGTTTTCACCCAGGCGAGGTTCGATATAGCGGATGGTGTCGTAACCAAAATATCCCACCAATCCACCGGTGAATTTTGGTAGACCTTTGATCAGCGGGACATCAAATTGCTGCTGGTAATTTTCGATCCATTCTAGTGGGTCATCGACTTCAAGCTGCTCGATTACCTGGCTGGATTCTTCGATGGAAATTTGTTTTCCATACACCTTGATCACTTTCCGGCAGGGTAGGCCGATGATGGAGTAGCGTCCCCATTTTTCACCACCTTGAACAGATTCGAACAGGTAGCTGTAAGGGCCGTCTGCGAGTTTTAAGTAAGTGCTTAATGGCGTATCGAGGTCGGCCAGGACCTCTTTGACAAGCGGGGTGAGTTTGATGCTCGATTTTTCAGATTGGTTGCTCATTTCAGCCTCATTTTCCCGAGTTTTTCAGGAAGAGTTTTCAGATGGGATGGTGTGTTTTTAGTAACACCATCGCCAGTTGAAGTTCTGAGAGCACATTATGCGGCCTTTTCCAAAAGAGCTTGCAGTTCGATCATGGAATCAATCACGGCATCGGGATTGTAATCACGAATGTCTTCACCATGATTATAGCCGTAACTCATGCAAATAATGTCAAAGCCAGCGGCGCGCGCAGCTTTAACATCACTTTGGGAATCACCCAGCATCATGCAGTTTTTGGGATCGACGCCCATTTGTTCTGCACCATGCAGCAGAGGTAATGGATCGGGTTTCTTTTTCGGCAATGTGTCGCCAGCGATAACAATTTCAAACTCATCGTAGATATTAAGATCTTTTAAAAGCGGGATTGTGAATTGTTCTGCTTTGTTGGTGACGCAGCCGAGCCGAATATCCGCTGATTTTAGATACGCCAGACCTTCTTCTACGCCGGGATACAAACAGCTTCGCTTAGAGGTGTTTTCCGCGTACAACGCTAAAAAAATGGGATAGGCTTTATCGTATAAGTCTTTGTCTGGTGTTCCGTCCAGTTCGTTTAGCAATGCACGTTCCACTAATCTGGGTACGCCATTTCCAACCCAATGCCGGACAGAATTTTCACCGCGCTCAGGTAGATTCAGCTGGCGCATCATTTCATCGACACACCAGGCGAGATCGGGCACGCTGTCAACCAGCGTACCATCTACGTCAATAAGCATCATTTCCGGCTTGGATACGCTCATTTTGCTTGTGCTAGCTCAGAACGAAATTCGTTGATTACGGTGTCGTAAATGTGATCGTCGGACTTATTTGCAGCACCAAAAATTGCAGAACCTGCGACAAACATATCCGCGCCAGCTTCTTTGATTTCGCGAATATTATTGGTTTTGACACCACCATCAACTTCAAGCCGGATATCCAGACCACTGTCGTCGATCAATTTGCGGGCTTGCTTGAGTTTGGTCAGTGTTGAAGGGATAAAGCTTTGTCCACCAAACCCCGGGTTAACCGACATCAATAGAATAAGGTCAACCTTATCCATAACGTATTCAAGCTCGCTCAGAGGGGTGGCAGGATTAAATACCAGTCCAGCTTTACAACCGCATTCTTGGATTAGCTGCAAGGTGCGGTCGACATGTTCGGAAGCTGCCGGATGAAAACTGATATAGGTTGCGCCAGCATCAGCAAAATCGCCAACAATACGGTCAACCGGGCTAACCATCAGGTGAACATCAATATCGGCCGTTACGCCGTGTTTGCGCAGCGCATCGCAGACCAATGGGCCAATGGTGAGATTTGGCACGTAATGGTTATCCATTACATCAAAATGAACCACGTCAGCGCCTGCTGCGAGTACGTTATCTACCTCTTCTCCAAGTCGAGCAAAATCTGCCGACAATATGGAAGGTGCGATCAGGTTATCAGTTGCCATGTGTTGCTCCTCAATACTTACCCAAAAAGAGGCAGAACTTTACCTGAAAACAAAGGGAGTTTCACCGATAACCTGTCGTCGCTAGGGAGATTAAGCAAAATGCCGGAGCTTACGCGGGCTGATTACTCTTTAGAAGAAGCCAGGATTCGGGTTTGATCCGATTTTGATGGGTTAGCTTTAGGTGCTTTTTCCGCATTAAATAGATGCAAAACACGATCCACGTAATTGCGGGTTTCTTTAGGTAAGTACCTGGCGACTGCCTGCCAATCATTTTCTGGCTTGCCGGCTTTATTGAAGGCTCTCAGGACACGTACATAGCCGCCGTTATAGCTGGCGAGCATCAGTTTAATCCGATCTTGTGCGGAAACTTCGCGGTTCCAGCGGTCATATAGATAGGCGTCAAAAAAAATTCCAGCGCCAATATTGGTATCGACAGAACTCAGTTCCCGAGTCTTGTAGAAATTGTTTTTCTTCTGAATTTCCCGGTAGGTTGCTGGCATGATTTGCATAATGCCGCGTGCACCACGATGACTTTTTGCATCTTTACGCAAGCGCGATTCAACCATGCCTTGTGCTTTAAATAGTCTCCAATCCAGCGTTTCACCAAAGTAGCGTTGAGAATAGTGTTTAAAGTAATCGTCGTAACTGGGCATATCGTCAGCGGATGCGAAACTGCCGATCAACAGTAGCGCGACTGTAAGCAGAGCTGATTTCCCCCAGTTTGATGCTGTATTGCGGGGCGAAGCTGAATTCTGAGAGGGTTTTTGTGTGATTGTATTGGTCATAATTTTTGGGCGACTACTTAGCAGAAGCGTAATGTTATTATATTAGTCTATACTTATATAGTATTTTTTTACTTTACTAAAGCTATCGCCGATCAACGAAGTTTCTTTAGCGATGAATCGGTTTTTGTCTGGTTTTACGCAGTACTTGGCTGTTTCTGTGAACCGCGCCCTTTGGTGCTACTACTAATCCGTATAACTTGTCGTTTGGTTTCTCATTTCGATATGTGCCTTGCTGATGCCCTAAACCAGTCTGCCCGATGATGCTCGCAGGCTGCTGGACTTGCTTCGTAAAAAGTTTCATTGGTAAAGCTGTTCATCCGTCAAATGATTGACTCTGTGAATGGAATCACGAAAATACTCGATTAATCTATGAATTTCAGTATATACTAATATACAGAAATAACAACTGGGGTTTGGGGCTGGCTGCGGAGAAATTACTCTCCAGCGCTAGGCACTCTTAATATAACGATATGATTCACGTAAATTCACAATCGACACGCGGCGACAACATTCAATCCAAAGTACTAAACTATTTTCTCGGTGCTGGTGTTATCTTTTTGGTGGTTAGTAACGGATTTTTCACTTATTCCGGTGCAACGCTTTATATCCAGGAACCGCTGTACGCAGTGTTGTTTGCAATCGCTGTTCAATTCGCGATTGCAGCGACGCTATTAGCGTTGCCAAATGTTAAGGGCCTGGTGGGCCGCTTAATTATGCTGGTAGTCTATTTAGCTGCATTTACATTATCAACGCTTGCAGCATTTACCTACGTATACAACACCAGCCATCCAGAAGGGATGGATATGAAAGCCGTGAACACTCAGCTGAAAGCCTCCGTGGCCTCTCTGGCTAGCGATGCATTTCATGCAGAACGTACCCACATAGAGAATGAGCGCAATCTGCTGTCACAAGCAAAGCGGTCAATGGAAGAAGAAGCGATGCGTGGTTATAACTCAGGCGACGGCCCGGGGAAAGGTCCCCAGTATTACGCAAAACAGGAATCCTACGAACGCATGGCCGGGCGATTCCGCGAGGATGAAACACATTATCTGGAAGCGGGACGAATCTATACAGAAATTAATCAATTACTGAGTCAAAGCACCTCTGACAATCAGCGCGAAAGTTTGATTGTTTTGTTTTCGCAATTTCGCACGCATACAACAACGGATACCGCCAACAAGATTGTGGCGAAAATTAACAAAGAGCATCTGGGGCAGCTGCACAATCCTATCGAACGGGCGATGAATGCGATTACTGATCGTGGAGAATATTCCATTACGATGATCGTTAGCCTTGTCTGGGCTGCAATATTTGATCTGTTGGCGCTGTTTATCGGTGTGATTCGCTATTATTTGCTTAAGCCGGATCGGTCAATGGTTCAAGGGTTCTACGATTCGATTCTAAATTTCATGACCTTTATGTTTCGTTTACGTCATATTGGTGATGAGGCGCGCTATCGATACAGAGAGAGTGCAGGTGATTTTCAAGAGCCAATTAATTCACCGGAGATGCAGTCTTTTGCTACTTACTTGCTGGCAGGTAGTCAGCTGTCACTAGAGGAGGGCAGTAATGATGCTACTGAGCCTTTACGGAAATTGAGTACCTATATTGAGCCATTGAGCTTGAAACGGCCTAAAAACAGTATCGGTATTCCTTATGAGACAGTGCATGAAGAAACCCGTCTTAAGACTTTAATGGCGTTGCTGGTGCAGACAGGTATCTTCATTAACGATCTGCGAAATGAGTGTTACATTCTCAGTGGTCGGGCGGATGTTGCGGGTAAGGTGATGGTGTTCTTGCGGTTGGGTATGAAGGATCAGCCGGATAAAATTGAGAATGTTCAGTTTTTATTGAATCCGGATGCTTTGCCGCCATTGCCTGCTTGATGTTTATCCCTGCCTCGCGGATATAGCGTCGCAGGTGTATCCGCTGGAATTGGGGAACTAATCGCTTTCGGATAGACCGAGATTATTCCATATGGTGACGGTTGGCTCGGCTTTATTCATCGTGTAGAAATGCAGGCCGGGAGCGCCTTGGCTCAATAGTCGGTCGCACATGTTGGTGATAACTTCCACACCAAAGCTCTTGATAGAATCCAAATCATCGCCATAGGATTCGAGTCGTTGGCGAATCCATCTTGGGATTTCTGCGCCACAGGCATCCGAGAAGCGAGCGAGCTGTATATAGTTGTTGATTGGCATAATGCCAGGAACGATTGGTGCATCAATACCCATTTTTTCGCAGCTGTCGATAAATGAAAAGTAGCTGTCCGAATTGAAAAAATACTGGGTGATCGCAGTGTTTGCACCCGCATTCATTTTATTTTTAAAGTGCTCTAGATCCTTAAATGCATTGACGGCCTGAGGGTGGATTTCCGGATAGGCAGCCACTTCGATATAAAAGTGATCGCCAGTTTCTTCGCGGATATAACTCACTAATTCGTTGGCGTAACGAAATTCGCCAGGCTCCCTGACGCCGGAAGGCAGGTCGCCGCGTAATGCAACGATATGTTTGATTCCAGAGTCTTTGTAGGTATTGAGGATGGATGAGATTCTTTCTCGGCTTGAGCCGACGCAGGATAAATGAGGCGCAGCGTCGATTCCTGATGCTTGTTGGATTTCCAGCACTGTATCCAGCGTTCTTTCCTGAGTTGAGCCACCGGCACCGAAAGTGACAGAGAAAAATTTTGGATTGAGTTTAGCGAGTTGATCCCGATGCCCGCGCAGACTTTCTACACCTTTTTCGGTTCTTGGAGGAAAAAACTCGAAACTGAATGTTTTGGGATGCTTTCGCTGAGATTCCACGGGGACGCTCCTGATCACGATCTATTTTTCAAGAAAACACAGGTAGCAACATGGCTACCTGTGATTCAGTGTACTAGTAGCGGTAATGGTCTGGCTTGTAAGGGCCGTCCACGGGAACGCCAATATAGTCTGCTTGTTCCTGGCTTAGCGTGGTTAAGTGAACGCCAATTTTCTCCAGGTGCAAGCGAGCAACTTCTTCATCCAGCTTTTTCGGCAGCACATACACTTCATTTTTGTACTGTTCAGGGCGAACATAGAACTCAATCTGTGCCAGTACCTGATTGGAGAAAGAGTTGGACATAACAAAACTAGGATGACCAGTAGCACAGCCAAGATTTACCAAGCGCCCTTCGGCCAGCATGATGATTTTTTTACCATCAGGGAAGACGATGTGATCAACTTGCGGTTTAATGTTATCCCACTCGTATTGGAGGGTTGAGCCGATATCAATTTCGTTGTCAAAGTGACCAATGTTGCAGACAATGGCTTCATTTTTCATGCCGGCCATGTGGTCGTGCGTAATGATGTCTTTGTTACCAGTGGTGGTGACGAAGATGTCAGCGAAGGGGACGGCTTCTTCCATCGTCACAACGCGATAGCCTTCCATTGCGGCTTGCAGGGCACAGATAGGATCGATTTCTGTGATCCAGACGTTCGCACCCAAACCACGCAGAGATTGTGCAGAGCCTTTGCCAACATCGCCGAAACCGGCAACCAGAGCAACCTTGCCAGCGATCATAACGTCAGTGGCGCGCTTAATGCCGTCAACCAGTGATTCGCGGCAGCCATAGAGGTTATCGAATTTTGATTTGGTAACCGAATCGTTGACGTTCATAGCAGGGAATAGCAGTTCGCCATCTTCCTGCATTTGATACAGGCGATGAACGCCAGTCGTCGTTTCTTCGGTAACGCCTTTGATTTCTTCCGCAGCTTTTTGCCACATGCCCGGGTTGGATTCGAGGTTTCTTCTCAGAACTTTGAGAATCTCGCCGTACTCTTCGCCATCTTCAGGATTGAAATCGGGAACTGCGCCCGCTTTTTCGAACTCAACGCCTTTGTGAACCAGTAGCGTTGCGTCACCACCATCATCAAGAATCATATTAGGAACACCGGCATCTGGCCAAGTCAGGACTTGCTCAGTACACCACCAGTATTCTTCCAGAGATTCACCTTTCCAGGCGTAAACAGGGATGCCAGCAGCAGCCATCGCAGCTGCGGCGTGATCTTGAGTTGAAAAAATGTTGCAGGAACACCAGCGAACGTCGGCACCAAGTACAAGCAGTGTCTCGATCAGCACAGCAGTTTGGATTGTCATGTGTAACGATCCAGTGATACGAGCACCAGCGAGAGGTTTTTCTTCACCGTATTTGGTTCTGAGTGCCATCAGGCCGGGCATTTCAATTTCAGCAATGCTGATTTCTTTACGTCCCCAATCAGCCAGGGACATATCGGCAACTTTATAGTCGTTAAAGGTGGGCTGTGTGACAGCGTTCATTCATTAATCTCCGTTGTAATCCATTCAAGCCGCGTATTTAATAAATAATCCGGCTGGGAAAAATGAGCGCCGTTGCTAATGATTTCGCAATCGCGAAATCAAATACAGAAACTAAGCCTGGCAGACATCCTGTCCGTCGCAACGCTCCTCAGCTTCCGGCTGCAGCGAATAAGCGGCAGCAGATTTACTAATTAGTTCCCATCCATAAACAGATGTCTACTGCGAACGATTCAGGTACGCAATCTTTTAACCACAAGACATTGTTATTTAGAATAACTAAACGCCTATATCTTGCGGTCAAAATCTTACGCACCTGAGTCGCTCTCGCTACGCCCCTGCTTATGGACGGAAACTAATTTAAAATATTCTAACTTACTTTTGATACATTTTCGATATTGGCGGAAGCTCGAAGTTCTTCAACCTTATCCGTTTTCTCCCACGGCAATTCGATGTCTTCACGTCCAAAATGTCCGTAAGCAGCGGTTTTTTGATAGATGGGCTGAATCAGATCTAGCATCTTGATAAGACCATAGGGGCGAAGATCGAAATGCTCACGAATCAGTTCAACGATGCTTTCATCATCGAGTAAACCCGTGCCAAAAGTTTCAACTGAAATTGACGTTGGTTCAGCAACGCCGATTGCGTAAGAAACCTGAATTTCGCAACGATCAGCAATACCGGCAGCAACCAGGTTTTTAGCGACGTAACGACAAGCATAAGCAGCAGAACGATCCACTTTAGAGGGATCTTTGCCAGAAAAAGCACCGCCACCATGACGAGCCATGCCGCCGTAAGTATCGACAATTATCTTTCGACCTGTTAATCCACAATCGCCAACTGGGCCGCCAATGATGAATTGACCTGTTGGATTAATATGATATTGAGTTTCAGGAAGGATCCATTCTTCAGGCAGAATGGGCTTGATAATCACGTCCATCACCGCATCTTTAAGATCACTCTGACTAATATCCGGATCATGCTGAGTGGAAAGTACCACCGCTTCGATACCCGTAGGTTTGCCATTCTCATAGCGGAAAGTGACCTGGCTTTTTGCATCGGGGCGTAACCAGGGCAGAGTGCCGTTCTCACGAACATCATGCTGACGGCGTACCAGGCGATGTGCAAATGTAATCGGTGCGGGCATCAAGACATTGGTTTCATTGGTGGCATAACCGAACATCAGACCCTGATCGCCTGCACCTTGTTCTTCAGGCGCGGCGCGGTCAACACCCATCGCGATATCAGCAGATTGTTTGCCTATACCATTTAATACGGCACAGGTTTCGCCATCAAAGCCCATCTCGGAGCTGGTGTAACCGATGTCTTTAATTGTTCCCCGAACGACTTTTTCCAAATCAACCCAGGCGGAAGTTGTAATTTCTCCAGCAACAATAACCATGCCGGTTTTAATCATAGTTTCACAGGCAACGCGGGCGTTAGGATCCTGCTTCAGGATTGAATCTAAAACGGCGTCTGAAATCTGATCTGCAATCTTGTCAGGGTGACCGGCGGAGACAGATTCAGAAGTAAATTGGTAGTTAGTTGGCATGTATGGCCTCAGCTGTGGATAGGTTACTACTGTAAAATCGGGAGCAAAGTGTAATCAACCTTGCTAGTCTGCGCCACTTCTGACCGTCAGAACGATGTATGGTTCACACTGTTGAGTGTAGTCCGGTGAGCGTAAGCAGGATAAATCTCAGTCGCTGCTTGAAGCTCCATCGTGTTTGGGTTTACGGCGCCTATGTGGCCATATAGTTACCATATCTATGAATACGGTCAGTGCTTGTGACGACAAAACGAGTTGCTAACACCTGAAACCTGGAGTTGCAGATCCTCTCTGCAAACACTATCGAGGTTCTCTTATACCCCGAATAATATTGTTGCTTGCTCAGAAGCCGTAACTACGGGAGAATAGCGCGCTCAAAAATCTCGTTGAATGACGCGCCATCGGACGAAATAGATAACAAATAGATCGGTTTATTTCTCTAATCGACGTCAAGAAAGTCGCGTAATTTATGGAGATTTAAAAGAATTCCACCTGAAAATCTCTGATATGAAGGTGAGTGAGGTGCGTAGCCCTGATTTTAATAAGGATGCAGCATTTCTCACGATCTATGCAGATTTTATAAAAATTTTTAGTAATACAATGTTTTGGAGTTTGAAATATGGCCAACCGAAGTGAATTAGCGAACGCGATCCGCGCCCTGACAATGGATGCAGTCCAGATACCGAATTCCGGTCATCCGGGTGCGCCAATGGGAATGGCGGATATCGCTGAAGTTTTATATAACGATTTTATGAATCACAACCCAACCAACCCAGACTGGGCAGATCGTGATCGTTTCATCATGTCAAACGGGCATGGTTCTATGCTGCCGTATTCGGTACTGCATTTGACCGGCTATGATCTGACTACTGATGATCTTAAAGGCTTCCGTAAATTACACTCGAAAACTCCAGGCCACCCTGAATATGGTTATGCACCAGGTATTGAGACGACTACTGGCCCACTAGGGCAGGGTATTACCAACGCGGTTGGATTTGCGCTTGCAGAAAAAGTCATGGCGGCTCAGTTCAACAAAGATGGTCACGAAATTGTCGATCACAATACTTACGTATTTCTCGGTGATGGTTGCTTGATGGAAGGTATCTCTCAAGAAGCGATCTCACTGGCGGGTTCTTTTGGACTTGGCAAGATGGTTTGTTTCTATGACGACAACAATATCTCTATCGATGGGAATGTCGATGGCTGGTTTGCTGATGATACTCCGATGCGTTTTGAAGCTTGCGGCTGGCATGTACAATCAATTGACGGGCATGATTCAGG
>CAZNYF010000081.1:8682-13153 GCA_964577195.1 uncultured Thiotrichales bacterium | reverse complement strand
GCTTTGTGCTGGATCCGTGGGCAGCGTTCAACCGACCTTCGCCCAGCGGAACATCCACACAGCCTTCTCCTGATGATCTTGTCAGTGATTTCGCCTCTGGTAAATACAGTGTCATCGTTCGGAATTCGGCGGGTGAAGTTATCGCCGAGCGCGAATTCAAGCGCAAGGTAATTGTCGGGATGCGTAATGCATCGCCGCGTTTGACATCACCGAACGGTCGGCCTAACTGGCCAGCTGAGTGCAGCGGAGCTGCAGACCGCTGTGAAGAGTTTGAAGAGCGGGAAGCGAAATTCCGTGAAAGAGGTGGCAATACCAGCTTCGCACTGAATGTTGATACCAACAATGATGGCGTAAATGACAAGGCAGAAATTACACTATCTTGGAAAAAGCCGCGTGATCTGGAGCTTCCTGAAGGTGTGCGAATCGCATACTCGATGAACGTCGTTTCAAACGCAACGGGCAATGATGATTATCGTTGGGAGAATGTTTATTCAACCCATCAAAATGATCAGCGTTTGTTTGGTCGTTCATACACTTTGCCCGTCTTACTGGATAAGCTTGAAGCGGCAGATGGCAACTACCATGTTGATATCTGTGCCGAGTTTATAGATACAGACAATGGTGAATTCCTTGGTCAGGGTGGTTGTGGTTTTGCTCAGTTTTATGTTGGTGAGCCGCTTGATTTAAACGCTCAATTCAGCATTGAAGGTAAAGCACCGTCTGGTCTGGATAGCAGCTGGAAAGTTGCGCTCATCAGCGAGGAGTTTCAGCCGTACAATGATGCCAACCCAGAGACCTTTGTCGAGCCAAAGAGAACCACCAGAGCTGTCTCTAGACTGGATTCAGAGGGTCGCTATACGCTGAATCCAACGATTGGTGATTTTCTGAATGGGCCACAGTCTACGCATCATGTCATCATCTTGTTTAAAGATGAAAATGGCGATAATGCGCTGCAAAACTCGGCTAATCCTGAAAATAACCAGCATGAGCCAAACTACTGGCCAAATTATGACAGCAATGTCAGGTTTGAGACTTGGGATAATGTTCTGAGAGTTGTTTCTGAACGCAATCAGGAAAGTGGTGAATTCGATCGTAGCGAAATCATTGTCAAAGGTGGTGAAACGATCGAAGGACCTGATTTCAGTTATCTTGACGATGAGGAATGGTTCCTGCGTGATGTCAATGGTACTGCAGGTTTCGACGGCTCGAACAGCGATGACAGCTAGTTCAGGCTAGCAAGTCAAAAGTAAGGTTCAAGGCCAGCTGTGCTCAGCTGGCCTTTTTAATGGGTCATGATCCTAGAAAATCAGTTTGGCGCGTACCCACAGGGCATAACATCTTTTTCGCGCCCAACTGATTTTTCTAGGATGATAAATTGTTCGACGTATTATTCTGCCTAAACTTCTTTGATGCAGATAATTCATGGGGTAGCTGTATAGAGAAAACCAGATTTTTCCACGCCCCGCCGTACAGTTTGATAGAATCGCGCTTTTAGACCTTTGAAGGGAACGCAATCCATCCTTCAAAAAGAAAATCAGCGGGCGATATTTTTCATGATAAAACAGAATATTTTCGAAGTCTTGATGTACTTGGTGGAGAACTACGTAGATCAGGAAATCGAAGAAAATTCAGAGCGTGACGAAATCGAAACCGAGCTTTTGCAGGCAGGTTTTGGCAATCAGGAGGTGAATCTGGCGTTTGACTGGCTGGATCAATTGTCTGATGGCAACCCATTGTTTGATCCTATGGCTAACTCCTGGCGTATTTATCGCGATGCAGAGCGTGAGCGATTAGGTACGGAAGGTATTGGTTTTCTACATCAGCTGGAACAGAACAATATCCTCAAGCCTTCAGCGCGAGAGCAAGTGATTGAACAGTTTATGGCGCTCAATTCTCATCAAAATGATATCGCTCAACTCAAGTGGGTGGTATTAATGGTGCTAATGAATCACCCCAAGAGCGATACAGATGACTTCGCCTGGCTTGAAGAACTTGTTTATGATGACCACCCGGTGAGCATCCACTAGTACTCCATCAATATAATATTGTTGGAGCAATGGCGGCAGATTGCCCCTTTTTAATTTTAAGGAACATTACCACCGATGAGCCGAAATCTTGTCATAGTAGAGTCACCCGCTAAATCGAAAACGATTGAAAAGTATCTGGGTAAAGACTACACCGTACTCGCCTCTTATGGACACGTGAGAGATCTGATCCCTAAAACGGGAGCAGTTGATCCTGATGACAATTTTTCGATGAAATACGCCATCATCGAGCGAAATGAAAAACACGTTAAAAACATCACCAAGGCTTTAAAAAAAGCCGATACTTTATTACTAGCAACTGACCCGGATCGCGAAGGCGAGGCAATTTCCTGGCATTTGCTTGAGTTGCTGAAAGAAAAAGGGCTGCTTAAAGATAAACAGGTTCAGCGAGTTATCTTCCACGAAATCACCAAACGCTCGATTCTGGACGCGGTTGCTAATCCACGCGAGCTGGCAACCAATCTGGTCGACGCGCAGCAGGCACGACGTGCGCTGGACTATTTGGTAGGTTTTAATCTTTCGCCATTGTTGTGGAAAAAGATCCGCCGCGGCCTCTCGGCCGGACGTGTGCAAAGCCCTGCATTGCGCATGATTGCCGAGCGTGAATTAGAAATTGAAGCATTCGATCCACAGGAATACTGGTCGATTGAATCTGATTTAAATCGTGACAATACCGATTTCATCGCCAAGCTCCAACTCTACAAAAACGACAAGGTCAAACAGTTCAGCTTCACCAATACCGAAACTGCCAACGAAGTTCGTGACACGCTGATCAAAGGCATTGGTGGCAATGAGCTAGTCGTAGACTCGGTAACTAAAAAGCAGCGCAAACGTAATCCGACCGCCCCGTTTATTACTTCAACTCTGCAGCAGGAAGCGGCGCGTAAACTGGGTATGAGTACGCGCAATAGTATGCGCATCGCTCAGCAACTATACGAAGGAATTGATCTCGGTTCAGGCCCAGTGGGTTTGATCACCTACATGCGTACCGATTCTGTGAATCTGGCGGAAGAAGCGGTTGAAGAGATTCGTCAGCTGATTGTTCAGCGGTATGGCAAAGATAATCTGCCTGATGAAGTGCCTGTCTACAAAACCAAATCTAAAAACGCGCAGGAAGCGCACGAAGCGATTCGTCCCAGTTCGGCGATGCGTGTGCCTGATGAAATCAAGGCGCATTTGGATGACAAACAATTCAAGCTCTACAACTTAATCTGGAAACGCACCATTGCCAGCCAGATGATTCACGCGACGATGGATACTGTCGCAGTAGAATTTGGCTGTGGTGATGGCAATATTCTGAGGGCTACCGGCTCCTCCATTCGCCATCCCGGTTTTATGGCGGTTTATCTTGAAGGTCAGGACGACAAGAAACAGGACGATAGTAAGGAGAAATTTCTACCGGCGATGGAAAAAGGTGATCGTGTCGCGCTCAAGGAAATTAGAGCCGATCAGCATTTTACTGATCCTCCACCGCGTTTTTCAGAAGCCAGCCTGGTTAAAACTCTGGAAGAGTACGGCATTGGTCGTCCATCCACGTATGCGAGCATCGTTTCCACTTTGTTGAATCGCGAATATGTGGAGCTTGAAAGCAAACGCTTTTACCCCACAGAAGTTGGCCGTGTGGTGAATAACTTTCTCACCGAACACTTCAATACCTACGTTGATTATAACTTTACCGCGCGATTGGAAGATCAGCTCGATGAAATTTCACGCGGCGAGAAAGACTGGATTCCAGTCATGCAAGAATTCTGGGGTCCGTTCAAAACTCTGGTGGATGACAAAGAATCGCTCACCCGTAAAGAAGCGATTAAACCGCGCGAGCTGGGCGTCGACCCTAAATCTGGACGACCCGTTTCAGTGCGTCTGGGACGTTACGGGCCTTGCGTACAAATTGGCGATGTTGAAGACGAAGAAAAGCCGCGTTTTGCAGGCCTGCGTCCCGGTCAAAAACTCAATAGCATCACCTATGATGAAGCGATGGAGCTGTTCAAGCTGCCACGTGATCTAGGTGAAACACCTGAAGGTGAACCCGTTAGCGCCAATATTGGTCGTTTTGGCCCTTATATTCGCTATGGTAATAAATTTGCTTCATTGAAAGAAGATGATCCACATGATGTAAAGCTCGAACGTGCGCTGGAAGTCGTTGCTGAAAAGAAACAGGCTGATTTAGACCGTATTATTCTGGATTTTCCGGATGAAGGTATTCAGGTGCTTAAGGGTCGCTATGGCCCGTTTATTACCGATGGCAATAAAAATGCCAAAATCCCCAAAGATATCGAGCCAAAAGATCTCGATTTGGCAACTTGTCAGAAGCTGATTGAAGAAGCGCCGGAGAAGAAAGCCCGGGGTAAGAAAGGTGCCAAGAAAAAGAAGGCAGCCGCTAAAAAGAAAACCACCGCCAAGAAGAAGAGTACGGCAAAGAAGAA
>CAZNYF010000081.1:0-8582 GCA_964577195.1 uncultured Thiotrichales bacterium | reverse complement strand
AAGAAAAAGGCCTCCAAAAAGAAAGCTGCAAAGAAAAAATCAGCGGCTAAAAAAGGCTAATCAGTTTGGAAGTTAGTCGTGTGGTGAAACGCGCCGCAGAGGTATTAAAAACCGGCGGCGTCATCGCCTATCCAACGGACACAGTGTTTGGATTGGGATGTTTGCCCACTGATATCGCTGCGATTCAAAGAATTCTCGATATCAAACAGCGCAGCGCCAGCAAAGGGCTAATCTTGCTCGCCGCTAATCGCGCCCAGCTCGAAATCTACACAGATCCGACGTTAGCGGATGCTGACTGGCAAAGCATCACCACAGCCCGATCAGAGCCAACTAGCTGGCTTGTGCCGGCGGCAAAGGGCGTATCCTCATTGCTACGCGGAGAGCATTCAACCATCGCAGTCCGTATCACCAGACATCCCACCTCTTGCGCGCTGTGTCTCGCAGCCAACAGCGCTATCGTTTCTACCAGCGCCAATCTTTCGGGGCAATTGCCTGCCGGCTCATGGGAGGCACTTGCAACGGAAATTACGAAGACGGTTGATTTAGTCCTGAACGATTTCTGCGGAAACCCCGGTCAATCCAGCCAAATCCGAGATTTAAAATCAGGAAATCTACTGAGAGGCTAGCTCTGACAGCTCAGTTCTTGATCCCTGTCTCTATAATTCCGTAGCCAAATAAACCTAGTTCGATCTCTGCAAGCAACCCAATTGTAATTATTACCTAATGGCGACAAACTCCGCTGCGTACTTAGGAAGTCATCTGAGTTGCACGGATTGCAACCAAAATGATCTTTATCCTGTTCGCAGGCCTGAGTATCACAGGGAGAGTGGTTAAAATAAAAAAAGATGGAGTGATTTGGGGGAGAGTCATGATTGATGACTGGCATTCACTGCGGGTTTCGATAGCATGACGTTAAAGGGTCTCATTCGTGAGAACCCTTTTTTTTTGCCCATAAGTTTAGCTCAATAGCTAAATCTTAAAGCCATAAAAACGCTTGCTCAGCTTGCGTACGTGTAATGCCCAACCAATGGCTATCCCAATAAGCATCCCCACGAGTGCAATCAGTGCTGCAATTACGAGTGGGTGAAAGCGCGGCTTTTTATTCAAATCACTTTTAAGATGTCTAACTTCCAATGAAGCTTGATCGAGTTTTTTCGTCAATTGTTGCTTGTCATTAAACAGCTGAACGTTTTCCTGATTGGCGATGACTAACTGTTTTTCGTAATCTTCTCGCAGACTTTCACCAACCTTTTTGTTTTCGATAACTTTTTCGAGTGTAGCGATCTTGGACTCTTTGGCGCGAATCACACGTTCTAGTTCAAGTACTTTTAGTTGCCCCGGTGGCTCACTCACAATGTAGTGACGCTTCACCCAACCGACTTCTCCTGTGGTGGTGCGTACCTTTAAGAAGTTCCGAGATTCTTCAAGGATATCCAGCACGTCAGCAGATTCTAATGTCTTGAGCTTGCTGCCAGTACCTTTCTCGGAGAATAAGGTTAACTGCAGGTGATCCGTTACATAGCCGATTCCTTCGAGCGCAAAAACGGGCTTGGTGAGAACCACCAAAAATAGAATCAACCAGCCTTTCAAAAATTTTCCCATTAGCGTTCGGCTATAGTTCTTTGACCGCAGAAATTAATTCACTCGCCATCGCTTGCCCATCACCATAAAGCATGCGCGTGTTGTCAGCAAAAAACAGATGGTTTTCAATGCCAGAAAATCCTGCGCCCTTGCCACGTTTGATGACGATAGTATTTTTTGCGTAATCCGCATTCAATATAGGCATACCGTAGATAGGGCTATCAGGGTTGTTTCTAGCGGCGGGATTGACCACGTCATTTGCGCCAATTACCAGTGCTACATCAGCCGTTGCGAAATCATTATTGATCTCATCGAGGTCATAAATCATATCATAAGGTACGCCAGCTTCTGCCAGCAGAACATTCATATGTCCTGGCATCCGACCAGCAACAGGATGAATCGCAAATTTTACGGTGACGCCGCGATCTTTCAGCAGTTGCACCAATTCCCATATCTTATGCTGTGCCTGAGCGACCGCCATACCGTACCCCGGAATGATGATTACCTTTTCAGCAAAGGCCATCATCACGCCAACATCAGTAGCCTCAATCGGCTTCATGCTGCCATCGACTGATTCTTCTTCGCCGGAGCTTGCATCACCAAAGTTGCTAAAGAGTATATTGCTAATGGGTCGATTCATGGCTTTTGCCATTAACTGCGTGAGCAGTGTTCCGGCGGAACCCACCACGATACCGGCAATCATCATCGCTGGATTTTGTAGTACGAAACCCTCTAGGCCGACAGCTAAACCAGTCAATGCGTTGAACAGAGAAATCACGACAGGCATATCGGCACCGCCGATGGGCAATGTCATCAATACGCCTAAAGTAAATGCGAACGCGAAAAACAGGAAGATAGTGAAACCACTGACTTCATGACCCGCATTAAGAATCATCAGGCCCAACACTACCGTTATTATAGCGATAACCAGAGTGACGATCCTTTGGCCACGGAAACGGAATGCGCTACGCATAATGCCCTGTAGCTTGGCGAAGGCAATTCCAGAGCCGGAGAAAGCGACTGTACCAATCACGGCACCCAGTATTGCTAGGAGTAACATCAAGGATGACATTTCTTTGCCCTTGACCAGCTCGACAGCGGCGATTGCCGCTGCTGCGCCACCGCCCATGCCGTTATAGAGCGCAATCATTTGCGGCATATCCGTCATCGCCACTTTCTTTCCCGTCCACCAGGCAAGTCCGCCACCGATGGCAGTTGCCAGCACAATCAGTACGTAATTATGGTGTATCTGCGGATGAAAAAAGGTCACTAACGTCGCCAGCAGCATACCGGCACCAGCCCAATGAATGCCGCGCCGTGCATTTGCCGGTGATGACATCTGCTTTAAACCAAGGATGAATAAAACCGCCGCAACAAAGTATGAAATCTGAATAAACCAGCTCATGATTTACCCCCTTTGCTGGTTTTGAACATTTCGAGCATTCGCTCGGTCACCACGTAACCGCCAACGGCGTTACCCGCCCCTAACAACACAGCGAAAAATCCGATCGCAGTTTCCATTCCACCTTCTGCATGACCAAGCGCGACCATTGCGCCAACCAGCACAATGCCGTGGACAAAGTTGGAGCCAGACATCAGTGGTGTATGGAGGATGACAGGGACTTTGGAAATCACCTCATAGCCGGTAAACGCGGCGAGCATGAATATGTATAACGCGATAAATCCTTCACTCATGATTTCATCTCCTCAACCGCCTGTTTAACCTGCTTATTCATGATTTCTCCATCTTTCGTCAGCAATGCGCCGGCGATCACTTCATCGTCCCAATCCGGTTGATACTCACCTTCGACGATCATCGGAGATAAGAAGTTGAAAATATTTTTAGCGTACATTTCGCTAGCGTGTAGTGGCGCCTGACTGGCGACATTCAGCGGCCCGTTGATCAGTACACCGTTGTGATTAACAATTTCACCTGGCTTGGTCAGCTCACAGTTACCACCACCTTCAGCTGCCAGATCAATAATCACGGCTCCGGCTTTCATTTTATCGACAGTACTGGTGGGAATAATCTTAGGCGCTGGTCGGCCAGGGACAGCCGCAGTCGTAATCAGCACATCTGCCTGAGCAATATATTCTGCCAGCTCATCTTGTTGCTGCTGCTTTTCATCTGCAGTTAACTCGCGTGCATAACCACCTTCGCCTTCTGCGGAAATGGATAGCTCGATAAATTTTGCACCCAGTGATTCAACTTGTTCCTGGGTGGCTGAGCGCACATCGTAGCCTTGTACCATCGCGCCGAGCCGTTTAGCCGTCGCAATCGCCTGCAACCCGGCAACACCTGCGCCGATGACAATCACTTTGGATGGCCGGATGGTGCCAGCTGCAGTCGTCATCATGGGGAAAAAACGGTTGGCTTGATCAGCACCCATGATGGCTGCTTTATATCCGGCAACAGCGGCTTGAGAAGAAAGTACATCCATCGCCTGCGCTCGGCTGATGCGGGGGATCATCTCCATCGCAAAGCTAGTGATTTTTTGATCACGGAGCTGGGCTACCAGTTTTGGGTTTTTAAATGGCGTCAATGTGCCAATCAGCACACCGCCTTCGGGAATCTTTTTAATATCGGCGGCATCGGGAATTTGCACCGAGACCACAATATCCGCATTTCCAAAACCTGAACCCTCGGCTATTGAGGTGACATCGCTGTAATGTTCATCGGTAAAACCTGCGCTGGAACCTGCATTTTTTTCCAGCAACACCTCGACATCCATCGCTGCTAGCTTCTTTGCCACCACGGGATCAATCGCAACCCGTCGTTCACCATCCGCTGTCTCTTTTGGCACCGCCACATTCAAAGGCATCACTACTCCGGTTTTCAGGAACGCATGCGTTCCAAATTCAAGGGAGCATATATTAGCGGATTAGCCAGAGACTGTTAAGGGTGCCACTAAAAAATAGAAGTGCTGCTTTTAGAGGTGCCCTAATCTATTAGCAGAGTAGTTTGAATCGTAGAATCAAATACGTGTAAAGTATGCAGCTATTAATTTTGGAGCCAGCTATGCCCCGCTATCAAGGCGAGTTCTCTAATCGTCATGATTTACCGCCAAAACTTGGAGTCTTGTTAGTGAACCTGGGTTCGCCAGATGAGCCGACTACCCGTGCTGTACGCCGCTATCTAAAAGAATTCCTTTGGGATCCTCGTGTGGTCGAAATTCCTCGCCCGGCATGGTGGTTGATCCTGAATTTACTGGTTTTAAATACGCGCCCTAAAAAAAGTGCGGCGCATTATCAATCTGTCTGGACGGATAAAGGCTCACCGTTGCTGGCGCATTCCCGAGATCAAGCAGAAAAGCTCGGTCACGTATTTCAGCAGCAATATGCCGGAAATGTGATTGTTGAGCTGGCGATGCGTTACGGTAATCCTTCGATTGAATCTGCTCTGGATAACTTGTATCACGCAGGTGCAACGCGTCTGATGGTATTACCGTTGTATCCACAATACTCGGCAACCTCAACCGGCACAGTCTTTGATGAAGTAACTACCGTGTTGCAGCACCGTCGCTGGATTCCAGAATTTAGATTAATCACTCATTACTATGATGACCCGGGATATATCCAAGCGTTGGCTGACGATATCCAGCAACATTGGAGCACGCAAGGTCGGTCAGAGCATTTACTGCTCTCTTTTCATGGTATTCCCAAGCGCTGTACCACTCAGGGTGATCCGTATGAGTATGAATGTAAAAAAACCGCTGGGCTCTTGGCGCAAGCACTAAAATTACAAGACGACGAATGGACAATTACTTTTCAATCGCGATTTGGTCGGGAGGAATGGCTCAAACCATACACAGAACAAACGCTACGAAGCATGGGCAAACAGAAACTTTCAAGCATCGATATCGTCTGCCCTGGCTTTTCATCCGATTGTCTCGAAACTTTGGAAGAAATCGAAATGACCAACCGTAAAGCGTTCATTGAATCCGGCGGTAAAAACTTCACGTATATTCCCGCGCTGAATGCAAAAGATGGACACATTCAATTTCTGAAGAACTTGATTGAAAGAAAGGGCCAAGATTGGCTTGATGTGGAAAATACATCCAATAATCTCTAAGGAAACTTATTTATGATAAACCAGAAATTTCTGACTATAGCGCTACTCTTTCTACTCACAGCAATTTCCCCGGTACAAGCAAAAAGCCTGATGGAAACCAATGCAGCAGCCGGAACCGCTTTTATGCAAAAGAATGGCAAACTCGATGGTATTAAAACTACCAAAAGCGGCTTGCAATATAAAATTATTAAAGCGGGTGACCTCGGTGGGAAAAAACCTGGCCCGCGCAGCAAAGTCACTGTTAACTACGAAGGTCGGCATCTTAATGGTGAAGTTTTTGACAGTTCTTACAAAAGAAACAAGCCCATCTCTTTTAAGCTCAACCGCGTCATCAAAGGCTGGACAGAAGGCTTGCAATTAATGAGTGTTGGAGCCAAATATCAATTATTTATTCCACCAGAAATTGGCTATGGTACAAAAGGTGCAGGCCGCGCGATTGGGCCAGAAGAAACACTAATTTTTGATGTTGAGCTTTTAGAAATTAATTAACATTTATCCAAAAGATGATCGCTAAAAATAATGTCTATACTGCTTTTTGGTTGCTGATTTTTTTTGCGGTCTTAATCTGGTCAGGTATTCAGCCGCTGGAACGAATGACCTGGATTCTGGAAGTGGTACCTGCTGTTATCGGTCTGGTGGTACTGGTATTCACCTTTCAAAGTTTCCGTTTAACACCTCTGGTTTATGCTCTGATTTTAATTCACTGCATCATTTTGATGGTTGGCGGGCACTACACCTATGCAGAAGTGCCGCTGTTCGATACCTTTAAAGAGATGTTTAATTTAGAGCGGAATAACTACGATAAGCTCGGCCATTTCGCTCAAGGGTTCGTGCCGGCAATGATTGCCAGAGAAATAATGATTCGAAAAAATGTGGTGAATGGACACAAGTGGCGCGCTTTTTTAATTGTCTGTTTCACTCTCGCTTTTAGCGCGTTTTATGAGTTAATTGAATGGTGGGTCGCACTATTAACCGGCGACGATGCCGAATCTTTTCTAGGCACTCAAGGCTATGTCTGGGACACACAATCAGATATGTGGCTAGCACTTATCGGCGCTTGTACGGCATTATTGCTGTTTGCTCGGTGGCACGATAAACAATTAAATACTATTGGTATAAACAGACCCTAGTACATTGTCAGTGTACTAGTAAACTTATCGATATTTCTTTAAATATTGTTTTTCAAAAATCCGCTTTGCCCAGTGCATTACAGGATTTGCGGGTAAGACAATACTTCTTTTCTCGGTGCGGGTAATTAACATGCCCTGTGTATGACTATCTACAATACACATTAATTCTGCTTTATAAGTTTCTGTTGGGGTTTTTCCGGCAAATTCAAGCAGCATATTTTTTGCTGCAGCTTCAGCCTGGAGATCTGCCATATGTGCCTGCTTAGGTAGCCAGTCCGGCCCAGGGAAGCTACCAGAATCGCCAGCAACATAGGTCTTGTCCCAACCCGCGACGCGGCAATGTTTATCGGCTTGAATCAAGCCGCCGGGAGAGCGGGGCAGCTCAGTATTATTGAACCAGCTATTGCCGGTCATACCTGGCATAAATAAAATCAGTTCGGCAACAAACTCACCACCTTCGGTAATCACGCTATTCTCGGTAAAGCCTTTCATCTTGTGGCCAAGATGGGTTTCGATATCCCGTTTATTCATTTCTGTGAGGATGCCTTTAACTGCTTTCGGCCCAAGTCTTGCGCCTGGCTTGGCTGCTGGTGTAAAAAAGACCAGCTTAAATTTGTCGCGGCGTTTTTCTTTGCGTAATTGACTATCAATGCCAAACAAAAATTCAAACATTGGCCCACCACGCATCGCAGAAGGTTCTTTGGGGTTGCCGCTAAAGCCAATCGCGATGGTGCCTCCGATCATTGCTTTTAGCCGATCTCTAATCTCTATGCCGGCGTCAACGCCTTCACAGGGCGTGATGACATGCTCTATTCCGGGCAGTTTTTTAATAAATTGGCCGCCAGAGGCGATGATCAGCGCATCGTTTTCAATGTCGCCATTGTCGGTATTGAGTACTCTACCTGCTTCAGAAACACCCGTTGCAGATCCCTGGTGATATTTAACATTATGTTTTCTAAAGAAATTATCTAACTGAATCACCATGTCTTTTGGCTGGCGGATACCCGATGGTATCCAAATAATACTAGGCAGATAAACGAAATACGGGCGGGGTGCGACCAGCGTAATTTCGACATCTGCTTTAAGCTTTCTGAGGGTTCGAACGGCCGTCAGTGCGCCAAAACCAGCGCCAACAATAGTGACTTTTTTCATGGGACTTCGGTAATGAAACTTTAGGAGCGGCTATTCTACTTGGATTTCATGAGCCAGGCTAAGTTCGACAGACATTTGTTTGAGTCGACGATTTTTATCTTCCAGCTCCTTGAGTCGTTTTTGATCAGAGGACTCCATACCGCCATATTTGGATCTCCATTGATAAATTTCAATAGTAGTACCAGAGGCTTACATTCAGACAGTTAATTCGCTCGGTTAGTTAATAACTCCATGGCAACCTGATTCACTTCCGGGGCAGAGAAAAACTTCTTATCCACCTTCAGGTTTTTAACATCTTCGGGCATAACAACCAAAATCTTACCTTTAAACTGGGCATCATTACGAGTTTCCCACATTGCTTTAAATTGCGTTTCTGTAAACTTGCGATTACCCCAGGAGGGATCAGCCAACTGGACAACACCATTTTTAGATATCCCTCGAATAACTGAAAAATGATCGTCTCCCATATGCTGCAAGTAAGCAATGACAGGAATTTTAAGCGTTTGCAGCTTTGCAAAATTCAGCGCCAGACCATTGGCTTTAAATCCATACTCCCAGGCAACGTCAGATAAATCCTGAAAGGATGCAGCACCATCATCTTCCATCCGTTGAAGAACATCCCCTTCAGAAACCTCAAGCCCGTAAAA
>CAZNYF010000080.1:6383-13440 GCA_964577195.1 uncultured Thiotrichales bacterium | reverse complement strand
CTAACATTCAAACATCACCACGAGTTAACCTTGGGAAATGCAGGTCTTTCCATAACATCGTGCTGGATGTGAGTTTTCTGTGCTATGCCCACTACTGGCGGTCTTTCACACCACTCTCAAGAGCCTCATTGATCCGAAGTACAACAGGGGGCTAACGTATATGGTGAACATCTAACGACATTGGGACGGCTATATCATTCAATATCAGCAAGCAATTGGATAGCTCCCAATGGTTTAGCCTTGTTGTAGTACTTACGGTCATCAGTAATGAATACTCCATCACTAAGCAGCGCAACAGCATGATAGAGAGCGTCAAACAAGTGGTGATTGAGCTGTTGACTTATCTCGCTGGCTTTGTGGTATACGTCCGTATTGTCCATTACCGGGAGTTCTAAAGCGCCCATAAGGTTAATCGCCTGTTTTATAATTTCTGGCTCTCTGCGATTTATTACCGCTACTACTTCTGCTTGCCAGTGCAAGGGTTGAATAACCTGTTTACCGACTCCTATCTGTTTAAATAGGTGAATTGCTTTTTCTGTATAAGGCTCATTCTCCAGGATAAACCATTTTATACAAACACTTGCATCAACCGTTATCACGCCCTTAATTCCTGCCTGTCGTGTTCAAATTCCTCCTTTGTGATTGGTTTGGTGGTTGCTCTTAGTTCGAGAATAGCTTCCATTGCTAGCTTTCGCTGCTGTAGCCTTTTTTTGTGGTCTATGGCTTTTTGTATTAATTGGGTAAGCACGGCACTTTTGTTTTCATTGGCATACAGTTGATTGAATTCTTCTTTCACTTTTTCTGGGATACTGAAATTTACGGTAGCCATGATTTAGCCTCTTGTTGAAATATTCAACACTAAGAATAGCACGTGGCTAATTTAATGACACTTAAGCACCTCAAAAGAATCATTACGCAGCGGTAATCACTCTGCAGCTCTGATCGCCGCTGAAATCAGTGATCCAAAATAAAATGGCTCATCCTCAACGCTTTTAGAACTTCTGGCGATCAATGTTTGCAACTTCACTTTAAGCGCTGCGTCTTCTCTTGATTTTAAAAGTATTGTCGTTGCGCGAATTAATAAACCTTCTGGCGATGGTAATGCGCCATCTCTAATATGTCGCTGATATATGGGATTAGGCAGTAACTCTTCTTCGCTCTGCCGCCAGCCTTTAATAGAATAAAATTTATCCCAGCCAGCATTGATGATTTTCTGTGCGAGAGCCATTGCCTTTTCACTTTCCTGAGTTTGCGCCCACCGCGCCATTCCGTAGGCAACTGCAGCGTAGTCAAACAAGCCACCTTTACCTAAGGACTGGTTACGTTTATCAATGGCTTTAACCAATCCATTATTACGCCACAACTGGGTTTCCATAAATTGGTAAAGTTGTTTTCCCGCCAGTTTAAAGTCAGCATGGCTATCACTGCCGCTCGCCAAAGCCGCCAGCGCCAGGCCATTCCAACCAGCCAATCGCTTATCATCTTTTGGAATGACTCTTGATTGATCACGCACCGATTTTAATTTAGCTCTTATCTTTACCAGCCGGTGATTTAATGCAGCATCATCAAGACTAAATACATCTTTAATATTGGCACGATCAAAAGATTCATGCGGTAATATGCCCTCTGCTGGCGTTGGCTCTCGGAGCAAATCCCAAACCGCCGTTACAAATTCCATGTCTTCTTTATTAAAGTGCTGTTTAAGCGTTTTTTTATCCCATAGATAATAACCGCCTTCAACACCCTGATTATCAATGGCGGACAGACTGGAGATAAAGGCGTGATCCTTACCACTCATTTCATTAAGCATATATTTTAAAGATCGCGTTGCGATATCTGCATAGTCAGGTCGCTTAAAAACTTCCGCTGCGCGATAATATATCGGTACCAGCATGGCGCTGGTATACAGCATTTTCTCATAATGTGGTGTATACCAACCCGGATCTGTGGTGTAGCGAAAAAACCCTCCACCGACATGATCATAGAGTCCGCGCCGGGACATTTGATCCAGGGTTAATTGCAAGAATTCACCCAGCTCTTGTTGCGGTTCTAGCGCATAGGCTTCGAGCATTGCCGAGAGCTGCGGTGCCATTGGGAACTTGGTTTGCTCGCCAAATCCACCTTGTAACTTATCTGCGTATTGCATGCCCATCGAGACCATTGCATCTTGCATTTCTTTTAGTGGCACCTCTAACGCTACGTTTTCACCTTCTCTGGCAACAGCCAATAAATCATCGACTTCTCTTGCCGCCTGAGTCAGCGTAGCTCGTTCTTTTTCCCAGCTATTTTGAAGCTTTCCAATTAACTCGGCAAAGGTTGCGCGCGGCACGTAAGTCATGCCGATGACCGGATATCCGTCTGGTGTAATAAAAACGTTCAACGGCCACCCTGCTCTGCCTGCAGTCGCTTGAACAAAATCAATCAAACGCTCATCCAGCACTGGGTTGAGCTCACGATCAACTTTGATCGAAATAAAATGCTTGTTTAATAAACCTGCGACTTCTTTATCCGCATAACTTTCACGCTGCATAACATGACACCAATGACAGGCAAAATAACCGATTGAAACGAATAACATTTTGTCCTGATCTTTGGCTTTTTTAAGCGCCTCAGGCCCCCAAGTATGCCAGTCGACAGGGTCGTTGCCGTGCATCGCCAGGTAAGGCGAGGCATTGTTTACTAGCTGGTTGGCCATCGCTTGCGATGACATCATCCAGAACATAAAACTTACGGTTAATATAAAAGCAGATTTTATTTTCATATTGATTTTTCCAATCGTGAAGAGCATTGCATACTGAATCTTAGCGGTAACAGCCATAACCCCATACAGCAATTAGTTGATCCTGCCAGTATACAAGGGGAATTGTGTCGCGCTTCCAAACAGGTACGCGCCACAGCTGAAATAGTTGCTTGAGCTTACGATGATGTGAATTACCTACGGGTTTAAATTGCTCGCCACCCTGTCTAAATCGAACCGTCAATTCTGTCGCCGTATCAAATTCGCTAAATTGATTGAGCAGTAATTCAGGATCAAGCCGAATCCCCAGCGATTGAATTTGAAATGACGTGTCCAATTGCCAGTTGTACGTTTGTTGATGTGGCTTTATTTCGGTGATGAAAGATTTAGTCAAAGTATCATCAAAACGTCGGATCACAGCGGCTGTCAGTTTTAATTGTGGCTGAGCATCTTCAGAGGCGGCAATTAATTCATTTAAAATAATCTGTAACTGTTCTTCAGAAGGATTAATGAGTGGTGGATTACTTCCAAGCCAATGTCGCAGGAGCAATTTTTGTCGCTCCAGTGAACGTGTTTTTAATCGCCGCAGTGAGATGCCACCACTGGAAAAATCAGCAACTTTTTCCAAATCTTGCTCTGCCAGTTCGCGGTTAAGCGAAACCTGATCGCGCTGGTTGCGTGCGGATCGGGCAATACATTTTACCGCTGCTGGCCAGCGGGATTCTAATTTTGGAATAATTTCATTGCGAAGAAAGTTTCGATCAAAAACAGTGTTCTGATTGCTTGGGTCTTCAACCCATGCGACTTGCTTAGCCTCTAGATAATCCACTAATTGCTGATGGGTAAATTCGAGCAAGGGGCGAATTAAATAACCGGCAGAGAAACTGCGGCTTGGTTGAATCGCAGCCAGTCCCGTAACACCTGCGCCATTGAGTAAATTGAGTAACAGCGTTTCTGCCTGATCATTTTGATGATGCGCGGTGAGTAGCGCTTCGGAATCCTTTAAACATTCTGAGAAAGCCGCATACCTGACTCGACGCGCTGCCATTTCCAGGCTTTCGCCTTGCTCGCGTTCAATTGAGACTTGTAGTGTTGTTAGCAAAATATCGTGTTCGGCACAGAGATGTGTACAAAATTTATCCCATTGCGATGCCTCTGATTGCAGCCCATGATTAATATGAACAGCATAAATTGGCGAGATGCTTTCACGGGGAATCGATGCCAGCGCGTGCAACAATGCCACCGAATCAGCACCACCACTGAGCGCAACATGCCATGCGCGAACAGCGGGAAACTGTTGCAAAATGGTTGCGAGTGCAGCCGCAGAAAAAGGCTGGCTTGCGCGCTTTTTATCCGCTGAATTCACCGTAATTCATCAGCCTTTGATAACGCCGTTCGAGTAGCTCGTCTTTGGTGTATTGTTTAATTTGTTGCAACGCAGATGCCAGCGTTTTACCTAATGATTCACTGATCGCCGAATAATTGGAATGCGCGCCGCCGAGAGGTTCTGGAACAATTTCATCGACTAGCCCAAGCTCTTTAAGACGCGGGGCGGTGATGCCCAGTGACTCGGCAGCATCCGAAGCTTTTTCTGCACTTTTCCACAAAATCGTCGCACAGCCTTCCGGGGAAATGACCGAATAGGTGCTGTTTTCCAGCATCATGGTGTAGTCACCAACACCAATCGCCAGCGCGCCGCCTGAACCACCTTCGCCTATCACGGTACAAATTATGGGTGTCTTTAACTGACTCATAACGCGTAAGTTCTTGGCAATCGCTTCACTTTGACCGCGTTCTTCCGCACCGACACCAGGGTATGCGCCCGGTGTATCAATAAAAGTAAAAATAGGTAGATGAAAGCGCTCGGCCATATCCATCAATCGTAATGCTTTGCGATAACCCTCTGGCCTCGGCATACCAAAGTTGCGCTTTACTTTTTCTTTGGTGCTGCGACCTTTTTGGTGACCGATCACCATTACCGAGGTGCCATTCAAACGCGCCAGACCGCCGACGATGGCATAGTCATCAGCAAACGCTCGATCACCGTGCAGCTCGTGAAAATCGGTGAAGATTTTTTCAACGTAATCAAGTGTATAAGGGCGTCGAGGATGACGAGCAACCTGCGAGACCTGCCACGGGGTGAGCTTTGCAAAAATCTGTTTGGTCAGCGTCTGGCATTTTCCCTCTAACTTAGTGACCTCGTCTAGAATATTGACGCCGCTATCATCACCGAGAAACCGGAGTTCATTGATCTTGGCTTCAAGTTCAGCGATGGGCTGTTCAAATTCGAGGTATTCTGGATTCATAAGTCGGGATTGTGGTGATACTACGCCGCAGTGTAGCGAAATTTAGCGCGAATGGCAGCAGTTATGGCGATGGATCTTCATATGATAATATTAACTATTAATGAATCGCCAGAGTACGCCGCATTCCGGCACCGCAAAATCTGTCCTATTGCCCGTCATACTAACGCCGCCCGTACATTAGCGGCTACGCTTCAGAGCACCCGCCTACAGACCTTTCAAACTACAATGAGTACACCACAGTATTTTCTGCTGCGCTATTGTGATGGCCTATTCATGAGATACTAAAATTCACTGACCGGAAACAATAATGACTCAATCCGCACCCATTGAAATCCATGCTCTGGAACTGGGGCCAATGGAAAACTTTGTTTATTTAATCGAAGATAAAAACTCCGGCCGAGCAGCCGTTGTCGACCCGGCCTGGGATGTCCCTGCCGTTCTGAAACTGGCGGAGCAACGTGATGTAAAAATCACCGATATATTACTAACCCACAGCCACAACGATCACATTAATGGCATTGCAGATGTACTCAATAGTTTTGATGCGCAGCTGCATTTACTCAGCGCAGAAGCAAAATTCTGGTCAGAGAATCTGTCAACCCCATCGCTACATTATGGCGGTGACGAAATAAAATTAGGTGACACCCGTATCGAAGTGATGCACACGCCCGGCCATACGCCTGGTTCTGCCTGTTATAAAATCAACAATCAATTAATTACCGGAGACACATTATTCGTCTTTGGTTGCGGTCGATGCGATTTAGCGGGCGGTGATCCAGAAGAAATGTTTTCAACGCTAAAAGATATGCGAAAGAATCTCCCTGAGGATACGATTATTTTACCTGGACACAATTATTCCGAAACACCCACATCAACAATGCAAGCACAAATTGATGGCAACCCGTTTATGCATTTTGATGAAACCGAAAGGTTTGTAGAGTACAGAATGCATTATCATGATAAACATCGTCATGGCCCCTACGGCCCTGTCTGTAAAGGCCATGAAATGCCTTAATATCAGGAGGCTGTCCGAGAATAGAGAACCTACTGCAAATCACTCAGAAACCATTTAACTGAGCTTATCAAAATCGTTAAAGAGCCCCACTATTCGCCTCTTTTGATAAGCTCATTTAATGGCTGCTGAGTGATTTTCGCTACGGCTCCTATTCTCGGACAGCCTCCTAGGCAACCCAACAGTCCAACTCAATCAGTCAATTACCCTCTGTTATTTATCCAATTTGGTATTTGGCTGTTTATATTGCTTAATTAATGCTTCCAATCCAGGCTTGTTGGCATAAATCTCATGCTCTTCCAGGCCGTCTAATTCATGGGGAAATACCAGCCATTGATCTGTTGTGTGTAAATAGTAATTTGGCTTTACATCCGTTAGATTCATATTGGGTTTAAACCACGGAACAGCGATTCGAATATCCTCTGGCGTATTGCGCCGGGCTTTTTGTTTAAGGGATTTTAAAACCGCCTGGATGCTTCGACCAGAATCAAATACATCATCGACTAACAGTAATTTATCATTGTAATTAATATTTTTAACGATATATTCCAGACCGTGCACTTTAATACTTCTATGCTGTTTTCCAATGCCATAGTAGGAAGATGTTCGAATGGCGATATGATCGGTTTTTACACCGAGATAATGGAGAATCTCCTGGACGGCAATGCCCACAGGAGTACCACCGCGCCAAACAGCAACAATATAGTCTGGAACAAAGCCGCTGTTTAGAATATTGATGCCTAGCTGATAGGAATCGAGCAAAAGCTCATTGGCGGTGATATAAATTTTATCGGTCATTGTATTGCTTCTTATCGTTCATCTTTGATCATTATTACTGTAAGGATATATTTACTACTGAAGGATATTGTCCTGTGATATAGGGTGTATCCTCGGCTTGATAGAAATCATCTCTTGATAATCACCCTTCTTTTAGCTATAAAGCCCCTACTTGGCTAGGTTATAGCCCCTGTCGACGCACCAGGTAAAAAACACCGAGAGATA
>CAZNYF010000080.1:0-6283 GCA_964577195.1 uncultured Thiotrichales bacterium | reverse complement strand
ATTTAATTTATGTACATTATCAGTAAGCAATTTAACTTCAGTGCATCCCATCAACTGATTAATCTTCCGGGTGAACACCCATGCGCAAGAATGCATGGGCACAACTATGTGGTAGAAATAGAGCTCCAGTCAGAGACTCTGGATCAATACGGGTTTGTACGTGACTATAATGATCTGGATGCGTTGAAACATTTTATTGATGAGACGCTAGACCATCGTCATTTAAACGATGTACTCGGACATGATGATACAACGGCTGAAAATCTCGCCAAGTTTATTTATGACTGGGCAAAGCCAAAATGGTCAGAAGTTACCGCAGTACGTATCAGTGAAACACCAAAAACCTGGGCTTGTTATCGACCCGGTGATTAATTTAATTAGTATCTCTGAAATATTCGGACCAACGATTCAAGGGGAAGGTGCTTTAATCGGTACGCCCACTGTATTTGTACGATCAGCAGGCTGCGACTATCGCTGTTCATGGTGCGATACCGGCTACGCAGTACTGCCCAAGTTTGAAAACCAATGGACGTCGATGGATACACAGTCCATTTTTACCGAAATTAAAAAACTCAGTGACGGGCATCCTTTATGGGTGACGCTTTCGGGCGGCAATCCTGCCATGCAAGACTTTGCAGAGTTAATTCAATTGGGACAGAGTCATGGCTACCGCTTTTCTATGGAAACACAAGCGAGTCTGGCACAGCCCTGGTTTTCATTACTGGATCAATTGACATTAAGCCCCAAGCCTCCTTCTACGGGAATGAACTTTAAAATGCGGGGATTAGAACGCTGTTTAGGGGCTTGCGAGTCTGAGGATAATCATCAAGTCGATATTTCGTTAAAATTTGTAGCAGCAGATGAGGAAGATGTACTGTGGTCGAAAATAATCGCAGACCAATATCCTGAGTTATCAAGCTTTATTCAGCCTTGTAATACTGATGCGAAGCTTGAAACGGATACTTCGAATAACGCAGACGTTAAAGACCGTATTCACGACGAGCAGAGCCTGCTCTGGCTGATTGAAGCGACACGAAATTTGCACTGGCACCAAGTTAGAGTGCTCCCACAATTACACCGCTGGCTAGGTGTTGAATAACGTCGCACATTAAGTCATTTCGGGGTATCCGTTGGCGACCAGCAATCAGAGGTATTTGTTGATTTTGTGGGCACATAGACGGAGTTACGGCACGGCAACAGATCGGTTTAATCTACGCTGCGATAAGCCTTCTTTCGACCCCGCCTTTTACGATTTCGGAAATAGACTACTCGAAATCGGGCTAACAGTCGCAGTAATCAAGATCTAACGCCAAAACCATAGACTTTAAGGCAGGAGGCTCTTAATCTCTATGTGGTACCAAAAGAGATAATGGGTACAGTCATGGATGATGTTAATTTTAAAAAGGAGTTTTACCGATGAGCCATAAGATTTTGATTGTGGACGATGATGCTGATTTTCGCTTGGGGTTGAGTTTGCGTTTGCGTGCTTCCGGGTATGAACCTGTGATAGCTGTTGATGGCCTGGATGCGACACAAAAGACAGTAGAGCAAACCCCTGATCTTATTTTACTGGACCTGGGTCTACCCGCCGGTGATGGCTTTGAAGTGCTCAAACGCATACGCAGTTTGCCAGCGGTGGCATCGACTCCGGTCATTGTTCTTTCTGGACGTGATCCTGCCCAAAACGAGATGAAAGCAATCAATGCAGGAGCAAGAGCCTTTTACCAAAAACCCGTTGATACCAGTATGCTCATGGATGGAATCGAGAGCGCTTTACGATAATACCTAAGCTCAAACTGTATTAGAGATAGTTAGCGCTGTATCAAAAACACGATGTGCATTTCCTGAATAACCATTCGTCGTTTTGAATGAGCAATTTCAAGGGCAATTGGCGTTGCGTTCAGGCTTGTTCGTTACTGTCTAAACATCCATGCTGTTTGTAGAAAGTATCGTAATCAACAATATCTTCGATTCTGCGTGCTATCGTCGCCAGCTGTAGATCCAGTTCACCCTCATGCGTGATGGAGGGAATTTCCACCTCCATGCTGGATATTTCAACTTGAAGATTGGCTTTTTGTAGCGCTGAGCATTGTCCAAGCTGAGTATCAATGCGCTGACAGAGTACTGATGCTCCATCCTGATCGGCTGCTGCAACAATAAAAAATGTTTCGCTGGCTTCGCGGTGAACTAACCTCGGTAGAAGCAGATCGCAATCAGGATACACGCAGCGCTCTAATAGCTGCTGCACGATGCTAATTGCGTGATCGATTTTTCCTGCAGCTTGTTCACTCTTTTTGGAGAATAGATTAACCGCAATCAGGGTAGTGCCGTTACTAAACACATCATTAGTCAGCACCGGCATCAGCAATTGATTCATTGAAAAAACGGGTAGCGTAAAAGAAAATGCACTCCCTTCTCCAACAATACTTTCGACCCATATTCGTCCGCCCTGTAATTCGACCAGTTCTTTGCAAATATGCAGGCCAAGCCCCAAGCCTTTGCGCCCGGTATCGATGGTTTGATCAATCTGGTACAGGCGATCAAAGATCTGCTTTTTGTCATCGGCTGCAATGCCGCTCCCGGTATCGTTCACTGTTATCTGTAAAAATTTAGAATCCTTTGCGTAAACCTGAGCGGCAACGGTAATGGTGCCTGTAGAGGGAGTAAATTTTATGGCGTTTTCAATCAGATTGGTTAGAATTTGTTGCATCCGTACTGGATCAGCATAGATTGCCGGTAAACAATCGGGGAGTTCTGCGCGTAATGTGATTCCCCTTAACATTGCATTTAGACGAGATGTTTCTACCTGTTCAGAAATGAGGCTGGTTGAAGCAATGCGTTTGGGAACAACTGTCAACTTAGCGGTATCTGCTCGAGTCACTTCCAGTAGATCATTGATCATTGCCCGCAGTTGTTCGGTATTACGCATGGTGATACCCAGGTACTCTTGCTGTTCTGTGGTGAGATCCCCTCCTATACCGTCTAACATGAGAGAAACAAACTGATGGATGACTGCCAGTGGAGATCGCAATTCGTGGGATACATGCGAGAGAAAAGAATTTTTTCTCTGCAAGTCATTGTCGCGAAGCTCCGCCACTTCTCTTAACAATGCAGAGCGTTCAATGGAGTAGCGTATTGAGCGTGCCAAGCTGATGCCATCAAGACCGGTTTTATTTAAGAAGTCTTGTGCCCCTGCTTGTACAGCTTGAAAAGCAACATTTTCATCATCAAGCCCCGTCAGTACTATGATAGGAATATGAGTAGCAGCCGCATGCACTTGTGTAAACGTATCAAGCCCTTGGCTATCGGGGAGCGAAAGATCGAGCAAGATCACATCAAACTGATCACCTACATCCAGCACCGAAAGCGCGGTAGCCAGTTGCTCCACGTTGACGAAACTAAATGACATCGTCTCGACATCTGACAATATATCTTCAAGGTACTCGGCATCACCTGCATCATCTTCGACCACTAGCAGGTTGAAGGCTTGATGCTTCACAAGCGGCACTCTCCGGGAAGCTTGATAAGAGAAAACCAAAAACTTTCGAGTTTCTTTACTAGATCAGCATACTCGGGGATACCTACAGGTTTTGTAATATAGCCATTAGCGCCCAATTGGTAGGATCGGCAAATATCTATGTAGTCGTCTGAGGTGGTAAGCACCATCACCGGGATATGACATAGCGATGGGTCACTCTTTAATGCTGCTAACACCTCACGGCCATCCATCTTGGGCATATTGAGATCAAGAAGAACAAGATCCGGGTGTGGAACGTCTTCATATGGACTTTCACGGCGCATGAACGCCAAAGCCTCTACACCATTTTGGACGGCATGGACGTTAAAATGAGCGTCCGAATCCTCTAAAATTTCTAGCGCTAAATCCACATCACCGGGATCATCATCGACGATTAAAATCTGCGGCCTGGTGCGTTGAGAAAAGGTCTGTTTGAAAGAAAATGTCATAGTATTTAAATATTTCTAACCTGACTTGGGAATAGTAAAGAAAAACGTGGTGCCCTCACCTTGCGCGGACTGAACCCATATACGTCCACCCTGGCGTTCCACGATTGTTTTGCATACAGCAAGTCCGATACCTGTGCCGGCATATTCTTCGCGAGTATGTAAACGTTGAAAAATCGTAAAAATGCGCTCGTTATATTGTGGGTCGATTCCAATGCCTTGATCATGCACAGTGAACACCCATTCATTCGCTTTTTCCTCACATCCGATATGAATCTTAGGCGGAGAATCTCCCTGAAACTTTATGCCGTTTGATAACAAGTTTTGTAACACTTGCTCTATCAATGACCCATCACTCCTAACCGTTGGAAGCGTGTCGTGGGTGATCTTTGCATGTGACTCTCTCACGGATATTTCAAGGTTACTCAGCACAGCAGCAAGTATTTGTTCCATATCGACTGGCTTTAACTCACGGGGAGTACGTGATGCACGTGAATACAACAACAAGTCATGAATCAGATTATCCATGCGCGCAGTGCCATCGGTAATGTAACCGACATATTTTGTGGCTCTGTCATCCAGTTGATTTGCGTAGCGCTTTGCAAATAACTGCGTGTAATTTGTCACTTTCCTTAGCGGCTCGCGTAAGTCATGTGATGCAATGTAGGCAAACTGTTCCAGATCCTTGTTCGAGCGGGTTAAGTCATTGTTTGAGGTCTCCAGTCGAAGGTTAGCTTGCTCCATATTGGCATTGACCGTTTTTAGTTGTTCCATCGCTTCAGACGCAACCCGATTCGCTTTAGCCAAATGTTGTTGGGCAATCTTGCGCTCGTTGATTTCATTACTAAGAGAATCGTTGGTATTTTGTACAGATTGATAAGTATGAATGTAATCCAATACAAGGCCGGCAAAAGGCACTAGATAAGCGATGATCTTCAAAAAATGAGCAATATTAAAATGATTGTCAAAAAGTGCTACAGACCCATATGCCATATGCAGCTGAACAACCACTTCGGGTATGGCACTAATGACCAGTGCATGAGTAAAAAGACTGGGCCGACGAGTATATAAACGAGGATACAAGAACAGTCCCGCAATCAGAAAAAGAACCAGTGGGCCCACATCCCAAGGTCGAGTGATAACCGAATCGGGATAAATGGTTTGAGGTAACGATGGAGCCGTTGCAGAGAGATGAATAATCCAGTATGCAATCACTAAAAAGAACACGCTTACGAGGAGAATTAATCGGGGATTGGTTTTCAATCGTTCTGCCTTACTGCCTAGCAGTAGCCCCACACCAATAATCATAATTAAAGCATTGAATGTTCTGCTAATGGCCCAGGTAAAAGGGATCAGGTTAGAATTATCTGCAACTGACCCGATTAAGCGAGCAGCCGATAAAGTATGGAATACGTCCAGAAACCCCGAGCATAGCAATGCCATACCAATGATAGGAGTGGTGATATTTCCAGTGATGCGATAGTGACTAAAAGCCAAAACACAGGTAGCAAACGCGGCAGCAAAGGCACTCCATTCCAGCAATGAATGAGTGAATGCCCCTCTCAACTGATAAAACATGGCATCAATAAGTTCTGCCTGATCCATCTCAACTGCAGCGACAGGGTCAAATTGCGTAGAATGAGAAGCAAAATCGAAGCCCATCAAATTCAATAGAAAAGGCAACCCGCAAATGACCAGAACAACCCATAAAAAGGCAGGCGGGAGCTTGGTCGCCTGCATTGAACTGCTGACTGTTTTACCAGGCAAGTGACGACTGGGCGCTAAAATTTCTCCTTCTTCCCTGTAGTTTTCCATCAATCTTCCTTGAGTGACTAATCTTTTCGGTGTAATCAGACAAATATTTATCCAAACTTAATGGTTTGCCTGTAACGCATCTGTATTTAACCTTCTGTCTGCCCTAATGAAGAGTAAACGTGAGCATCAAGAGTATTCAGCTAAATTCTAACTGACCGTGTAATATTGGTAATATTACCCAGCTCACAAATTAAAAGTGTCAACCAAATACTTTTGAAAATAACCCCTTAAATTATATACGCAATTTAATATTGAGCTTTCTATTTTTAATCGTATATGCGCCAACTTAACCGTTATTTACTACACTTTATCCGGCATTTACTATGATTGACACAATAACTCTCTCGGCAAAGAATTCGATAAGTCCCTGTGGGTAACTCAAAACCGGGCCAAACAAGCAGGATCAGACAAAGGTTTCTGAAACAAGTCTTTCGAGGACAGAGTCCTAACTGAAGAGCTGGCTTTAGCAATCTGTGTAGCGAAAGAATATCTGTTTTCTTTTCTT
>CAZNYF010000079.1:0-13564 GCA_964577195.1 uncultured Thiotrichales bacterium | reverse complement strand
TTAGGTTTGACAACAGGATGGCTAGCACCATGAATATTATTAGCTATTCAGAGTGTTTTGAGGAGCAAGCATGAAAGTTTTGACCTACAAGTAATTTATGATAGTGCTGAACGCTCAGTTCGGCCTGCTATTAGAACCAGAAAGAGTAATACGGCAATTACCATTGAAAATATCATTGGGATGGATATTAAGTACAATTTTGACAGAACCGAAGTGGCAATACTGCTGATCAAAAACACCATTACTGTTTGATTAACAGTTTCTCCGTTTCGTACTCGCGTAGACAATTGCCACAAAATCGCAGCTTGGATCAACATGAATACGGTAATAAAATATCCGTACCCACCAAACAAATCGGCGAATGTTTTCGCAACTCCATTCACCTGAATGGTTTGAGCTTGTATCGAACTTGCTGCTTCGCCGGTTAATATCGAAAGAGTTCCGTAGGTATGACCTGCTGCCCAGACTAGGCTGATGATAGAGGCTGTTTTTAGAATAGTTGATGGCAAAAAAATCTTGCTTTTATTGAATTTCATAGGGCTAATCTGGAATGTCATTTATGGATTGTTGAGACAAAAAATCGATCATATCATTGAGCAATTCATCACTGCCCGCTCCCCAACTAAAAAATCCGTGTACCGAATCTGGGTAGACTATATATTTAACAGAACGCGCTTCCTTATCTAGTCTTTCTGCGAACAAACGAGATGATGTTGCCAATTTATCTTTTGAACCTGTGGCAATAAATACCGGTGGCAATTTATCAAACTGCAGATCCATCGGTGTTATGGCATGGGCTTTGTCAACTTGCGGCGCAAAGCTGGCATTGCCCGCATAATTACGCATAAAAAGAGAACCAGCTGGAAATTTTTCCTCGATCCAGCTTATGCGATCAAGTACGCCATACATTGTGGTAATGCTTCGCACCTTAGGTGTATTTATTGGTGCGTTTATTTTTATGTCTTCACCAAGATTACTGGCTAGTTTAGGATTACTGATAAAAATGCCAAGCATAGTCGCCAAATTGCCACCAGCAGAATCACCAGCAAGATGGACTGTTTCGTATTGTGGGTATTGTTCGCGTATCCATGCCACCGCTGAGACTAATGATCGAAGCGCGGCTGGGTAAGGGTTCTCTGGTGCAAGAGGATACTCCACGTTGAATACGGGATGACCAGCCTCCGCAAGCCGCGCCAATTGCTTATTAAACATCTCTTTTTGACCGCAAACCCAACCGCCACCATGTATATAAACGACCGGCGGTAGCTTGGGTTTATTGTCGGCCGCCTCTATTACATCAATTCGTTCATCTGGGTGAGTACCGTACAAGTGTTCAGTCATGGTTCCCGGAAATTTAACTTTCCCCGGCCGAATTACGGTAGTAACGACGTTGAAAACAGCTCGCCAGGTTGCTACTCCGAGCCTATCCATCATACTGTATTTCTTTTTAATGTTAGTTTCCATAGGGGTGTTAACTATCCTAATTAATCAATCTACAAGACACTGAGACCGATGTTAATCAACTTGGAACCGTCATCACTAGTCCAATCATAAGCCAATTCTGCAATAAGCTGACTGGTTGTTGTTAATACTACGCCGGCCTGCTCCATCCGTCGCAACGCAATGTCGTTAGACACCTTTGTCGGTGAACCGCAGGCATCTACCACAACCTGAACGGAATATCCCATTTCCAGAGCAGTCAAGGCAGGGTAGACAACACAAACATCCGTTGTAATACCCGCAATTATCAAATTACGTCTTCCCGTCGCTTTAACAGCCGTTACAAACCCTTCATCCAACATTGAATCAACCACACCTGCGCGCTGAATCCGATTTTCATACGCCTCCGGAGCCGCTTCTCGCAAACCGTCAAATAGTAACCCCTGCTGCGCAGCTTCCATACTAGATGTTAAAATCAGAGGCATATTAATTTCCCTTGCGGCACTTGCCAAAGCGACGGTGAACTTTTTAACATCATCCAATGTAGCGGATTTCACCCAACCCATGGTGCCATCTTGATGGTCAATCAATAATATTGCCGCATTTGATGATGAAAAACGTTTTTCTGATAGATTTGACATATGCATGACCTCGATAAATGATTTATTACAGGGTATTATATCGCCTTAGTATAATTATGAAAGTAGGTACCCAATGGTAACTAAGGAAATAAACACATTAAAACATACCTGCCATCTCGATCTTTGCGCTGTAAATGATGCGATGCAAATAGTGGGCGGAAAATGGAAGAACAGTATTATATTTGTGGTGGGAGGGCAGAACAAAATTCGTTTCAATCAGCTAAAGAAAGCCATCCCAAATATTTCACAAAAAATGCTAACGCAACAACTAAGAGAGCTGGAGCGTGATGGTTTGATACTGCGCGAAGCCTATTCTGAAATTCCTCCACGAGTGGAGTATTCAGTTACGGCATTGGGAATGACCCTTGAAGGCATCTACACGGCACTGAATCAATGGCAACAAAAACACATCAACAGCATCACTAAAAATCGTAATAAATACGATCAACGTCTGAAATAAAATGATTCTTAATTTTTTACCAATCTCTTTTATATGGCGTAGCGTGTGAAAAGAAATCATGGAAGCTATTCGGAATTAACGGTATTACAATTGATCTTCGTAATTACTGGTAATAACCCCTATGCATATATAAAACCTAACAAGTAAATTCGAGAGGGACTTTTTTACTCAGTAGTTGATTTGAGTTTAGTGAATTCTAGAAGTTTGTCTTAGAGTCACCTTCATCTCTATCTGTCCAAAAAGCCCCTGAATTTTGAAATGAGTAATTATGCATTGTTGTCTATCTATCTATCTATCTATCTATCTATTTAATTATTATCACGATAATATCACTTAGAATTTACCGTTGTTATTTTTCCATTTACTTTGAGGTGGAATAGCCTCTGTGGTTACCCAGTGCTCAATTATCTCATTATTCTTAAGGCGATAGAGATCGAAAAAAGAAGAAGCAATTTGATTGGCCTGGCCTTCGCAGACAGATAAAATAAAGTTACCCTCAGCTAAAATCCGATGACATTTCTCATATTTTATTGAAAGATGACCACCGTTGGAGAAGGGGTTTGACAGGGCGTTGGGTAATTCGTCCAAGTCATCACCAAATTCAGGATTATGCTCCACATAGTGCTCCTGATTTATATAGTATTCCAACTTTTCAATTTGACCGCGAATGAGTACGTCTTGAATAAATGACCGAATTATCATTCGGTTGCTTTCTGTTTTTTCATAATCCGTTACTTTGGTTTCACCATCGATCATGGAATGACCAGAGATATTAGGTTCTTTTCTTTTCTGAATATTGTCCCAATGCTCCACAGCTTGAGCATTTTCAAATCGAAAAATTTCGAAGCCTATATTTCGCGTGGAGAAGTCATACTCTGTATGAGCGAAGACAAAATCTCCATCTTCAAAAACTCGTACAATATTCACTCTAGGTGATGTTTTAGATAGGCGCTTAAATAACGCTGCTAACCCTTCGCTGCCTTCATGTGTTTGCGGGTTGTGTTGGATGTATTTATCTTCATTGACGACAGCTACGGATTCCGGGTCACCGGTTTCAATGCCTTTCAATAATTTGCATATGTCTTCTTTTTTATTAGGTGGCATGATGACGTTAATATCGGGTTTAGGGGGTAAGTATACATCCGGTACGTCTGTATCATCATATATTCTGCATTTTATTTGGTGAAGCGGGCGGACAAAAAAATAAATGGCTTTACTTATCCCAAGATTAATCAATTGATTTTTGAGTTTAGTCAAGCAGATTTTAAGGCGTTGTGATTATCAATAAAGCAAGGGAGTGGAGAACGGTTGGATGCGTTAGCGACGATGCTTAAACGTTACAATTTTTCGCGATAAGGATTACCTGAAGAAAAATAAAAATAAGTGTACTTTACTTTTATTCTAACTTCCTTGTGCCAGATGCAGCCAAGTATTCACCACTGTATCCGGATTGAGTGAAATCGAGGTAATTTTTTTCTCCATCAGCCAGTCAGAAAAATCCGGGTAGTCAGATGGCCCTTGTCCACAGATTCCAATATATTTGCCTTTTTTATGGCAAGCATCTATGGCCATCTCCAGTAACTTTTTAATCGCAGGGTTTCGTTCATCGAATAAATGCGCGATTAACGCCGAATCACGATCGAGTCCCAGCGTTAGTTGGGTCATGTCGTTTGAACCGATTGAGAAGCCATCAAAGTAGTCCAGGAACTCTTCAGCAAGAAGGGCATTTGAAGGTAGTTCGCACATCATAATAATGCGTAAATTATTTTTCCCGCGCTCCAGTCCGTTCTTTTTAAGTAGTTCTGTGACTTGTTCGGCTTCTTCCAGGGTGCGACAAAATGGAATCATGATTTCGATATTTTTAAGCCCCATGTCGTTGCGAACCTGTTTGATCGCGGTGCATTCCATTTCAAAGCATTGACTGAAATCTGCGGATAAATAGCGTGAGACACCGCGAAAGCCAATCATTGGGTTTTCTTCTTGGGGCTCGTAGCGGTCACCACCTAACAAATTGGCGTATTCGTTGGATTTAAAATCGGATAGCCTAATGATCACGGGTTGCGGCGCAAAGGCAGCGGCGAGTGTGCTAATGCCTTCAACCAGTTTGTTGATATAGAAGCTTACGGGATTTTGATAGCCAGAAGTTTTCCGGTCTATTTGTTGTTTTAATTTAGCAGGTAAATCCTTATATTCGAGCAATGCTTTTGGATGCACACCGATCATGTTATTGATGATAAATTCGAGGCGGGCAAGTCCTACGCCAGCGTTAGGAATTTGTGAAAAAGAAAATGCACGCGAGGGGTTTCCAACATTCAACATAATTTTTACGGGTAATTTCGGGAGCGTACCGGTATCGGTTTTTATATGTTCATATTTTAATTTCCCGGCATAAACAACGCCGGTATCACCATCTGCACAGGAGGCGGTGACACTGTCACCCGATTTAATTCTATGCGTGGCATTACCGCAGCCAACGATTGCGGGGACACCTAACTCCCGAGCAATGATTGCGGCGTGGCAGGTACGCCCACCGCGATTGGTGACGATTGCAGCAGCGCGTTTCATGATTGGCTCCCAGTCGGGGTCGGTCATATCTGTGACCAATACATCGCCTGGTTTTACCTCATCCATTTGCGATATATTTTCAATGACTTTTGCTGTGCCTTGACCAATGCGTTGCCCAATTGCGCGACCCTCTGCCAGTATTTTACTGTGTTCGTTGAGCTGGTAGCGTTCGATGATATTGCCCGAGTTTTGACTTTCTACTGTCTCGGGTCTGGCTTGTACGATATATAATTTCTGGTTCTCTCCATCCAACGCCCATTCGATATCCATTGGACGGTCATAGTGTTTTTCGATGATAAGTGCCTGTGTTGCCAGCTCAGTTAATTGTGCATCGTTTAGACAAAATTGATTGCGACGCTTTTTCTCAACATCTCTGATTAAAGTGGCTTTGTCATGTCCGCTACTATTGGCATAAATCATCTCGATGGCTTTATCTCCCAGATGGCGTTTTAAAATAGCCGGACGTCCAGCTTTTAATGCCGGTTTATATAAATTAAATTCATCGGGATTGACTGCGCCTTGAACAACGGTTTCTCCCAAGCCATAAGCGCCTGTAATAAAAACCGCATCGCGAAATCCTGATTCGGTGTCGAGTGTGAAAAGTACGCCGCTGGCACCAATATCACTACGCACCATTTTTTGTACACCCGCGGAAAGTAGCACTTTGTCATGATCAAAGTTTTGGTGAACGCGATAAGAAATTGCGCGGTCGTTATATAGCGAGGCAAAAACTTCTTTAATAGCCGCGATAATGTCATCTAGGCCACGGACATTTAAAAATGTCTCTTGCTGTCCGGCAAAAGATGCGTCTGGTAAATCTTCTGCCGTGGCGGAAGAGCGTACTGCGACGGAAACGGGATGTGAGGATTGCTTGCCTAAATCTCTATACGCGCTGGCAATATCTTCAAGTAAGCCATGTTGTAATTTTGCCTGGAGTATCCAGCCGCGAATCTCTGCACCCGCTTTGGTGAGTGCGGGAATATTATTGACATCCAGCGTGGCAAGCAGCGAATTGATTCGATCCAGCAGATGATTGTTTTTTAAAAACTCTCGGTAAGCGTGCGTTGTTGTCGCAAACCCGTCCGGTACGGCAACACCTAAATCTGAAAGGTTGCTGATCATTTCTCCCAGTGACGCATTTTTACCCCCAACGAGGTTGACGTCCTCCATCCCTAGATCATGGAACCAGATAATATTTTTAGTCATATCCAACACCTTATAAGTCGTATTTTTATGGGTTCAGGATACAGCTTCTCTGACGGCTTAAAAATAATGCTGCCGATATAGTGACTATAAATAAATACAATACTTTTCTGGCATAAAAAAAGCCGGGACAAATGTCCCGGCTCAGTTTTTTCAATGTAACGGTCTCAGTGTTGAACGATCTTACTGAGTGCTACGTACACAGCGTACGCCTGCGTTAACACCGCCGGGTAATGCTGATAGCGCCGTTCCAAGTACATCACCTGGTGCTGCGTCAGGAAATGCTGTAGCCGCATTTGGGTTAGCATTTTCAGTACGGACAATGCCGTCTGTCCCAACCAGTGCCGGGCATGCAGGGTTGAGGTACTTCAGGGTGAATCCTTCTGCAACAACTGATGTCGTTAACTCAGTCAGCTCTGCCGCGGACGGTGCACGCCAGTCACCATGTCCAGCATAGCTCTGGGTATCGCAACGCGAATTTGCGTCTGATGGCTCGGTTGGGCCGGAATTTGCAGGATTCACACAGCCTTCACCATTGGTGTCCAGCTGGGTATCACTCATCCACTCAAGACTGGTTGTGCTATCAACAACCGTTTCACCGCCGCCAACAGTAGCGCCTGAGACGATAGATGTGAAACGAGGTTGTGCGCTCTGAATATCACGAACGCAGCGAACGCCCGCAGATACAGGGTTTTGTCCTGTTGGATTCAAATCAGCCAGTACAGAGCCGAGCAGATCACCCGCATTGGCATTAGGAAAATTCATTGCAATCGCGGGATTGCCGGCATTCTCGGTTCTGACGATGCCGTTCGTGCCTACCAGCGCCGGACATCCTGCAATCAGATACTTGAGGGTGACATTTTCAATGCCAGCATCTGTAATCAAAGCAGAAAGTTCTTCATAGCTTGGCGCGCGCCAGTCATCATGACCGCCGAAGGTTTGGCTGGTGCACCGTGCATTGGCTTGCGAAGGTTCGGTTGGACCGACTTCACCGGGAGAAACACAGCCATCGCCATTGGTATCCAGCTGAACATCGTTGACCCATTCCAGACTGTTATCACCGTCAATCAATGATTCACCGCCACCATCAGTAGCCGAGGCTACCACGCTAGAGAAGCGTGCAGAGGCTGGAGTATCTGGCGCAGCTTCTACGCCATCACGAACACATCGAATGCCAGCAGGAACCGGGTTCTGACCGGTGGGGTTTATATCAGCCAGCACTGCACCGAGTACATCGCCTGCATTCGAATTAGGGAAGCTTGTGGTAACAGCAGGGTTACCATCATTTTCTGTTCTGACGATACCATTGGTGCCTACCAGTGCCGGGCATCCAGCAATGAGGTAATTCATCTTCACATTGGCTGCCAAAGCTGATGTGATAAAATCAGTTAATTCAGCTGTTGAAGGTGCGCGCCAATCGCTAAACCCGCCAAACTGCTGGTTTGCGCATAGACTATTGGCTACAGACGGTTCCGTCGGACCAACATCGGCAGGAGAAATGCAGCCATCGCCACGCGTATCCAACTGGACATCGTTAATCCATGTAAGATTTTTCTCGCCATCAACCAGTAGCTCGCCGCCACCATTAACAGCGGTCGAGTTGACTGTGGTAAAGCGCGGTGTGGGATCAGGTGTGGGGGTGGTGTTGTCATTATCGTTATTGCTATCGCTACAGCCTGTAGAGAGTGCGAGCAAGCCTATGCTGGCAGCAATGGCTAGCGGATTAATCAGGTTTTTCATATGTTTACGTCCTTTGGTTTGAAAATCAAAGGGGGACTTTATTGATATGCATCACAAAACTATGTGAGTTGATCACGTTAGGCGAAAATAAAGCGCAATTACCTTTTTAGAGTGTCAGGTGATTTGTCCGGACATACGTATCCAGCGAGCCAGGCTCAACGAATATTTATAAGATACAGACGACGAAGTAGTTTCCATGAGCTTCCCTCTAAGCCCTAACCGGGCTTTTTCTGTCGTCGTAATAAACAATTGTGCAATTTGAGGTTTGTTCCTTAAGGTATGCGACCGTATAAGTGAATTCCAGTGAATCATCAATGATTTTCATTTGATTTACATAGTGAATACACGGCAAAATGCGCGCCTGAATTTTAATACCCGAATTAGTACACTGTACTGGTTTCGAGTTCACAGAGTCTACCTTAGAGGAAAATCATGAGACTAATTTTGTTAGGAGCACCCGGAGCGGGTAAAGGAACTGTCGCTAAATTACTGACCAAAGTTGACGGATCAGTACAAATATCAACTGGCGATATTTTACGTGGTGCAGTTAAAGATGGCACCGAGCTGGGAAAAAAGGCTCACGCATTCATGACCGCTGGTGATCTGGTTCCTGATGAGCTGATCATGGACATCATGGGCGAGCGCCTGCTGGAAGACGATTGCAAGGCAGGATTTTTGCTAGACGGATTTCCGCGCACCATTCCTCAGGCAGAAGCACTTAAAACACTGCTTGAAAAGCTCGATATCAAACTCGATTTCGCAGTGAATCTGGAAGTCCCACGCGATGAGATTCTGCGTCGCTTGACCACTCGCCGCACCTGTGTTGATTGTGGCGCGATCTACAACGTCATTAGTATGCCGCCTAAAGTTGAAGGCAAATGTGACAAATGCGACGGTGATATCGTCCAGCGCGATGACGAGACTGAAGAAGCGATTTCCAAGCGTCTTGACGTGTATAACGAAAAGACAGCCCCATTGGCTAACTACTACAAAGACGCGGGCATGTTGCTGGATGTGAATGCGACTTCCAGTGACACCGTAGTGAAAGAGATTACCAGCAAGCTAGGCTAGTTCGCCGTCCCCCGGGTGTGTTGATGCGCTTCGCAGGCTCAGCACATCCTACGGGTCACTCTAGTGATGCTGATGTAATTGATTAAAGGCCGGAATTATTCCGGCTTTTTTTTGGCTGTCATTTTTTGCCACCGAGCGAGTGAATTGTAAATTGCTGATGTTTCGAGGTTTATTCACGCTGTGGCAATAAAGTTTCACAATTTACCCAGGATTCAGCGCCGATTCCGTACACTCTGTCGGAAAACCTTGACCGATTTCGCTTTTCTGCGCATCGGTCAGCCCGATTCAATGATCCAGTTCCAGTTTCCAGACTTTACTGCTTGCGGCGCTGCCCTTATCACGGTTGACTAGCCGACATCACGATGTATGGGCAGCTTGTATCCGTGATTCGCGCCACGCGGATGATACAGGCAATAAAATTCACTGAATTAGGTTTTAAAAATGAATGTAACTATCCCTCGAATTACCACAGGTTTTCTAACAGTCTTGCTATTTGTATTCAGCTTGTTGTCAGGAGCACAAAGTTTCGCTGCAACCATTGCTTTTCAGCAAGGTAGTGAATCAATTTTCCCCGGTCAAACCGTGATACTTGAAGTAACCGACCCTGATCCTACGACAAATCCGGGCGCTCTCTTTAGGTGGTTCGAGGTCAGTGGCAGCGGAGCCACCCAGGTTCCTGGAGAATTCGGTAGTACGTTTTCGCCCAATATCACAGGTCCTGGTACTTTCACTTATCGAGCGAATGTTCTGGTTCCTGGGGGGGTTGATGAGGAAAGTAATACATTCAGCATCGTAGTTGCCTATGTTCCACCAACAGTCACAATCGACGGAATTTTTGTTGCTGGCACCAACAACGGGTCTTCGCAAGCGAATGCCTTCTCTGGGGACACTATCAAAATTGAATCTACGGGCATTGATCCTGATGGCGGATCAGTGACTTACAGTTGGTCGGCAGATGCAGGTGCGCCAAGCCTGTTTGATCCGTCCAATCCGAACAACATTGCTGCAACCAATGGGCAGGATTATGAATTTCTAGCTCCAGTAGTGACTGTACCCACCCAGCTACAATTGACCGTCCTGGTGACGGATAACGAATCAGGCAATGATCAGGGAACCATCAGTAAAACCGTCATTGTGACGGTACGTCCTAAAGAAACGCCAGTTTCAGTACCAGAATTTACGAATACCAATGATAGTGCTATTACCGGGCCGATCTTTTTTGATCCTATCGGAGATACGTTAAAAATTAACGGTCTGCAATCCAGCGATCCAGATGGTGGCGCAATAGCCGCTTATCTATGGACACCCGTTGGCAATGCGCCAGCTGTGACAGCTACGGATGGCAATCCACAAATTGTCAATATTCCAGCAATCACAGCAACAACCGCGATTAGCTATGATCTCGAAGTCACTGATGACGAGGGAGAAAAGTCGGGTAATATTCGAGCAACCGTTCTGCTTGAGCCTTTTCGCCAGCCCGTGATTACTATCACCGGGCCAACGAACTTCACTATTTTTAGTGATCAAACGGTCAATATGGTACTTAACAGTATCGTTGATCCAGACCCGGATGGTGGCCCGGTTACTGTGAACCCTTGGGTTCAAACAGGAGCAACCGGAGGAACGTTGGATCAGACTAACAGGCAGTCCGTGGTGTTTACGCCTCCAAATCCACTTAATCTTTTAACTTCCGAAAATTCAAAGGTATTTACGTTTACTGTCAACGCGACAGATGATGATAAAAAACAAGATGGTACAACAGCCGTCTCAAACTCTACTTCCGAAGATGCTGTCTTTACTGTTACGGTTTTGGACAGGGGGCGTTTACCAACGGCCAATTTCGAGGTGACTTTACCTACAGCAGATGCGAACGGAGACTTCCTCGAAGACAGAGTACTCCGTCTTGAAGCTGATTTAGGTGCGGCACCAGCGGGAGATACCGCGCCAAATACTGTCACTAACGGATCACAATCAAACCATCCTGCTTGTAATGGTCAGCCTAGCGGAGGTATCAGCAGTTTTGTTTGGACAACCGTATCGGGTGCTTCTGTAACGCCAATTTTGCCATCTAGTTTCGGTATTGTGGATTCCAATGGCTCTCAGTTCTGGTTTAAAGCTCGGGTGCCAAGCCCCAGTGCAGATGTTGCTGTAAAATTAACGGTGACTGATTGTCAAGGTCAGGTCGCATCAAAAACCATTCCTATCACGATCATAGATGATGGCAACAATGAAGCTCCCGTAGCAGAAGCGGGTAACGACCTCTCTGTTGTGCCAGGTGCAACAATTACGCTCAATGGTGCAAATTCTACTGATCCCGATGGAAATGGAGATATCGAAACTTATAAGTGGGAACAGACATCGGGTCCCGATGTCGGTATCACCAATTCGGATCAGCCCGTTGCAACAGCAACAGCACCGAATCAGGATGCCACACTCAGATTCAAGCTGACGCTGACGGATAAATCTGGTGCAACAGGTACGGATGAGCTCATTGTGAATGTATCCGAAACGAATGTTCCACCTACTGCTGTAGCGACGGCAACGCCCGCGCTAGTAGCATTCGGTGCGACGGTAGCGCTCAACGGTGACCAGTCAACTGATCCAGAAGGCGGTAATCTGAGTTATTCGTGGACCACGCAGACTCCAGGTATCACGATTGATGCATTTTCCAGTGCCAATACCACCGCAACGATGCCATCTACACAGCAGGGTGTGGAATTTCAATTGGAAGTAACCGACGACCAGGGTGCCAAGAGTACCGCTCGAACTATCGTTAATGTTGGCTCAGGTCAGCCCCCTACTGTAAACGCAGGTGCAGACAAAACCGTCAAAGAAGGAGAGCTGGTGCGGCTTATAGGTTCAGCTGTTGATCCCGATGGTACTGATTCGGCCATTAATTATCTGTGGAGATTGGCTGGAGGGTTGAATGTCACTCTGGATAACCCTGCTACGGCAGAACCACAGTTTCTTGCGCCTTTTGTGTTACAGACCAAGTCCACAACATTTGAGTTGGTAGTCACCGATGAATCCGGCTTTAAGGCGGTAGATTCGGTAACGATTACGATCGAAGACAACGGCATTACCGGTTTTGAGGATGGTTTTGTCACCAGAACGCCAATTGTTGAAGATAATATTGTTGGCACTCCACGGCCCATCGGTTTTAAAGTGACCGGTGGTGAGCTGGTATTCCTGCGCCCGGTACCTGTTGAGGATTTTGGCAGTACCGAAGGTAAGCCTTCAGAGTTGCCGTTTGGGCTTTGGGAGTATCGGATTAAAGGTGCGAACCCCTCACTGGAAATTCAGTTTAGTGGTGGCGCCGGAACCAGTACCCGCTGGTTTAATTTCAACAACAACAGTTGGTCGGAGTTCAAGGACGAAGATGGCGGTGTCGCGACATTTGATGATCGCCGGGATATCGTGACCCTTCAACTCAGGGATGGTGGTGGTACTGACCAAGGCGGTACAACAACGGATGGTTTTGTAACGGGTACTGGTGGGCTTGGCAGTACCACTGGAACCACGACGCAAACAGTTGGTGGCCGTAGTCAGTTAGGCGGCGGTGGTAGTTTAGGATTGCCATTATTGCTGACAACGCTGTTGGGCTTGAGACGTTACCGATTACACGTTAAGCGGTAACTCTAATGCCCCTCATTAGGGGTATTTTGGCACATCTCTGTTACCTCTTTAACCGCGTTCTATTTTAGAACGCGGTTGAATCTTGCAGATTGAGGCGTAAAATTTTCCATTACGCTCACGCTGAGATGAAGCTTTAGCTTCACTTTCGAGGATTTTTTGGGGCTGAAGCCCAACTTTCCGGATGGCGTGATTCAGCATTGCTGAATGTCATCGGTCGTGTTCACTACTGCAAATAAACGTTTGATACGCTATATTTGCGGTATGAATCACCAAACACTGGTCAATAAATCCGTTCGCCACATTCAGCAGATTCTGCGTGAAAAAGCGCCTCATGCATCTGTTTATTTGTTTGGCTCGCGAGCGCGAGGAGAGATGGGCCGCGCTTCGGATTTTGACATCTGGCTGGATGGTGATGTCACACAGGCCACCTTGAGTGAAATCGCAGAAGAATTCAGCGAATCTTTCATCCCTTTTGAGGTGAATATTGTGACAACAGCGGATTTACGCGGTGGCTTTGGCCAACAAGTGCGCCAGGACAGCATTCCGTGGAACTAAGACTCAAGCACTTTTCTACCGCGCTTGATAGTCTGCAATATCTACTGTCAGCCGATCTCAGCAAATTACAATCAATTGACGAGCGCCTACTTGACGGGCTCGAAAATGGCAAGGCGCAAAAATTCGAGATCGTCACAGAGCTTTGCTGGAAATGTGTTAAAGATTACCTGCGCGAGGCAGAAGGACTGGACGTGGCCTCCCCTAAACAAGCCATCAAGGCATTTTATCGCGTTGGGAAGATTGATGAAAATAC
>CAZNYF010000078.1:0-14044 GCA_964577195.1 uncultured Thiotrichales bacterium | reverse complement strand
GTGTTTGGCGGTAAATCCCGACCAAAACGATTGACGCTGTCGGTGCCAGGAATAAACCAGAAAATCAACAGGCCAAACGGGATCAGTACCAGCAGACTCAACCAGCCACTGGTGTCAAAATCGTGGCTGCGTTTAATGGTTAGCATGATGGTGATTAGCAGTAGCCCACCATAAATGACCATCGCAGAAAAGCCAAGAAAATACCCGGCAATTGCAACCGGTAGCGCCAGCGCCAGTTTGCTGGAAATAAAAAATAAAATAATCGCCAGAACTGAAAACCCAAAGGTATATCCAATATAACGGATGCGACCTAATCGCCAATGGGTTGAAAAAATATCAAGTTTCCCGTGACGCACTTTTTTATTGGCGCGCGGAAAACTTGTTTCGGCATTATCGATTGCCATGATTGCTCCTGAGTTTTACGATCAGAATGGCTTGACTAGAAATAAATCTAAATCAAGACTTCTGAATTGTGCTTGGCTCATCGAAACCGGAGATTTCTCCCTTTGTTTCGATCTGCTGCTTCTATTCTTAACAAGAGTAGTGTCTCTGCTTGAGATTGTCTATGTCTACGTCTCATTAGTCTAAAAATCAACAGTTTTAGTTCATTCTTATTTTGAGCCTTTCTCTGAATTTCTTTTCAGATTGTATTCAATGCACCAAATAACAGGTGAACTAAATGCAGTTTTTTTGCTCTATTTCGTTGCAGTAGTTTTATTCGAAAAATTAGGTCAGGTCATGCGTATTCTTCATGTTTTAAATATTTCTATCCCAATGCAGTGCGGGTATTCGTTTCGAACCCAATCCATTCTGGAGCACCAGCGCCAACAGGGCTGGAAAACCTCGCACTTGACCAGCGCAAAACACGAATGGACGGGGGATATGGAACAGGTGGTAGACGGACTACCGTTTTATCGAACCAGAGTTACTAGTGGATTGATATCGCGTGCGCCAATAGCCAACCAAGTAGCGATCATTAATGGCTTGGCAAAGCGATTGGTTGAGGTGGTGAAAAAAGAAAAACCCGATGTTTTACACGCGCATTCGCCCGCATTAACCGGGATGGCTGCGCTGCGAGTGGGCAAGCAGTTTGGCTTGCCGGTTGTCTATGAATGCCGCGCGTTCTGGGAAGATGCTTCGGTGGATCAGGGTACCAGTAAAGAGGGAGGGCTTCGTTATAAGCTCAGCCATGCATTGGAAACGCATGTGTTTCGTAAGGCAGATGCGATTACCACCATCTGCCAAGGTCTGAAGACAGATATTGTTTCACGCGGAATTGCCGCAGATAAGGTCACGATTATTCCAAATGCTATTGATCTGGATAAATTCAAAGTCAATCCTGTGAAAGATGCGCGGCTGATTGAGGAGCTGGGGCTTGGGCATGCCAAGGTGCTCGGCTTTATCGGCTCATTCTTTTCTTTCGAGGGGTTGGCATTGTTACTTAAGGCGCTGCCGACGATTCTGAGGAATCATCCCGAGGTTAAAGTTTTGCTGGTTGGCGGTGGTGAGCAAGATGAAAACCTGCGTCGGCAAATTGATAAAGCCAATCTTGGCGCGCATGTGATTATGACCGGGCGGGTGCCTTACAGCGAAGTCGATCGTTACTATAGCCTGGTGGATTTGTTTGTATATCCCCGCTTGTCGATGCGTTTGACAGAGTTGGTAACGCCCTTAAAACCTTTGGAAGCGATGGCGCAAGGGCGTTTGGTGGTCGCATCTGATATTGGCGGTCATCGAGAGCTAATTGAAGACGGTAAAACCGGCTGGCTTTTTAAGGCGGATGATCCCCGTCATCTGGCGCTCTGTATCGAAAAAGTGATGGAATCGCGTTCAGAGTGGGAGCAGGTTCGCCTCAATGCACGCCAGTATGTCGAGGAAGAGCGTAATTGGGGCGTGGGAATGCGCCGCTATCGCAAGGTTTATCACTCAGTCATTAATAAATCTTCTTCTTTCGGCGCGATGTCGGATACACAAGTCAGTGAGTCCTGAGCGATGCGTGTTTACATTACTATTGATACTGAATGCCGAGAAGAGCGGCTCGACAAGCATGGTGATCTGATCCCTGCTGCGGGATACGATGCTCGTGTTTGGGGTCGATTTGAAAATTCTCCCAATGAGCTGGGAATCCCGCTTATTATGAATAATCTGGAAGCCAGCGGTTTGAAGGGATGCTTCTTTGTTGATCCTTTTGGTTCCCATAGCTTTGGTCGTTACGGTTTGCAGGAAGTGTGCGGCAATATTCTTGCGCGCGGACACGATGTTCAATTGCACGCCCACCCGCGTCAACGCGTGGCAAACTGGAAATCCAGAGGGCTGGAGCCTGCGCCAGACCGGATGCACGAATACTCTCAAAATGAACAGAAAGATTTGCTTGCAGAGGGGATTGATTTACTCACACAAGCGAGTGTCCCAAGAGGTGAGATTGTTGCCTTTCGAGCCGGACACTTCGCTGCCAATGATGCGACACATGCGGCAATGGCCGAGGTTGGTTTAAAAATTAGCAGTAACTATAACCCCTGCTACCGCGCTAACAACGAATGCCAGCTGTCGGATCCACAGCCTGCCAGCTCGTTATATCAGTCTGAATCAGGCACCTGGGAGCTACCCATTAGCAATATTCGTAATGGCAAGGGCTATCGTCATTTGCAGATTACGGCACTATCAGCGGCTGAAATCATAGCGTATCTGGATCAGGCGCAACGTTCCGGCGTCAGTGATGCCGTGATTGTGACGCATTCGTTTGAGCAATTTTATCTTCAACAAGTCATGCCGCCTCGTGGTCGTATCAACAGCATCAATGCTGCCAGGTTTTCATCTGTTTGCCGCTTTCTAGCTTCAGAACCCGAGCGATTTCAGGTCGCAACCATGCCAGAGCTGGCGCATCACATTGAGCACCAACAGCCGGAGCAAGGCGTTGAGAAGGGTTTTGCCCCCGTACTACGTAAAGATCTCCGCCTGCGAAGAAATTTTGAGCAGATCGTGAAAAAGCTGGACACGTTTAAACCACTCCCTGGTTTTCTAATGCCGCGTGCAGGTGTTTGAGCGAAAAATCACAGTTCCAATCAACCTGATTGATTGGAGTGGTACCACCAGAATTCACATAGAGACACAGCGCTCAGAGTAAAAAACTGAAGTTTCCTCTTGATTTCACTGCAATTCGCCCTAATATTGAAGCTAGTGCACTGACCACATCTAACCGCTTGGAGACTCACTTATACGCCAGTTAAATATGGACAGTGTGCTAGGCTAAACCTAACTTTGTTTAAATAATTCTGAGGGATTCATGAAAAGAATAGCGTTGTTTCTAGCGACAAATATGGCTGTAATGGTGATTTTGTCCGTGGTGATGTACATCCTTAGCTCGGTTTTTGGTATTCAGCTCGGCGGAAACGGGCGGATGCTACTGATGGCCGCAATCTTTGGTTTTGCTGGATCCTTGATTTCACTGTTCATGTCTAAAACCATGGCAAAACGCTCAATGGGCGTGCAAATCATCGAGCATCCCTCTGATGATACTGAGCGTTGGCTAGTAGAGACCGTTAAGGATCAGGCGCGCCGCGCAAAAATCGGCATGCCTGAAGTGGGTATATTTGATTCCCCGGACATGAATGCTTTCGCCACCGGCTGGAATAAAAATGCTGCCCTGGTGGCGGTCAGTACCGGCTTAATGAAAAGTATGGAGCAAGATGAAGTCGAAGCGGTGCTGGCTCACGAAGTCAGCCATATCGCGAATGGTGATATGGTAACAATGACGCTAATTCAGGGTGTCGTGAATACCTTTGTGTTCTTTTTCTCCATGGTTATTGGACGCTTTGTTGATCGGGTGATCTTTAAAAACGAAAGCGGTCATGGCATGGGCTACTTTATTTCCCAAATGGTTGCGCAAGTCGTATTGTCATTCCTTGCCAGTATTATCGTGATGTGGTTTTCTCGCTGGCGTGAGTATCGTGCTGACGCTGGTGGTTCCAGCTTGGCGGGTAGAGAAAAAATGATTGCTGCATTACAGCGTCTAAAATCAGCTCATGAGCCAGCAGAAATGCCCGCTGAAATGGCTGCTTTTGGTATTAATGGTGGTGGTAGTATCAAAAAGCTTTTTACGACACATCCTCCATTAGAAGAGCGTATCGCAGCGCTTCAGAACGCAGGCAGATAGTCGGAGGCTTTAACCATTCTGGGTGAATCTGTAATGGCTAGTACTCCAACAATATTGCCTTGATGGGTCAGCGCCCTTCGAGTTTTGCGCATGGATGCGCTTATGTCGTGAATGCAGGAGCATCGGAGCGTGAGCCTTCAAGCAGTTATTTCCATGGACGGAGTGTATGCTAAGAATGCAGGAGCACAATTAGTCATCTGCGGCTTAATTCTTAATCGCCAGAGAACTACTCGGGAATTGCTCTGCATTCCTTTACTACAACACATCTATGTATCTATATGACTCATAAAAATAAAACCACATCTAACCGCTTGATGACTCACTCACCCATCAACACAATGTTTTTGGAGCACTAGCATATGAGAGTTTTATTTATTTTTTTTGCGGTATCGCTGATTCTCGCTTGGTACGCGTACGCAATTCGTCCGATGAAGCGCAAGCTTTCCAATATTCTACTCATGGTTTCCGGTGGGCTTTTGCTCCTGCTTGTAGCCGGATTCCTGCGCTGGGTATAAGGCTTGGTAAAGTAACCAAGAAGATTGAAATACAGGGAGTAATTTTATACTCCACCGATGACTACCAGTTTTTTGTTGAACCATCCCAACTACTTTAAGTCCTACCGTATAGCCTGGCCATCAACAGCATGGCTAATTAGTGGAAACCACAAATAATCCACAGGCGACATAAAATTAAAAATAAGAAAATCAAAAACAAGCAATAAAAATAAAAAGGGCAGGTGAGTAATATGGGTGATCCGAACTACAAGAAAATAGAACTGACTGTAATTTCTTCCGAATGGATGAATGGCGAGAGATTTCGCAAGAATTTGGAAAGCTTATATGAGGTTGAATTAATTACTGCGATTCAACAGTACCGCTTGGTCTCGCCGACGCGCTTGGTGATGATTGATATGGCGATTGCGGATATTTGTGAAATCTCGAATCTTTCATCCGCGCACCCGGAAACGATTATTGCAATTTACAACGTTGAAGATATTTCTTTGCTAGCCAAATTTTTATGTATTCAGGGCGTTAATGGAATGTTTCTGCATGATGAAAGCTCCGATATTATAAAAAAAGGAATGCTCGCTTTAAATCAGGGAGAATTATTTTTTCCACGGGAAATTACAAATATATTAATGGATCGGGTGAAGCTTGATTCGGGGCATACCGCAATCGAGCTAAGCTCTCTGAGTAAGAAAGAGCGCGAGATTCTAAAAACATTGTCGCTGGGAAAAACCAATAATGATATTGCAGAAGAGATGAATCTAAGTTTTCATACTGTAAAAACCCATGTGTATAATATTTATAAAAAGCTGAATATTAATAACCGGTCTGAAGCGACCAAGATCGCGCAAAGTGCATTTATTTAGGTTATTTGGTTGGTTGATGCCGGTCTTGCTGATTGCGACAGTCGTTACTGACGCCCGGGCTGGGCAGCTACATGGTGTGATCGTTAATCAGGCCAATTCTGTTGATGCGAAAAGAATTGAGCAGCAGTTAACAGTTTTGTGGTATCTCGATAACCAGCCAATAAATGCAAATCTTGTAATTTCAGAGGTTTTTTCTACTACCGCTTCCAGAGATGTGTTGTTCGAATATGACGGTGTGATCATAAAAAAACTGAAACGCTCACGCCGAGCTCTCCCTGAACCGACAGTAAGATCTGTGGTTGGTGAGATTTATTCAAAAATAAAAAAAATAGATAAGAATAAACGTGCTGCCGTAATGAGAAAACTCATTGGTAGCTCCAGACTGCCGCCAACATTTAAATAGATTAAATTGAGGCTCTTGGCAGTTAAAAATAAACGGGGATAAACCTATGTTGGGTAAATTATATGTTGCGACGTGGATGCTATTGTTATTTTTCGCATCTCCTGCTTACGCTAGTGAATTGGTTTATACGCCAATCAACCCATCTTTTGGCGGGAATGTTTTAAATAGCAATCATCTGTTCAATGTTGCTAATGGTCAAAATGACAATAGTGATCCGAATGGCTCTTCCAGATTATCAAAAACAGAATTGGAGGAATTTAATGATCGAATCCAGCGGTTAGTACTTAGCCAGGTCGCCAGTGCCGTTGCTAGACCGATAGTGGGTAGTGGCGGGGAATTAGTGCCTGGTACAGTCACTACCGAAGATTTTGTGATTACAGTAGAGGATTTAGGGGGCGATTCGTTGCGGATTACCACCCTGGAAAAACTCACTGGTGAAGAAACTATTTTCGAACTCGATCAAACTCCATAGTTCGTCTGGACTAACTATCAAAAGTAACAGCAATGAATAAACTAAAAATAATTACAACATTCACGATGCTTTCAATGGCTTCAGGTTGTGCGGCTATCAAACCGCCTCCAGAACCCGCAAGAGTGATCACCCCGGCTGAAATTACGCCAATGACTCAATCAGGTGAGGCGCTACTAAAGTTGCCAGAGCCTGCAGGTAAAATACTGGTTGGTGTGTATAGTTTTCGAGATATGACAGGGCAGTTTAAGCCTTCTCCTTCCAACAGCTTTTCTACGGTTGTCACTCAGGGCGCAAGCGCCTTTCTGGTTAAGGCGTTGATAGATTCGGGATGGTTTATTCCGCTTGAACGCCAAGGCTTGAATAATGTTCTGACGGAGAGAAAAATTCGTACCCAGCAGTTGGGGGGAAAGTCCACTTCATCGCTACTGTCCGCTCCCTTGATTATCGAGGGTGGTATCGTCGCGTATGACAGTAATACCCGAACCGGTGGGTCAGGTGCTCAATACTTGGGGATAGGTGCCTCAACTCAGTATCGTGAGGACCAGGTTACGGTCAATCTACGCCTGATAGATATCCAGTCTGGAAAAATCATGCACAGTGCTAGCACCACTAAGTCCATTTTTTCCAGAAAAGTAAATAGCCAGGTGTTTAGCTTTGTCCGTTTTAAAGAATTACTGGAGCTTGAAGCGGGTTATTCATACAACGAACCTGTGCAGATGTGTGTGATCGATGCGATTGAATCTGCTCTGATTCAAATTATCGCAGTTGGCCTGGATGAGAAAAGTTGGGCGCTAAAAGATGCTGCTGATATTCATCATGCAGTATTTCAAAAGTATTTAAAAAACCACCAGCGCACACCGATTAGTCAGCAAGCCGCCAAATCTACCAGAAAGAAAAATACAGATAGGTATACGCTCAAAATGCTGGACGCAGGTGTTTATACTTACGATAGTGCGCTTGAATCAAAGCACTAGCTGGTGGTAATAAATCTGCTTTTATAATTGGGTGAGTTTTTGTTTTTCTATAATCGCAAGATCAGGGCGGTATTGAACAAAATTAACTATTCCAGAAACAATGAAAAAATCGAGCGTGCCTTTATGTTTGAAATATCCATAGGATACCTCCGATTCAGTTCAAGACATCAGTGAAACGATTGCTGGTTTTATACTAAATATTTGATATAAGTCAGTTAATTTAACTTTTTATTTTTTCGGTACGAATAATTACTGAGTAAAGTATTTCGAATAGCTTCTAATCTTAATTTCTTAAATTTATCCATTCCTTATTTATCTGTCTTGTTTTTAGAACTACCTCGCATAATTGGTGTCAATACAGAGTAATAAGATAAAAGAAATTTGTTTATTAAGGGTGTCTCTAAACATAGAAGTGCTGTTGAAGGAAATCATGGATAGTGCATTTTTCCTGCGAAAATGAGGAGAATACTGGTTGTATTTAACGATTTTTCGCATAAAAAAGGTGCTGTTCCTGGTTGTCCTCAGTGGTGCTTCTATGTTTAGAGACGCCCTTAAGATCACATGGCTTGCTTTTATTGAGGTTGTGGATTTATTAATTTATTTTAAGGGCTGGAATTTTATGAGAGATAAGGTTTTTGTTTCCTCGGTATTTTTACTGAGTTTCTTGAGTTCATTTGTTTTTTTAAGTCCAGCATATTCTTCGGGCAACGTGGTGACATTAAAGCAGACGAATACAAGCTCTAGTCCAACGATTGGCCAGACTGCCAGTATTGATCAGAGAGGTAGTCAGTTAGATTTTGATGCCGTTCAGACTGGTTTTTCCGGAAATATTAATAGTTTCCAATCTGGGGGCCATCATGAAGTTGTTGTAGATCAACTCGGGGATAATAATGCTTCTCGTAATGATCAAGTCGGTGGTGTTCTAAACACAACGACAGTATCCCAGACTGGAAATCGCAACTCGGTGATTACCCAGCAGGGACGCCGCGCGACATCATCTGGAGCTGCATTGGCGGCTGGAAACGCTAATCTGATCAGTGTGACTCAGTTAGGGAATGATAACGTTGCCAATGTCACTCAAAATGGCACGAGTACCAGAAACAATCGTACCGTGATACGGCAACAGGGGAATAGTTCGGATGGCATCATCAATCAAAATAATGCAATACAGACTGACGCCACTATTCGTCAGTCTCTTGGTAACAATAATTTAGCGGCAATTACTCAACCGAGTTCCAATAATAGTAATGCTGACATTGATCAACGTGGTGGTGACAACCAGCATAGAGTTTTACAACTAGGCAATGGGCACAACGCCGAGATTAATATTTCTGGAAATGCTAATTTTCGTGGGGCATCTCCTATTACCACTCAGGCCATCACGCAATTGGGGTTTCTACACAATAGCCAAATCACCGTCAACGGCAACGCCAATGCAAGTGAGAGTTATCAGCAGGGTGCGCGTAATAGTTCTTTGCAAACGATTTTGGGAAATCAAAATACAAGCAGTGTGTATCAACTGGGAGTTCGAAATGTCATAAACGCAACTTTATCTGGACTATTGAATAATAGTAACAATGTGCAGGTTGGGTCTGATAATGAGGTGATAGCAGTTATTTCCGGAACCCAAAATACTCTAGAGACTCGACAAATCGGTGACGAAAATAGTCTCGATATCAATATTCAAGGCAGTAGTAATCAGTTTTCTACTGATCAAAATGGTGATAATTTGAGTCTTGTTCAGGATATTACTGGAAACAATAATATTGTTGAGTTGTTGCAAAGAGGCGATGTGTCTACCGTGAATATTTCGGTCAATGGAAACTCTAATCGAGCAGTGCTCACCCAGGATAGTGCGGGTGGTACAAATAATTTCGCAAGTATTTCCCAGACAGGTAGCAATAATCTGTCCGAGATTATACAGGTGGGCGGCGGAAATAATTTAGCTTCAATCAGCCAAAACGGGAATCGCAATCAGGCTATGGTTAGTACCGACGGGAGCGATAACGACATAACGATTGGTCAGCTGGGTGACGATCATGCCATTAGTATTATTAGAACAGGTTCGGGAAATTTTATTTCGATCTCTCAACAATAAGTAATATCAATCGGTCGCAAACATTTGTCTTAATTATATGAGATGTCCGCGCTGACGAAATAAATCAAAAGACTCCCTAAGTTAAAATATCTGCGATTGTCCTTAGTTGTACTTGTATTCTTGCTCGGACAATGGCACATAGTTTCATTGTTACCCCTCCATGTAGGACCTACACTCCCTTCGCTTGCGTTGGGAGTGTTTTTTTACGATTAGCAATGGGGATTGCTTACATTACAATATTGACTGGTTCAATAAAATAGAGAAGACAACTACAAGGGTTGGATTTTAATGCGTGAAATAGTGTCTGAATCTGTGCGAGTCAGTCGGAAGAGGTAGTGACCGTCTGATTTTAATCCTATTAAAAAATAAAAATAAAAAATAATGAGTAATAGTGTATTTAGTAACAACTGGAAACTGAAATGGTTTACAGAACTTTCTGTGGTAAAAGCGTCGGTTTTAACTGTTCTTTTTTATATTTCTCCTGCAATTTGTTTTGCGGATACCGAGTTAGGTAACAGTCAACAAAAGCCTGTAATCTACCTGGGAGGTTCTGTTGGATTAATTGATTTATCGACGAAATTTTCCGTAGAGGCGCGCAAAATTAGCGATAGTGCTGTAGTCAGTGGGTCAATTCTGGCGGGTGCAGATATTAGCCCGAGGGTTTCGTTGGAGGCATCCGCGACGATAACAGAAAAGGCAGATGTTACTAATAATTCTACTTTGGTTGGGGATCTTCGCTATCGTGATTATGCGGTATCTGCGCTCGGGTATTTTTATCGGGAAGCGATTGCAATAGAACGCGACGGGTTTTCAGTATTTGGTCGGCTTGGCGTTGGTTATAAAAGGTTTGATTCTAAGTTGGCATCTCGAGATTCGGACAGAGCGCATTTAGTTCTTGGCCTTGGTTCTGAGTACGGTTGGGAAAATGGTGTTGCAACACGTGCAGAAATTTCAATGCTCGATGATGATGCTAATCAGTTAAATTTCAGTTTACTGAAACGTTTTAATTTACAAGATGCTCCGAAAAAAGTGTCCACAGCTTCACTGGAAACCAGAAACCGTAAACTTTGGGCGAATCGATTATTTCTCAGCTTACCGACGATATATTTTTCGGACAATGATTACCGTAGTCCTATTAGCCTCACTGAACAGCAACGATTGAATGAATTTGCACAACAGTTAATTGCAAATCCTAGACTTGAGATCGAAGTTCAGGGGCATAGCGATGCCACTGCTTCATTTCGTGATGGATTAATTCTTTCGCGTCGGCGCGCCATCACCGTTTCTCGTTATTTACAGTCCCGAGGCGTGCGCGGAAATCGCTTGCATATCCGTAGTTATGCAAGTACTCAGCCAATAATAATAACGGGTGGGGTGCTTGAAGAAGCTGTTGGGAAAGGCGGAGTAAAGTTAAATAAGATCAGTAACCGGCGTGTAGAATTTGAAATATATGGGGGTTGAATTTTTTACGTGTAGGCGGATGTCACCGTTTTTTAAAAATCCCCGCCCATTTCATAAATCCGTTCGAGCTACTTTTTTCTTCTGGCTCCTCGACTAACTCCACTGGTTGTACCCGTGAAAGTGTCCAGCCAGGTAAGGTGCGAGTTTCGCTGGAGCCACAGACCATGCCTAAATTTTGAGGATCGTAGATCTTTATAAAGCTGGGTTGGTTGCTATCATCGGCGTAAACAATCCCGCAGTAGTCTTCTTTGTGTTCTTCGCGTAGCGTTTGATCAACATCGAGTAAGAATTTGTGGACCGATTGGCTGTCTTCAGTCTCGGTAGGTGGTTTCTGACCCACTGTGTAGATGTACCAACCTTCTCCGGCAGTGCTATGAACACCCGCCCAAAGTGTATCTAACTCCTCCCATTTGCGGATTGCCACCAACCGCCCATCAAATTGCTCCAGGTATCCAGGTGCAGATGGCTGTTCCAGATTTTCAGCTTCAGTTTTAATAGAGGGCTGAGTGGGATCATTCATGCTGGTTTCAGAGGTGATTAAATCAATCCCTTTAAGTTCTTTTACCGTAGTAGGGTCTTCGGTAACGTCTTTTGATTTTGGACGGAGTGCGAGTGTTGCGTCAAGTTCCGACTCTGTTTTCTTGGCTTTGGTAGGTACCAGAGAGAGTATATTGTCTTGATCTGTTGTTTTTTTAGCTTTGCCGGTTAGATGTATTTTTTCGCTGGGTGCTTCATCCGTTGCACCGGTGTGCGAGGAAAACCAGCGTAATAAAGGGCCGCCTTTTTCCATGATCGATGCGTCAGGGTTGCTCTGGCTGGAAGGGGTGTCCAGCGACAACGTCCAGTCTTCACTGGTTTTGCCATTCAGCGATGCGTCGCTGTGTAATTTGATTAAAGTGGGCGCGGTCTTGTTATCGACCTCAACAATCATAGCGGTACCCAGTTTCAGGTTTTTCTGCAAAAGAGCATCAGCTTTGATAATGAATTCCTGAATATCCTGCTCATCCGAGGGAGTGGCCGGAATATCCTCATGTAAGTCCCTGAGATACCAGGATTGGTCTGCGCGATCGGAAAGATCGGCCCAAAAGTCATCTAAGGTTTCGGGATCCGAAATGTTATACAAAGGGCTGCTAAGTATTTCCTGGTAGCGACTGACTGATTTCATTTATCTATTCTCTAAGGTCCACTGCTCGCTGTTCCTGACGCTCCCAGCATTTCCACCATCCCTGGCGATCCACTGCTCACGGTTCCAGACGCTCACAGTATTTCCACCATCCTTGGCGGTCCATCGTTTTCCGGTGTTTGTGAGGCTGCTCCCAACCAGGCTGCGCCTCGAACACCGCTCGAATCTCCAAACGTTGGAGCTACGAGCTTAGTGCTGACATGGTCTGAGAAAATCCATTTTTCCCATAACACCGGTACGTTATTGTACAGTCTTTCGATATTAGACATTCCCCCTCCTAATACAATGACTTGGGGGTCAATGGTATTGATTATGTGACTTAGTCCACGCGCCAGACGTGATTCATAGCGCATAAGTGTTTGATTTGCACCTTCGTCGCCACTTGAAGCAGCTAAGGTGATCTCGCTTGCTGTCAGGGTAGCGCCGGTGTGTTTTGCATGGTCGCTGGCCATCCCCGGACCACTCAACCAGGTCTCGATGCATCCATTTTGGCCACACCAGCAGGCATTGCCTGGTAGCTCATGTTGCTTGGGCCAGGGTAGCGGGTTGTGTCCCCATTCACCGGCAATACCATTGCTTCCGTTGAGGACGGTGCCATTGATGACTATGCCTGCTCCTGTGCCGGTGCCAATGATGACACCAAATACGGATTCAGCGCCGGCAGCAGCGCCGTCGGTGCCTTCCGAGAGAGCAAAGCAGTTGGCATCATTGCTGATTGCTACCGGGCGCTGTAGTAGCGATTCGATATCCTTTTTTAACATTCTGCCATTCAGGCATTGAGAGTTCGCATTACGCATCAGCCCGGTGGTCGGAGAGAGTGATCCGGGTAGACCAATCCCGACTGTCGCTTTAATGCCCAGCTCGGCTTCCGCATCAAAAACCAGTCTGGTGATAGATTCCAGAGTCGCTGTGTATTGTTTCTGAGGGGTTGCGATACGGTGCCGCAACAGTACCGAACCATCGTCCGACAGCGCGATGATTTCGATTTTTGTGCCGCCAACGTCAATGCCAATTTGAACCGTCAAAACAGATGCCTGAAAATTAAGAGTGAGGGTATACTCCTCGCATTCAAGAATGCCCGTTTGCAGTGTGAAGATTTTCGTCAAGGGCAAGGCGCGAAGATGCAGTAATAGTGGGACTATTGCAAGTCTTTGCAAAGCTTCCGCTCCTGCTCACGCCCCTCACCTACGTCCCTGTAGGCGACGCAGCCATTGGCGAAAAGATGCGTGCTGAAAACGGGTATTCTTGGGTGTGAGGAGTATATTATATTCCTCAACAAAGCATTGTTGCAGGATGGATTAAATTAAACCCCTGGCAGCCATAGAAACCGTTTCGTCACCCACCACGATGTGATCCAGCACTCTGACATCAATTAATTCCAGAGCATCGCTAATTCGACGGGTGATTCTCTGGTCTGCCTGGCTCGGTTCCGCAGATCCTGACGGATGATTGTGCGCCAGAATCACCGCTGCTGCGTTGTGATGTATGGCTTTGCGAACAATTTCCCGACTATGGACCGAAGCACTGTCAATGGTACCTTGGAACATTTCTTCAAACTCAATGAGTCTATGACGAGTATCGAGAAACAGGCAGCCGAAAACTTCGTAGGGATAGCTGCGCAGCTTGTGCTGGACGAATTGAGCCGTGGCTTCGGGCGAGGTGAAGGCATCACCGCGCTGGAGTTTTTCTTTCAGATGGCGGCGTGCCATCTCAATCACCGCCTGGAGCTGGGCGAATTTCGCATCACCCATGCCTTTGTTGGCGCAGAACCGGCCTCGGTCGAGGCTCAGTAATCCACGCAGACCGTTATTGTCTTCGAGTAAATCATGCGCCAGATCAACAGCACTTTTGCCGCGCACGCCAGTACGCAGGAAGATGGCTAATAATTCGGCATCGGTGAGCGCGTTGGCACCCTGAGCGAGTAGTTT
>CAZNYF010000077.1:0-14115 GCA_964577195.1 uncultured Thiotrichales bacterium | reverse complement strand
CTAGTGCCCTTCTTGCTTTAAACGCTGCAATCTCGTCGATGCGAGCTTTGCAACAGCGCTACCAGGCTGCTTGATGACAATCTCTTGCAACACACTTTTTGCCTGATCCCAGCGAGATAACTCATACAGGCTATATCCTAGCTTGAGACTCGCATCGGAAACTTTGGTAGTACCCGGATAGCGATTACGAACCACCTCAAAATTGCTTGCTGCCTGCTCAAATTTTCCCGCTCCGTAGTTAGCTTCACCCAGCCAGTATTGCGCGTTGGGTGACATCGAACTGTCTGGATAAGCTTGCAAAAACTGCTGAAAACCGGCGATGGCTGCCGAGTATTGCCCGCCTTTTAAATATCCAAATGATTGCCGATACTGGCTTTGTTCATCGAGCACGGTGGTTACTTCGCCGGGAGAGTAGCCTTGGCCGGAATCATAAGGCTCGGAGCCAGAATCAACATAGCCCGTAGATGGTGAAGTACTCATGAAGCTACTGCGACGAGATTCGATTTGCTCCAGACGCTGATCGATATCCAGATTCAATTTTTTCTCGCGATCAGTAAATTGCTGCAACCTGTGAGACAACTCTTCGAGCTGCCCGCGAAGCTGCCGATTTTCTTCATCAAGCGTCTGCATGCGTTGGTACATTTGCTGCATATTGCTTGCTTCGAGCAGCTGCTCAAGTCGGGCAATTCTGCTATTAAAATCACCGCCCTGGCTGCGTAAACTACCGCTTAGACTCTGCACATCCGCACTCAACGCTTGAAAACGCTGTGTCTCGGTTTTATTCATACCCGCAAGCGCAGGATTGAAGCTTGCACATAGCAGCAAGCCACAAGCCATTGCAGCGGTTAAAAAGTTATTTTGTTTCATACACAATTTCTACACGGCGATTTTCCTGCCATGAAGTCTCCGCATGACCAAATTTCACTGGACGCTCTTCACCAAAAGCGACGACTTCCATCTGACTGGCTTTTGCGCCCTGGAACATCATTAAACGTCTTACTTCTTGCGCACGTCGCTCAGATAAAGCGATATTAAACTCTCTGGAGCCACGCTCATCGGCATGACCTTCAAGACGGATTTTTGCGCCCGGGCTACTGGCAAGATAGCTACCATGTGCATTCACAATGTCAATATCCGAGATTTGACTACTGTTGTACTCGAAATAGATGATGTTGCGGCTCAAAGGGTTTGCAGGATCGTCAAAACCATCGACCACGCCTGCAGCATCACCAGTACCAATAGCCTGCCCCGACTGCCCACCATTGATGTCGCTACCTGAGCTTTTTGCACCATCGGTTTGAGGTTTATCCATACCCGTCGTCGTTGCCGGACCTTCGGGTGCATCAGGTTTGGTATTTTTCTTGCCGCCGCAACCTGCCAAGAGCGCGATTGAGACTAAGGCGATTAATAATTTTTGCATGAGTTTCTCCTAAAATTTAGTTAGCTGTTTTACCCGTTGTTACATGTTTTCATCGTAAATTGTTCAATCAGTTTAAAAAAGCAGACCAGTCTGGCTCTCTTACTTCACCTTCTTGTAACACTAGAGTCTGACGCATCCGACCGTCATCACTGACCGCAGCCAGCACACCTCTGCCACCGGCTTCAGTCGCATAGAGGATCATACTGCCATTTGGCGCAAAACTGGGTGACTCGTCCAATGTTCCGTTGGTAAGGATACTGGTCTCGCCGCTATCTAGATCCAAAACCGCAATACGAAAACGTCCGTCATCGCCATTGACCATTGCAACTTTAGAACCATCAGGTGACACAGACGGTGCAGAATTGTATTCACCATCGAAGGTCAGCCGTTGTGCCGAACCACCCGTGGCTGCAACTTTATACAGCTGCGGCTTACCCGAACGGTTTGAAGTAAAGATGATACTTTGCCCATCGGGCATCCAGGCTGGCTCTGTATCAATGGAGCGATTATTGGTGACTTTTGTTAATCGACGCGATGTAACATTCAAAATATAGATATTCGGTGCGCCCGACTTCGAGAGCGTTATCGCAAGATTTTCCCCATCAGGAGACCAGACGGGTGCGCCATTGATCCCTTTTCGACTAGAGACTGCCTGGCGGCGGCCCGTGGAGATCTCCTGCACGTAAATACTGGAGCGATTGCCCTCAAAAGACACATAGGCAATACGTCGATTGTCTGGCGACCATGCTGGAGACATAAGAGGACTGCTTGAATTCAGGACGGTTCGGTCATTGTGACCATCAGAATCAGACACTTTTAAGACATACTCTCGCTCACCGCCGCTAATTTGAGTAGTAATATAGGCAATGCGGGTATTAAAAGCACCGCGTACATTTAAGATCGCCTCATAAATTAAATCCGAAACTTGGTGTGCAGCCATTCTTAATTCACCGGCATTGGCGGGTACGTTATAGCCCGCTAGCTGATTACCTGCCCCGGAATCAAATAGCTGAAACTTCACTACGTAGCCACCCTCTGCGGTTTCTGTCACATCGCCAACAACGACATAATCAATACTTTGATCACGCCAACGATAGAGCTCAATATTGCCGGAGTTTGCATTAGGCTGAGCAAACTTGTCTCTGGAAATCGGGCTGAAACGACCGCTACGTTTCAAATTCGCGGTGACAATGGCACTGACATCTTCGGCCAACGGTGAGCTACTTATCGCGCTAAAGGGTGCGATTGCAATGGGGATCGCGCCGGTAACGCCTTCGGTAATGCGGATATCCAGCGCGGCGTGCAGCCAACCGGGAACCAGCAGTGCCAGCAATAAAAGGGGTTTTAGAAAATGCATCGAGTTAGTCTCCTGCTACGTTACATTCGGAATTAAGGGCATCTCTAATAATTGAAGTGTGATTTAGGGGATGCAGTAAATAGTGCATTTTTTACCCAAAAATGAGGAGAATAGTGCGCTATTTGAAGAGTTTTTGGGTGAAAAAGGTGCTGTTTAATGCGTTTCATAAATCGTGCTTCTATTTTTAGAGGTGCCCTTAAGCCTGTGGCTCAAAGGTAAATTTAATATCACGATCAAAAATGCCAGGATCAGGCGGTGTGGGCAAAGGATCAGCGCGTTGCACTGCTTGTTCAACCGACTTTTTCATCGCAGAACTACAGGATAATGAGGATTGTACTTTAACTTCCAGTACCGCGCCTGAACGGTTTTGCCGTACATAGACCTCACAGCTTCCGGAAAGTCCATCCGCCGGCTGCAGCCAGCGTGACTCAACCCGGTTTTTAATTGCAAACATGTATTGCTCTCGTAAGCTGCCAACTCGCTCCTGCTCCGCTGCTTGTGAGGCAAATGCCTGTTCTTCTGCTGCCATCATCTCTGCAAAGCGTTTTTTCTCTGCCTCTGCTTCATCGAGTAATTTGTCGCGCTGCGCCTGAGCTTGCTCGCGCTTCTTTCTTTCGTCACGCAATTTTTCTTTTTTGGCATCGGCCAGCTTCTTTTCAGCTGCGGCCTTATCCTTTCTGAGCTTTTCTTTTTTGGCTTTCTCGTTCTCAGTACGCTGCTGCTCAGCCTGTTTTTTCTCGTCTGCCTGTTTCTTTGCTTCGACCTTTTTCAGTTCATCGGCTTTGCGCTGTTTTTCTGCCAGGCGTTTTTTCTCTACCAGTGCCTGTTTTTTCTTCAATTCGATCTGTTTCTGCTCAGCGATTTTTTGTTTCTTAACTTCCTCTTGCTTTGCCTCATCTCTGACTTTTTCCTGTTCAAGCTTAATTTCGTCCAACCGCGCCTGTTCTTTTTCCCGCTCTTGCTTTAACGCTTCGAGCTTTTCTTGCTCCAGCTTTTGCTGATCAATTTTTGGTTTTTCCGGGGGCTTTGGTTTCGCCTTGATCTGCTTTTTAATCTCGGCAACTTTATTAGCGTCCCCATGCATCTGCGCCTGAATAGGTTTCCCGGCTGCCGGGATTTCATGTTTTGAACCGACACTGATGACGAAAAATGCCAGTAGTACCAAATGTATCAATAAGGCAACGAGCACCGCTTTAGGGTGTTGTTTAATCTGCTCCCACATGGCGCTACCGTTTCTCGGGCTGCTCAGTGATCAAACCAACGCTGGATGCACCCGCCGCTTGCAATGCTGCCATCGCTTCCATGACATGTCCGTAATCGACCGCCTGATCACCGCGAACAAAGACGCGTTTGTCTTCACGCTGATTCAATAATTCGCTGACTCGGTTTGCTAAATCCACCGTTTCTAGTGCTGCGGCGCTTTTACCTTCGCTATCAAGATAAAATTCACCATTGGCGGTCACGGAGATAATTATCTGGTCTTTCTCATCGGGTGTTTGCACGGGTTCTGCTGTCACTCTAGGCAGATCGACTTCCACACCTTGCTGCATCAAAGGTGCAGCTACCATAAAAATAACCAGTAATACCAGCATCACGTCGATATACGGAACGACGTTGATCTGAGCCATTGGCTTGCGTTTGATTCTGCGGTGTTGAGACATAGTAGGGGTGAGAGGCTGTCAGGATTTCGTGGAATGTCTTTGCAATAAAGCAACGAACTCTTCCACAAAATTATCGTAGCGGGTTATTAACCGTTCCACATCATCAGAAAAGTGATTGTAGGCAATAACCGCAGGAATCGCGGCAAAAAGTCCGATGGCCGTCGCAATTAATGCCTCCGCAATACCCGGGGCAACAGCAGAAAGTGTGTTGGCTTGAGAATCACTCAGCGCCCGAAACGAGTTCATAATCCCCCAAACTGTGCCAAATAATCCAATATACGGGCTGGTAGAGCCAACGGTGGCAAGAAAGGTCAAATTACTTTCCAGTGATTCTACTTCACGCGTCATTTTAACGCGCATGGCGCGGGTGATCATTTCAATCTGACTGAAATACTGTTTGCCACTTGCTCGGGATTGGCGTGAATACTCTTTGAAGCCAGCCGCGAAAATAGCCTCTGAGCCTTGCGAATCCGGCAACTTGGATACGCTGCTATAAAGCTTTTGCAAATCTGCTCCTGACCAAAAAGTTTCTTCAAATTTCTCGGCATTTTTTTTAGCAGCGCCCAGTGCGCGGATTTTTATCACGATCAACGTCCACGACACCACTGAAGCTACAAGCAGTATTAGCATGACCGCTTGAACAACCAGACTGGCATGAGCAATTAAACTCAGAATTGACATATCAACTGACACGTTGAAGCTCCTTTCTTAGTAGTTGGGGAATCGCGGTAGGCTTGAACCTTTCCGCATCCAGGCATGCAACCTCAATAGTAGCACTGGTCAGGCAAACAGTATCGAGCATGGCGGTTTGATCAAAAGTCAGGCGTGCCTTGCCGATATGCGCTATCCGCGAATGAATTGTTAGTGTTTGATTGAATCTGGCTGGCAGATGATAGTCGATATTGACTCGTTTGACCGCAAACAGGTAACCCTGTTCGCGCAAAACATCCTGTTCAAATCCCATTGATCGCAACATTTCCGTTCTTGCGCGCTCCATAAAGCGTAGATAGTTAGCATAGTAAACAACGCCGCCTGCATCGGTATCTTCGTAGTAGATCCTTACAGGCCAGGTGAACCCGTCCATATATCTTCGCTAAGACCAATATTGCTTTAGAAAGTTCCAAAAATCTGAAAACAAGCTGAAAATTGAAAAAACCGACTTGAATCTGACTCATTGGAGGAAGCGTACTTTATCAGGTAATCTAGGTTGATACAGCCAGCAGATACCTGGAAACACGAAGAGCAGTCATGTTGCAGTTAAAAATACCACCCCCCGTTTACGCCTTGATGATTGTACTCGCCATGTGGCTGCTGGATCGCTATTTTCCGCTAAGCGAATTGATTAGCGCACCTTGGAATAAGCTCGGTCTTGGTATTATGGTGATCGCCGGTTTTTTGGATCTGTGGTCGCTGGGGTTATTTATAAAACAACGCACCACCGTCAACCCGATGAAACCGGCGAATACCTCAGGGATTGTCACGTCCGGTCTATACCGGATCAGCCGCAACCCGATGTATCTCGGTTTACTCACGATTTTGGGCGGATTCGCAATCTGGCTGGGAAGCTTGACACCATTTCTAGCATTGCCAGTGTTTTACTGGTTAATCACCCAGATGCAAATTAAACCTGAGGAAAAAATACTGGCAGCAGCATTTGGTAAAGAATACCTGGCGTATAAAAATCAGGTCAGAAGGTGGTTATGATCTGTACAGAAAAAACTCTGATTGAGATATAAATAAGTATCGGAAATGCTACTTGGAAATGCTACTACCTGATTTTTGCGGGAGGTGATCGTGATCTTCAATCTCGTAACGACGGTATTCGTCCTGATGATCTCCACCCATTTGTTCAGACCGCTGGATCGGCATCCGCGGTAGTGACGGATTGGTAATTGTTACGGTCGCTTGATTTTTATTCGCGCTACGCTCGATTTTAGTTTCTAGTTTTGCCTTTTCCTGTGCTTGCAACGTTTGAGCCACTAACAGGCTTAAGGCTATTGTCATCATTATTTTCATAGTCAGGTTTCTGTAATTAACGAATTTCTCGCCACGATTGAGCACCGGTTTGTGACTGGTTGAGTTTGAAATTGATAAAACCAGACCCTTGCGTATGCCCATAAACACTCATTTCTCCAGCAAAAACTGAAAACTGCGGGTTGTGAGCACGGCCTTTCCCAATGGTTATCACCGGATTATTTGAGCCTAGCTGATCTGGACTTGCTGCATCACTATCCGCCATCAGCGCACCATTTAGAATGAACCTATTATTGGGAAATAATCCATTTTCTAAATCAAAAAAGTAAAACTTTCCAGTCCCGCTCGAGCAGGCATTTCCACCGGCTGTGGCCTCATAAACCGGCAATATCACCGCACCTAGAAGAATCAATGCCTCTGCGCTAATTTCACTGTTTGCCGGTAAATGCTGGAGCTTGGTGGTTAAGCTCGGAGTTGGTAAATAATTTTTTGCACCGCCAACAAAGGTACTCCAGTTTTTATCCCAGTCATCAGCAGTGGTGCTACGTTTTAGTACGGTTAACCGTGTATCAGATTGCACCCGCAGATATTGCGCACCTTTGTATCGCGCGTAGCCAATGTGCCGAATAATATCCGTTGCTCCAAGCTCTGCTCCAGCTTCGAAATTACTGTCTCTACTAAGGGAACCATTGCCACCGGCGGCATATCCACTCCACTCAAGACGGTGTAAATTCCCTTCTGTGCTACCAAAATAAAGATAGGTTTTTGCATCTTTTTCTTTAACCACCAGAGGATCAGAGGCGATACGCCAGCTCGTGCCATCACTTTCTGTTAGCGCCCAGGTCAGCGGTGCCGAGGTTGGATCGGTGATATCACGAATGGTTAAGGTACGGGTGGTGTTGGTATTGGTTTCCACACCGTTTACATAGATCACATAGGTGATGCCGTCAGTCCCTCGCCAAATGATTGGAGCAGCATTGTTGGGTGTGCCCTTGGCGGCGAGATACTCCCACACTAGAGAATTGCCAGCTGGCTGAAGATCGTCACCATCGTGATCTAGTTTTAATGTGTAATGCAATTTCCCATCTTCAGCTGAGCCAACCACGTAGGTTGCATAATTGCCGCTGCTGTCTTTGGCATCGACGATGGTAAAGTGCCCGGCAAAATGATTGCGATTATCAAATTGCGTGTAGTCTTTGAGATCACTGACAAACTGGCGTGGTATCCAACCCCATTTGAGCTCTCCACTGCTGGCATCGACTGCATACAAAAACCCATCCTGAGAGGTAAACAAGACTAGCTCGTTTCGGTCTTTATGGGTCGCGATGTAAGTAAGATAATCGGCGTCACCGAACAAGTGCGCATCTCTTGGCGGACTAATTTTGATGGGCTGGGCTTTGCCTATTGAGCCAATTAATGCACCATTTTTACGCCCACCCAGATAGATTCCATCATTGTAAGCGGGATCCATGGTGTATTCGCGAATCGTATCCACGCTGGGATCGCCGCCAGCGACAAAAGCCGCAGCATCCAGATCAGTATAAAAATTGACCAGTGTACCGCCGCTGTTGGTTGACCATAGACGTGCTTTACGAGAGTTCACCGTCATATTGCTACCGTCATCTGCCAACCAGACAGGCTCAATACTGCTGTCATCACCGGTAACAACTGTGGCATTTTGATCAACCACTGTGCCGGCAACATTTAATTTGTATGCCACTAACTGACCCGAGTCGGGATTAAATCGATCCTGAACTTCGAACACCAGATCATCTGCTTTTGAGATTGGCGGTATGAAGGGTGGCGCCTCGCTTGCCTTGGTTTTAAGCACAGCAAAGACCGTTTCCAGCGCATCTTCCAATGCGCCAATTGTTCCAACGGCGATGGCTTCCTCAGTGCCTCCAGCATTCGCAATCAGGTCAGCTTGACTGATATCCCCAGCGTTATTGGAGAGGATGATGACGTAGACATTGACGTCCAGCTCATCTTTGAGACGTGCCGCCATTTCTTCCGGGCTGGCATAAATTTTATAACCATTTTCATCTTCAACCCAGCGGCCATCTTCTTTGCCATCATAAAACAGCAGAATGTTGTTGCTGCGTCCACAGGCATCATAGGGATCCGCATCTTTATACGCGGTGAAATAGGCCAGTGAACTAAACAGTGATTGATAAATAGGTGATTGATTTGAATACCAGCTCAGCGTCGCAGTGGTGACGCCTTTGTCATTTGAAATGCTCTGGTCAATGGGGTCGTAGTCAAGGCCGCTTTGATCCATCTGCTGATACCCCATGAAGTTTTCGAGTAATTCACGGTTATCAATATATCCTGCTTCCGGGTCTGGCAGATCCAAAAATACACCCATATGACGTGAATTATCGGGTTTGTCGGCGCCCATTGTTTTGACGTATCGATGTAGCTTGTCCGAATCATCGGCATCCAGTGTATCAGGACAAAGATCACGATCAGAACGACAAGGATCGGCGACTCCTGAAGGATAGCTGGCGGTCATGCTTTCACTGCCATCATCCCAGTTATAAAGATAGGATGTTTCTCCTGACCAACCGGTGAGCGCACCACGATCTGCGCCAGCTACAGCATTCCACTCGCCCTCGAAGTAGTGCGAGTTGAGAGAGAAAAATGCTTCGGTATTGCCGGCATTGTTCGCGTAGGGTCCCGTCGGCTTCAGCTCATGACTGACTTCAATATTTTGCCGAATGACTTCGCGTGTAAAAGGCTCCACCTGGCAAGAGGTATTATAATTAGCACTGGAGCGATCTGTACCGAAACGGTCGTACATGAGTTGATCGTCATAGTAGAGATAGGTTCCTGGCGTTTGATAATGGACGTGGTAGCCACCCCATTTACCGGGATACGAGTTCTGGAAAACTCGATCGCCCGTGTAGTACGCCTCAAAGATATTCTGCTGTGATTTATAATAGGCCTTACAAAAACGGTGTTTTATCACTGGCGTACCTGCAGCAGCTTCTTCAGCGCTACGCGCACGGCTACTCTGGTGGATGCCCCAAGGCCAGCTAACGCTTCCTCCATTACAATTGGTTGCGGTATACACCTGATCTTGCGCATCCGGGTTAAGATTAAACTCCAGCGGAAGGCCGCCCTGATTATTGGTTTCGCTTAGATAGGTCGCAGAGTCATCATCAAAAACGCTTCTTCCAGATTCATAATAACTGCTACCTAATGCCGGTTTTCCATAACGAGGGCCGCCTGTGTACGGATATGCACAAGGAATTGGCGCATCTTCCCCCCAGGGCGTGTAAGTCGCCGCTGACTCCCATGGTAACCACTGACCTGACCACCTTAAATAAGAGAAGTTTTGTGGATCCTGAGAGAAACTATTTTTCTCAGGGGTTGATGCTGTGTAAATGGGGTTACCGCTCGGATACTGCTGATGCGGGCTGGCCGGATCAACCGGATCATTGCGGGTAATGGCGAAATTCCCCGGTTTTCCGCCATCGGGATAAATCTCGGGCCAGGAAGAATTCCAGTGCACTACTTCGGTAGACATACGCAACCCAAAAGTCTGCCGAAAAGTAGCAATCCCAAGATTAATATCCGCAGATAACGCGTCATTCTCAAGGATGGTCTTAAATGCCTGTTTCGACAGATAAAGTTTGGATGAGGGACGGTTTGCGAAGAGGCTTAAATTGATCGGTTGCCCTGCATCTCCATCGGCTGGATTGTTCTCATAGGCATTGTCATTAAATCGAAATGCTTCATCATAGGTACCACCATCATCATTAACATCCAGATTCGGGTATGACTGATCATCCATTTCCCTGTTCATGGAATAAGCATTACCGAAGATGATCATCATATTGGGCGCTATTAGAACCTGAGAATCATTCTCTGGATCACCGTCACCTTCCGGATCACCGTCACCTTCTGGATCACCGTCACTTTTCGGATCACCATCACCTTCCGGATCGCCGTCACCTTCCGGATCGCCGTCACCTTCTGGATCACCGTCACCTTCCGGATCACCGTCACCTTCCGCATCAGGCACCTCAATCGCTACATTTTCCTCGACGAATACACCAGCAGTGCCACCATAAACATCCGCCTGGCCCGGACCATTCACAGTCTGACCTTCGGAATCCAGTGGAAAACTTCCCGGATCCGTCAGATCATGAAGATCCGCATCGACATCAGTCCCGAAATATGAAAAACCGTAGTATGTCTGCCCAGCGGTAATCCCCAGATCTTCCAGCGAGATGAATGCCATCCCCAGGTATTCCCTATGCGCTTTTCCCGTATAGTAAACACCGCTTTGCGGTGCATGCTCTTCATTGGCCAGGAATGAATTATGGGTACGGATATTGGTTTTCCCATAGCAAACCCCTGAACATTTTTTGCTTCTAGGGTTAACCATCACTAAGGGGCCATATTTCGCAGGGTCGCCACCAATATCCAGGCTTAAAATTGCGGCGATCTGAACGGGATTATTCCCTGACTTTTCGGTGGCAACATGACCCGCTTCAGAAAGATCATCAGCATCAATCGGTGCCACAATTCCGCCGGAGGTAATGAAATCCACTCTTTCAATATTTTTGTGACTGCCATAAGAGTTTTCAGCATTAGCGAATAAATCCAGCACACCTCTGTTGATGATTCTACCGCCCATGACCTCGGCCAGATCGCAGTTTCCGGAGCCAGTACCATCATCAGGATAGTCAGGAAGAAATCGCCGGTTATTACTGCCATCGCGTTCAGCAAAAAGAGCGCACCGTTCCCCGGTTGACTCATCATTATCGATGCGTCGAATCACGACACTATTGGCAACAGAGCGGTAATCGTAATCCTTATCGTTGTATCTAAACCCAGTAATTTTCAGGTTGCGCCCTACCCCCCAACGATAATCCTTTCCATCCGTTATGTACTGGTTAAAGGCAGCATTCTCCGATCCTTTTTCTTCTTCTGTATAGATAACCGACACTTCACCACTAGCCGATACCAACGTAGGAAATCCGAGTGTCACCAGCAAGGCGATTCTCAAAAAAATCAGGTTTAATTTCATATTTCCAGTCATTATTCTAGCCACTAAAGTGCTTCTACAACCCGGGCTTGCAGCGTTGTTTTTATATTTGGCAGCCCACTATTAGCGTGTGCTGTTGCGGAGAAAATAAAAAACTTCTGCGTGATTCCGCTATCCATACCATCCATATCCTGTTCTCCGACTAAACCGATCATGTAACGTGGAGCATCATGCAGCTTGAGCTGGGTAATTTCGTCTTGCGACAAACGAACATTGGCAGGTACATTTTGAGTATCGCTGATGGCTAGCGAAGCCGCCCCGGTCCAGGCGTCGCTTGCTTCCCACGGCTGGGCTGCAGCATTCGCATCTACCGGGTAAAGGCCTGATGCTGCGTTGTCGCCGGTTGCGTGGTAAAAGGCAAGCACCTTGGGATTGCTATTCAAATGTCTGCGGGATATTTTCAGCGCTAGCTCTGCCGCCTCAAATGAAACTAACTTCTCGCGAGCGTTACCTGCAATTTTCTCCTGTAGCGTGACATTCTTGACCATCGCAACAGCCACCAACGTCAGCACGATGAGAAAGAACAGACCAGCTACCAGAACCACGCCAGATTGTCTGTGTTGGCTAAAACCCGAGTGATACATTTGATGATTACCCATTAGAAATATTTTTCAGCGTGATGGTGGTATTAAAAACGAATCGCATACGTCGATCTCCGGGATCTGTAGTGGTCACGCCGTTGTAGGTAAATGCCATAGGCCCGGTTGTTACCCTGTCTCTACTGCGAACCAAAAAGGTTATTCTAAGATTGACGACGGTTGAAAAATCGGCGACAGAATCAGCACTCACATAGAAATTAGCGGCTTGATCAGCATCTGAATCCACCCCGTAAAGCACCTGCAGATCTTCTGCGCCATCGGCGATGGTTACGCGAGCACTTGAACCGAGGGAGCCAGGTTCACAGAACAACCGGTTATCATCAGAGATACCGAAAATCATCGGAAAAACGTCATTTGGAAAGGCGGGATCAGCATCAGGAAGTGCATTACCAATGCAATCGAGTACCAGATTGTCATCGGAATTCCCCTGGTAGCGAACAACAAACCAATCGGTGTTGTCTTTGATGTCGTTGTTGATATCACTGTCGTTGTTAGTCGCCGTAATCGCCGCTCCAACAGTAAAAGCGCCTGAGGCCGAAAATACGCTATCCGGAGAAGCACTGGGATCAGCGATATAGCCCGTCATCTGCGCAGTGTTGGTCATTATGGAAATGGCGGTACGCCCATTCTCCTGCAATCGAAAAACAGCATTGTTACTACGCTGACTTTGTTTTGAATTAATGTAGATTTGAGTCACCCCGGCCATCACTATCAACCCCAGAGTTGCAGAGATCATCAGCTCAACCATGCTGACACCCCGCTGTGATGACCGGGAAGAAGAAATCATTTTATTCATGGCTGAAAACTGGTGCTGAAACGTAGCAATCCATTACCGGTGCGGTCATCCAGCCACCAGACTTTAATAGCAGAAATGTTACCGATGCCATCACAGCCAGTGGCGGCCGTATTTGTGCCGTCCTCAGGCGTGCTGTCTACACAAACGGTTCCTTGCCCGGAGGGCAGCGTCGCAGCCAGAGCAAGATTCCAGTCAAACGCATCATTATTGGCTAAATCCGTACCGCTACAGCCTGTCGTCGTCAGGCAATCAGCAACTCTTTGCGGGTCGGGCAGACCGTTGTAGTCAGCATTTTCGACGCCTGGCTGATTGGCACGCATTCTTGCAATCATGTCTTGTGCAAAAAAGCTCGCCTGAGTCCGAAAGTAGGCAGATTGATTCATTCGCGTAGAGAGTGCTTCAAGCCGCGCCAAACCTAATAATCCAATTGACAGCACTACCATGCTGACCAAAATCTCCACCATTGAGAATCCATTCTCGGTATTCAAATTAAACTCCTTCTAGAAATCAGGTACAACTCAAGTTCGTTGGTGAACTCGCTCCATCATCCACAATATTGTCACCATCCGTATCCTTCAGGTAGTCAACAAACCCTGTCGTTACCAACCTCAAGCCACGCGCACTATTGACACCCCGATTGTCACACAGCGTCATCGCACCACTACCTGCCTGCACTGTGCCAACCGGCGAGTAAGTGACGCGGGTTGATGCCGTTACCGTAGCCGCACCACCCAGCTTATTAAATACTTTCAGCACAGAATCAACGCCCGAATCAACCACACCATCGCGATCAGCGTCGGTAAAAATAATCCAACCGTTTTGCCAGGTAGTGCCCCCAGAGCAACTTGAAAAGTTGCTGCTAGGACACAACGAAATCCCCTGCGCACGCGATATCGCTTCACTGCGAGCCGCATAAAAGCTATGCGACAAAGCATTAAGCGTGGTGCTTTGGCGATTATTTCTCACCATATCCAACAAGCTAGGAACCGCAATAGTGACCATTAACATCATTATTGCCATTGCCGATATGAGTTCGATAAGCGTAAATCCCGCCTGATTAACGCGGACGTTTTCTATTTGTTTCATGCGCAGTTTTTATTATTGTTATAACGCTAGCGCGTGAAGATACCAGCCTTTCTGAAACCGTAAAATGATTCTCCGCTTTATCCCTGTAATATTTCCGATAGAGAGCTGTGGATTTCTTCAGCTGTTAAAATTTCGGGATGAATGGTCTCGCGCTAGTACATAGAAT
>CAZNYF010000076.1:0-14175 GCA_964577195.1 uncultured Thiotrichales bacterium | reverse complement strand
TCTCTTGACAAGTAGCACAATCAAATCCAAGGCTCTGTCACCAGTGCCTGATAAAAATCATCTGTTCCAGTTCCAAACTTAACTCAATAACACGTCCCGAGTTTTCTCTTAGTTTGGCTAATAGCAGACGAGGACAGCCATATTTTACCCAGAAAAATGAGGTGAAATTTTTCAAGGACGTAGTCACGACTTGATTGATGAGTTACATCTTCGTGACTGTGTTCAGCATCATCGGAAGGTAGACATTCCTGGGGAAAAAATAATATAGCTTAATAAGTTGCTCCACCGAAGAGGCAGGAAAGGACATAACTCAAACAAATACAGGGGCGTCTTTCTAAGACGTAGTCCTACGAACATGGAGCAAACCGGGACATATTGTTCACCGAAAACTCTGGCTAGTTTTCTGAGAGTGGGCGATTACTCAAGTATCAGAATTCCTGAACAAAATGACTTGATTGCTCAGTTTCAATTCTGCCCAGACGGTATCTCCGGTTAGAACAGGCAGATTTAAATCCATTCCCAAGCCGAGGCAAACTCTATCGGCCATCGAAAGTCCATATTGTTTGACCTGGTTTACTAATAATGCGGAAGAGAGAATATGCTCTTTGGTGAATGGGATAATCGGTATTCCTAAATCTTGAATCATCTTGATTACGGGTTCGGGAGAGAGGCCGTCACGATGAAACCGTGTGGCGACTTCCAGCATATTAACGCTGGAAATACAGCTATGCTCAAGATGCTCTGCGACGATTTCATGGCCTGTTTCTTTAAAAAGATAGGCGAGTAATGCGGATGCGTCTAGGACGATATTTGGTTTGATCATTCGCCTTTGGCTTCTGCCCGGCGTTCTTTAATCAGATCATCAACGACATGGGCTGGTTTTTTATGATGATAAAGCTCACTCACTAACGACTGTAGCTTGGAAAATTCCCTCTCCTCGATTTCTGGCAAACATATTTGCGAGAGAATGGCGCGCGCTTCCGCTTCCATGCTGCAACCAGATTTTGCAGCGCGAACACGCAATGCGGTATGAACCTCACCAGGAAGATTTCGGATGCTTAAGCTTGCCATACTTAGTTTCTATTGATGTTTAGAAGAGATGTCATTGTAGGCGACGCCGGCATTGCAGTCAAAATACTCGTTCATGTAAGTCACCATGGGTGATTATCATGAACAGAACGGTTTTTATCTCCAAACTCATTTCATATTGGATAAGACTCAGGGTATACCTGATTACACTTGGCGCGATAAGATCACTGAAATGAAATTATCCCCGCAAAATCTCGCTGGTCACCTGCAAAAAACATTGGTGCCGATCTATTTGTTAACCGGCGATGAGCCGTTGCAGATGATGGAAGCTGGCGATGCGATTCGTAAGGCTGCGGCGATGCAAGGGTATACCGAGCGGCAGGTTTTGACGCTGGAGCCAGGGTTTGACTGGTCGCAGTTGATGGGCGAGGCGGCGGCGATGTCGCTGTTTGCGGAGCGCAAGTTAATCGAGCTGCGAATGCCGACAGGCAAGCCAGGGCGCGTGGGCGGTAAGGCGTTGCGGGAGTATGCGACGAATCCACCGGAAGATAATATTCTACTGATTCATTCTGGCAAGCTGGATAAGGGGAGTCGTAATAGTGCCTGGGTGAAGGCACTGGATAAGGCGGGTGCCTCGATGCAGATCTGGGATCTGGATGCTGCGGCGACGTTGCGGTTTGTGGTGGAGCGGCTGCGCAAGGCGGGATTTACGCCGGATGACGATGCGTCGCGATTGTTAACTGAGCGAGTGGAAGGTAATTTGCTGGCAGCGGTGCAGGAGATTGAAAAACTCAGTTTGATTCGCCAGCCCGGAGCGTTGGATGTGGCAGCCATTTCAGCTGCCGTAGCGGATTCAGCGCGCTATGATCCGTTTGAGCTGATTGATGCGGCATTGATGGGCGATCGCCATCGCTGTATTAAGATTTTGCGCGGCTTACAGGGTGAGGGTGTGCATGAGGTACAAATTCTCTGGGCGATTACCCGCGATGTGCGCATTTTATCGGATTACTCTAGCTTGCAAGCGGCGCGACAGGATCCATCGGTCGCGTTGAATTCAATCTGGGGTCAGCGTAAATCGATGGTTGCGCGTGCAGGTAATCGACATTCCGCCGCGATCTGGGCGAGCATTCTTGGCTGCTGTGTTGATCTGGATAAATTAAATAAGGGCTTGAGACAGGGCAATGTGTGGGATGAGTTGTTACAATTGCTTCTCTGGATTGCAGGTGAGCCTGTCATCCAGCCAATGTGTCAACAAAGACTGGCGAATAATGCATGAGCGCAAACCCTGAAAATTTAATTGATATCCCGGCTTACATGCTGGAAGTTGGCCAGGCTGCGCGCCAGGCTGCGCGCCAAATTGCTGCTTCAGATACCGCTGCGCGAAACACGGCATTACTGGAAACCGCGCTGGCGCTTGAATCTGGCCGCCAATCACTACAGAAATCGAATGCTCTGGATCTTGCTGCGGGCAAAGCGCACGGTCTGAATGATGCCATGCTGGATCGTCTGGCGCTGACGGATGAGCGCATTGATGGCATGGCTGAAGGATTGCGCCAGGTTGCCGCATTGCCCGATCCCGTTGGTGCAATGAGCGATCTGGATTACCGTCCCAGCGGAATACAGGTGGGTAAAATGCGCGTACCGCTGGGTGTCATCGGTATCATTTACGAATCTCGCCCGAATGTGACCGCGGACGCTGCTGCGCTGTGTCTAAAATCAGGCAACGCGGCAATTTTGCGAGGTGGTTCAGAAGCGATTCATTCCAATCAGGCAATTGCCAAGTGTATCCGTCAGGGGCTGGAAAAAGCCGGGTTGCCAGAGACAGCAGTGCAAGTGATTGAAACGGCTGATCGAGCGGCGGTGGGCGAACTATTGCAAATGTCCGAGTTTGTCGATGTGATTATTCCTCGCGGCGGCAAGGGACTGATCGAGCGGGTAAGCAAAGATTCGCGTATACCGGTAATCAAGCATTTAGATGGCATTTGCCATGTGTATATCGACGATGATGCCGAGCAGCAAAAGGCGTTGGATGTTGCATTGAATTCAAAGACGCATCGCTACGGTGTTTGCAATGCGATGGAAACCTTGCTGGTAGCCAGCTCTGTCGCCGCGAGAATGTTACCACGACTGAAAAGCCTGTTTGATGAAAAGGATGTGGAGTTACGCGGCTGTGAAAAAACGCTGGCAGTGCTGCCGGGTATTACCGCTGCGACTGAGGAAGATTGGGGCACCGAATATTTAGCCCCGGTACTTTCAATTAAAGTGGTTGATAGCATTGATGAAGCGATTGAGCATATCGAAAATTATGGCTCGCATCATACCGACAGCATCATTACAGAAAATTACACAAAGGCTCGACGCTTTCTGCGAGAAGTGGATTCCAGCTCGGTAATGATCAACGCCTCAACCCGTTTTGCCGATGGGTTTGAATACGGACTGGGTGCAGAAATTGGTATCAGCACCGATAAATTACATGCGCGTGGACCCGTGGGGCTGGAAGGATTAACGACCCTAAAGTATGTCGTTTTCGGCGATGGTCAAGTACGGGAATAGCACGTGATAGGACTGTTTGGCGGTGCGTTTGATCCGATTCACTTTGGTCACCTGCGTCCTGCACTGGAAATAAAAGAGCTTTTATCTCTGGATGAAATTCGTTTTATTCCTCTTAACCATGCAGCGCATAAAAACCAACCCCGATTGCCCGCTAAACAGCGTTTGGTGATGCTGAAAAACGCAATTGCTGCACAACCCGGATTTGTCGCCGAAGCGAGTGAGCTGGAACGCAGCGGGGTTTCCTATTCGGTCGATACCTTGCAGGAATTACGTCAGCGTTATGGCGATGAGCAAGGCTTTGTCATGCTGTTGGGAACCGATGCTTTTGCCGGGTTGCCAAAATGGAAACGCTGGAAAGATATTCTACAGCTGACAAATATTGTTATTATGCGTCGCCCCGATGCTGAAATAGACAAAAGTCTTTTTCCAGAGGGGTATCTAGATAAGCTGATAGTAGAAAATGCAGCGCAGCTAAAAAGCGCCAATCATGGAAAAATTTTGCAAGCGGAAGTAACCCAACTGGATATTTCTTCAACTAAGATTCGTCAACTGATTAAAGCAGGTAATTCGGTACGGTATTTAATGCCAGATACCGAAAACATGACATTAAATGATTAATAATTTATGACTGAAAAACAAATAAAGCCACCAGAAGAATTGATCAAACTGGTTATCGACGCACTCGAAGACCTCAAGGCGATTGATATTAAAACCATTGATGTGATCGGTAAATCCTCGATGACCGATGTGATCATTATTGCCACCGGGAAATCAACCACCCATGTTAAAGCCATCGCCAATTCAGTGGTTATGCAAGCCAAGCATGCAGGTCATCAACCGCTTGGCACTGAAGGTGAGCAAGCGATGGAATGGATGCTGGTTGATCTTAGTGATGTGGTGGTACATGTGATGCTTCAGGATATCCGCGACTTTTATAATCTCGAAAAACTCTGGGAAACTTCCAGCGAAGAAAAAAAGGCAAAATCGAACGGCGATTCCGCGGCTTAGGGACGAGTGAATAATAACTTGAGCAATATGGCGCAGAGTTTTTGTTTCAGATTGGGTGCCCTCAAGAGGCTATATATCCACAAGGATGTGGAGTAGTAGGGCAATGCAGGAGCAATTGCCGAGTCGCTCTACGCAACGATTTGAGAGCGCTCAATCTGGGACAAAAAGTTGCTATGCCCTTTGGGTGCAAGCCAGATTATTTAAGTTATTGTTTATTCGTCCCTTAACCTTCCATGAAAATTAACCTGATCGCTGTGGGTAGCAAAATGCCTGCCTGGGTAGAGCAGGGCTATCAAGAATATGCACGTCGGATGCCCGCGGAATGCTCGTTAACGCTAAAAGAAATCAACGCCCAGCAACGCGGCAAAAACGCTCCGATTAAAAAACTGCTGGAAAAAGAAGGCCAGCAAATACTCAGCGCCATTCCCAAAGGCTGCGGCGTGATCGCCTTAGAAGTTACCGGCAAACCCTGGAGTACCGAAGATTTAGCCAGCAATATGAAAAACTGGATGGCGCAAGGACGCGACCAGTGTCTACTCATCGGTGGCCCCGAAGGGCTGCATGCTGATTGCATCGCCGCCGCAGATGTTCGCTGGTCACTTTCTCCGTTGACCTTCCCTCATCCGTTGGTGCGAGTGATTGTCGCAGAGCAAATCTATCGTGCCTGGTCGATTTTAAAAAATCATCCTTACCATCGTGCATGACAGCGAAAATTAATCGTTTTTCTGTCTTAGTACTTTACGCTCAAAAATAAAACTGCCAAAGGGGATAAATGCGGCAATGAGTCCGATTCCCCAGTTCGTGATCGTTATACGATTAGCGGTCAAAAACATTGTTAGCATGGCAAGATAAACTAAAAAAGACACTCCATGAATTGGCCCCATAAAAGAAACGAATTCTGGTATTCCTGCCAAGTGTTTTAAAGGTACTGCGATAAGGACTAACAGCACTAAGGTTGTGCCCTCTACTAGTGCTGCGTGGCGTAGCATCTTGAACTTCATAAATTAATCACCTGATTTGTTGAAACAAAAAATGAGAAAAAAAGGACCGGATTTTAGTCCATTTGGATTGTGAAAAACCAGTTCCTTTGCAAAAGTATCCATACGCGACAGACTTAAAAAAATAGAAAATAAGTAAATATTTTTGGCAAAATATGGTTTGATCCCAGAGTAATTCTCAGTGGTGTCCTCCCGGATTGCCGAACCCAGTCCAAATATCGCGAAATGGCTAAATCAGTTTGAGAATAGTCCAACAAGATTAACCAATACCGTCAGTACTAGTGAAATAATAATCATCACCTTCCATGGAAAGAAAACTTTAACCCGTGGCCGGTCTCCATCTTCGTGTTGCTCAATAGCGCGCTTGGCATTGTCTTCTAGTTTTCGCTGCGCCTTGGCCGCTGCATTGGGGAACAATAGCGGTAGAATATTCAACACGACAGTCAAAACAACTGAGGCAATGATCGATGTCCAAATAAAATTATTCACAAGTTTAATTCCGTTCTTAAATTAATGTTCTAGCTACTCAATACGGCGACTCACATGATAACCCTCTGTAAAAATAGGGTGTCATTAAAGAGCCAAGTGACGAAAATCTGCACCTGTGGGGTTCTGGTAAATTCGCAGATCAAACTCTGTTAACACGGCTAAAAGGTGATCAAAAATGTCCGCTTGAATGCTTTCATAGTTTTCCCAGGCCTTGTCTTTACTAAACACATACACTTCAATCGGCAAGCCATGTTGTGTGGAAGTGAGTTGTCGAACAAGGAAAGTCATTTCCTTGTTTATCATCGGATGGTGGCTCAAATAGGCTTCTATATAAGCCCGAAATGTACCGACATTGGTCAAACGTCGACCATTGGCAAGACTGGAGTGATCAACATTCGTTGACTGGTTAAAGGTTTGTAACTGCTTTTTCTTTTCCTCAATGTATTCAGCGATATATTGAATTTTTTCAAAACGCGATAGCATCTTTTCATCGCAGAATTTAATACTATTCATATCAATATGTAGTGCGCGTTTGATACGTCTACCATCAGACTCTGCCATACCCCGCCAGTTTTTGAAGGATTCACTGATCAAGGCGTAGGTTGGAATGGTAGTGATTGTTTTATCCCAGTTTTGCACTTTAACCGTTGTCAGTGCGACTTCTAGCACATCACCATCTGCCCCGTATTTTGGCATTTCAATCCAATCGCCTACCGCGACCATTTTATTGGCAGCTAGCTGAATTCCCGCTACAAAGCCCAATAGTGAATCACGAAACACTAACATCATGACCGCAGCCAATGCACCAATACCACTGAGCAAATAAACGGGTGTTTTGTTGAGGAGAATAGAAATAACAAAAATGATTGTGATGAAATACACGACTATTTTTATCGCTTGAATAAAGCTTTTAATGGGCACTCTATTGGCTTTTTTGCGGCTTTTGTAAATATCCTCAACGGTATTTAGAAAGGCATCGATCACGAGCATCAAAACGATGACTATATAAATTACCAGGCCGCTTTTGATGAGCTTGCCAAGTAACTCATAACCTTGCAGTGAGAGTGGCAGAAGAAGATATAATACGAGCGCAGGGGCCAGATATGTTAATCGCTGTAAGAGTTTTTGGCGTAGCGCGGTATCCTTCCATTTTGTGTTGAATTTAGCGATAAAGTAGCTGAGCGCTGGTACAAGGAAGTGTTTTGCCAAATATGCGGAGATTACACTCAGGACAAGCGTGCCTAAAATGGCAATGGCGGCGGATATATCGAATGATGAACTGGCGTCAGAGCCGCTGAGTTCAGGACCAAATTCGAGTAACCAGTTTTCAAGTTTTTCCAACATAATGATGTATTTCCTGGTAAGTATGGACTCTGCTTACTCGCCGGTATTATTTGAAGCTCTCAGAGGGCGAGATATCGTTTTAACACGCTTTTAACCGTTAGAGCTACTCAACCTAAAAACCGCTGTTGGATCGCGCAAGTCCACGCAAGCTATTGACGAACCTGGCAAACCAGAAAAAACCGCTTATCACCAATCAGGTGATCATGCGTTTTTCTGATTCACCATGTACGCCAATGACGTGCATGGATGCACTAATACAGCGGTTGCAGGATGCAAGAGAGCTGTGATCTTACGCGTCTTTTCCGCGCCCAACTGCGGTTTTTAGGTTCAAGGTTATTGTAATGAGCAAGAATGGCGAATGTAGAGTTGTGGCTGATAAGTTTCGTAAGCTACTGATCTCCCGAAATTAAGCTACAATAGACCCACCACTAAGTTCTTCAGATTCCGTTCAGAATAAGCGAGGCATAATGTCGGATCCTCCATTGATTTTGGCTTCTGCTTCACCACGGCGGCTGGAATTATTACAGCAAATTGGTTTGCAACCGTTGGTTGTACCTGCTGATATTGATGAAACAGCGAAGTTGAACGAATCGGCTCAAGATTTTGTCTTACGCTTGGCAATTGAGAAAGCGGCTGCGGTTGCTGGCTTGTACGAGAAAGTAGTGGTGATCGGTTCAGATACGAGTATTGATCTGGATGGGGAAATTATTGGTAAGCCAGCTAATTTTGATGATGCAATGACAATTCTAAAAAAACTCTCAGGCCGGTCTCATTTTGTGCACACCGGTATCGCACTACAGAGGGATGACAAAGTTGCTTCCACTGTGGTGTCATCAGAAGTGAGTTTTCGCTTATTGAGTAATTCTGATATTACACATTATTGGCAAAGTGGCGAGCCACAGGGTAAAGCAGGCGCTTATGCCATTCAGGGCATTGGTTCGGTGTTTATAGAGAAAATTACAGGCAGTTACTCGGCGATTATGGGGCTGCCACTATTCGAAACTGCTGTAATGCTAAAGGACTTTAGTATTCCGGTGCTACACCACGGGAGTAGATCATAATGAGTAGCACTGAGATTTTGATTAATGTAACGCCACAAGAAACCCGTGTTGCGTTTGTTGAAGCGGGTATGTTGCAAGAAGTTGCGATTGAACGTACGCGCAGCCGAGGTATTGTTGGCAATGTTTACATGGGTAAAGTCTGTCGGGTATTACCCGGGATGGAAGCGGCATTTGTCGAAATAGGTTTGGATCGTGCTGCCTTTTTACATGCATCTGATGTGATTCCGGCGACGCGTGAAGAACGCGCGGAGCTGGATCAGCCACTGCCAATTAACAGTCTTTTACAGGAAGGACAAAAGCTGCTGGTTCAGGTGGTGAAAGATCCGCTTGGCACTAAAGGCGCGCGGCTCACAACCCACGTCACTATTCCTTCGCGTTATCTGGTGCTGATGCCATATGGCGGCTCTATTGGCGTTTCGACGCGCATTGAAGATAGCGCCGAGCGCGAGCGATTACGTCAACTTGTACAGGATCAACGCGGTGAGAAATCTCAGGGATACATCCTCAGAACAGCCGCTGAGGGCGTGCCTGATGAAGACTTGATTCACGACATGGCGTTTCTGGATCGCGTCTGGGCTAAGTTGATTGAGCGCGAACAAACCGCAAAACCGGGTCAGTGCGTGTACTCCGATTTGCCCCTGGCAAAACGTACCCTTAGAGATATGGTTGGCAGCGATTGCGAAGGTGTCAAAATTGATTCAGGTGAGTCGTTTCGAGATGTGCTTGAGTTTGCCGAGGCTTATGTGCCAGAAATGGTGAATCGGTTGGAGCATTATTCGGGTGAGCGTCCACTATTTGATTTTTACAATGTTGAAGATGAGATTCTCAAGGCGTTGAAACGCAAGGTTATGCTTAAATCTGGTGGGCATTTGGTGTTTGATCAAACCGAATCGATGACCACTATCGACGTGAATACCGGTGGCTTTGTCGGTTCTAGAAACCTCGAAGAAACGATTTTTAAGACGAACCTTGAAGCGGCTCAGTCTATCGCCAGACAGTTACGCCTGAGAAATCTAGGCGGTATTATCATTATTGATTTTATTGATATGAACGAGCCAGAGCATCGTCAGCATGTATTGCGTGCGTTGGGACGATATCTGGATAAAGATCATGCGCGCTGTCAGGTGTGTGAGCTGTCATCGCTGGGCTTGGTGGAAATGACACGCAAACGTACCCGCGAAAGTCTGGAGCACGTCCTTTGCGAATCCTGTTCCGTATGTAAGGGCAGGGGTTACGTTAAAACTGCAGAAACTGCCTGCTATGAATTGTTTCGGGAAATTTTACGCGAAGCGCGCCAATTCGATGTGAGTGAACTGCTGTTGTTGGTTTCTCAGGAAATCGTGGATTTGTTACTGGATGAGGAATCAGCCAGTTTGGCTGAATTACAGCAATTCATTGATTTACCGATCAAATATCAGGTCGAAACCCAGTATCACCAAGATCAGTTCGATGTTGTGCCTGTCTAGTGCATACCTCGTTCACTGCACTCTAAGTCCTCCTTCAGGATGAAATTGATCCTCACCCATAGTGCTTCCTTGAGCTGGGCCTTGCTGTCCGAGGTGGTGATTGTGCTGGCGGTGCTGCTGTCATTATCACGACTGGTACTACCCTTTGCGAATGAGTTTAGCGATGTAATCGCCGAGCAAATGGAAGAGATCATCCACTACCCCGTGAGTCTGGGCAATATTGAAGCTAGCTGGGCGGGCATCAAACCCCTGATCAAACTGAACAACGTGGTAATCGGAGATCTGGACAAAGGCGAACCCATAGCAAAATTTGATCGAATCCGGCTGAAAATCGATCCTTGGAAGAGTCTCGTGCAAGGACGTTTTGTACCCGAAATTCTAATTCTACGTGGCAGCCAAATTGAAATAGTGCGTACCAAAGAAGGCCAGTTACTGTTTCGAGGCTTCGAGTTTGCGCGTGAGGAAAATGCTAAGTTGCAGACCGCTTCGTTACAAAAGCTTGCAGGACTCACCCTTAATCTCCGCGATATTCATGTGCTCTGGAATGATCAGCTGCTAAACCAAAAATTTGCATTTGATGCGGAGCAACTCGATCTACAAATCACTAACAACTCTCTGCTCATTGATTCTCATATCAACCTGCCGCAGAGCCTCGGTGAACAAGTTCACCTGATCGCCAAAACCAAAGGCCCCATTGAAGACATGCGTGCATGGCAGACAGAAGTGTATTTAAAGGGTGAGTCTATTGATGTTCAGGGGATTCCTTTTACCCTGCCAAAACCGTTACCTACAGTGAGCGCTGGCGAACTTAATCTTGAATTATGGGGTGACTGGACTGAATCAGCGGGTCTGGTCATGACCGGTGAGTTTGATGCTCACCATTTACGTTTTGATGGCGATGAAGGTTCTGGTGCGGCGGGGCGGTATGAATTTGTTGATCAAATTGGAGCCAACCTCAGCTTGCGTGGAAAATTGAACGATTGGCAGCTCGATCTTGACCAGATGGATATCGTCACAGCGAGACGACATTGGCCTTCTAATGGTCTGAGCCTCGCCTATCAAAAAGTTATTGATGAATGGACAGTGGATGCAACCAGCCAGAGTACTTGGTCTGGGCATATAGATCTGCTTGATAGTGGTGAGCTATTACGTCTGGCTGCGCTATCACCTGCATATCAAGGTCGTTGGGCTAAATTGTTACTCGATACGAACCCGCAGGGTGAGTTAGTTGATTTTGATTTTAAAACCACCACCACCAATGGCGCACTATCGGGCTACAGGCTTGCTGCCGCAGTAGAAGATTTTAGTTGGCAAGCAGCTCAGTTAGTTCCCGGTGCAAGTGCTGTATCTGGCAGTATTTCATTTGATCAACAAGGTGGTGACGCAATAATCTCTAATGCCGTGGTTGACTTCGACAGCCGCAAAATTTTCGGTCACGATATCAGTCTGGATAGTTTACAGACGGATATTGCCTGGCAGCAATCAGAGGAGAATTTCAAGGTCTCACTCGACCGGTTAAAGCTGATGAATGAGGATTTTTCCTCCACAGGCACATTGCAGCTGGTACTCGACAAGAGGGGGCTGGCAAAAAAGAAAGCTCCCCGTCTGGATCTTGAAATGATCGTGCCACAGCTTCAGGCTAGCGTAGTAAAGAAGTACATCCCTTACGCCAAGCTGCGCAGTAAAAAAGCCCGCAACTGGCTAAGACATGCATTGATTAGTGGTGTTGCCAAAAATGGTATTGTCAGTTATCACGGTGCATTGAGTCGTGCGGATTTTCGATCAAACAAAGCCAGCATGGTTGCGAAATTTGATGTTGAGGCGGCGCAGCTTCATTACCGCAATGACTGGCCGGATGCACGCAATCTTCGCGGCAAAGTACGCTTTGATAATGCTCGATTACAGGCAGATATCAATCATGGGAAATTACTCGATGCAACGCTTGGTCCGGTAGAGGTCATAATAGAAGACCTGTTTCTCGGTCGTTTAAACATCAATGGAGCAGCACACGGTGATGTTAGCGATCTGCTGGGGTTTTTACGTCAGTCCCCACTGGTTGGCAATATGGACGCTTTTCTGGATTCAGTTGAAAGTCACGGCAATGCACAGCTACAGCTGGCGCTAAAACTGCCGCTGAGTAAAAAAATTGTACCGCGGGAAACGCCCGATTTCCATGGCTATGTGACAATGGAAAACAATCATTTTACTCTACCTCGGAACAATCTGGAGTTTGAACAGGTTAATGGTGTGGTGGCCTTTGATACTAATAATGGTAAAAGCAACTACCGCGCCAGTGGGCTCACAGCCAAATTTCGTGGTGGACAAATTACAACCAATATTGGTACAGATAAAGCGCGTAATCTCTTGATTGAGAGCCAGGGTGATTTTTCTGCCCCCGCTTTGTTACCTGCGCTGAAAACACCCTTGGGAATTGTGGCTTCCGGCAGCAGTATGTGGAAAAGCGAACTCACTATCCCCTCAACGGAAAACCGTAATAATGGTAAGGCACTGAGCTTAAAAGTGTCATCAGATTTATATGGTATGGCTCTGCAATTACCAGACGAATTTGCAAAACAAGCAAATATACGCAGAAAATTGTCGCTTGTTTATGAACTGACGGATCAACCGAATCTCAAGTTATGGTTGGGTAATAGAATTTTTCTGGATGCTGATTTTGATAGGGTAGCCTCAGAGGCATCTCGCTCGTCAAAAGCACTTAAATTACAGCGAGGAATATTGCAGCTTGGCGGAGGCACGCTTGCAAAGAAGCCTAGGCAGGGCATCGCTCTGACGGGAAAATGGCCAGAATTAAGATTACAACCGTGGCTGGCGCTCTCTGCAAAACTTCGTCAGCCTGAGTCGAACAGTGGTTTTGATTTGCGGAAGATCGATCTCGACGTTAGGCGCTTTTTCCTCAGTGATTCTCTGGCAGTCTCTAACGCTAAAATGAACGGCGAAAAGCATCTGCATAGGTGGCATTTTGAGATTGACTCTAAAGAGCTAGCGGGGAAGCTTGATCTTCCCGATGAATGGAACGCTCATCGTCAGATGAATGCCGAGCTACGTTTCTTGCACTGGCCGAAAAAAGCACCAACAAGGAATCAAACTGTGACACAGACGTCAGCAATATCTCCAGCCAGATTCCCTGCCATGAATATTGAAATAGAATCAGTCAGTTTGGGGGAACGAACTTGGGGTGCTTTGAATCTCAAAACAATTCCGACCAAGTCCGGGATGAAAATCGAGCATCTTAAAATCAACAATGACCATTATCGAGCGATTCTGAATGGGCGATGGAACGAGTTTGAAGGTCAATCGCAATCAGATCTTGCCATCCAGCTGACAGCAGTAAACACAGGTAATGCGCTTGATAGTCTGCGAGTGGATAGTGATTTAAGTGATGGACTTGGGAATCTGAGCGGCAATATTTCCTGGCCTGGCGCATTTTTCTCACCCGATTTTGCAACAGCATCCGGTCATCTGGATCTTAGTATCAAGAGTGGAAAGCTCAACAATGTTGAGCCAGGGTTAGGTCGACTAATCAGCCTGGTGAGTTTGAATAACCTGCCTCGTCGGCTGACACTAAATTTTAAAGACCTGTCTGAGGAAGGGTTGTATTTCGATACATTGAGTGGCGGCCTGAGTCTGCGTAACGGAGATTTGGTGATGGAAGATATGCGCATCGACAGTCCGCTGGTAGATGTAGATATTGCAGGATCAACCAATCTGCTGACGCAGCGACATGACTTACAATTGGAAGTCACACCAAAAATTAAATCGTCGTTACCCATTGCAGCAGGTCTGCTGGCCGGGCCACAAACCGGGGCATTGGTTTTTCTGGTTGATAAGCTGGCAGAAAGTATGGGAGTCGATTTCAATAAAACCGTGGTTAGAAATTTTTCAGTCACTGGCAGCTGGGATAATCCAGTAATCGATTCGCTGCAAAATTACGCACAGGACGTGTCAGAAAACGCAGAAGAGCTATTCTAGTACTCCATCAAAGCAACATTGTTGGAGTACTAGTTTAATTGAGAACGCCCTTTGCCCACTTCATGGATATCTTTGAAGTCAGTCTCGGATCATCTTGTGAATTGCTGCTACATTGTTGGCTATAAGACGTTGTATTTTCAGACGTTTCAAAAAATAAAAGAGGAGTCCTTAATAGGATTATTGTACCAGTGAGTATTTTCGCAGCAATTCAGATGGCCTCGGGGCCGCTAATGTCAG
>CAZNYF010000075.1:0-14209 GCA_964577195.1 uncultured Thiotrichales bacterium | reverse complement strand
GCCTCAGGCTTTAACAGTATTCGCCGTTTTAATGATTGCTTTAAGCAACAGCTCTCGATGAATCCTTCTCAGATCAGAAAGCAACCATTCACTACGAATAACACCGTCTCTCTAAAACTCTATTATCGCCCCCCTTATCATTGGAAACATTTACAGACATTTTTTGCTGCGCGGATGATTGAAGGGTTGGAATGGGTTGATGAAGCATCTTATGGACGCACTTTTAGCTGGCAAACACCACAGGGTATCTGTAAAGGTGAGTTCACTGCAGTTCATAATCAAAAGCAACATCGCTTTGATGTCCAAATTGAAATTGATAATGTCCATTTACTCAAACCCGTTGTTACTAATATTCGACGCTTACTGGATCTGGATACCGATAGTGAAGCAGTTGACCGGTGTTTAAAATCTGCAGGGTTTAATCAGACGATTCCCGGGTTGAGATTGCCGGGAATATGGAACGTTTTTGAGGCTGGAGTCCGTGCTATTTTGGGACAACAAATTTCGGTAATGGCTGCCCGAAACCTGGTTAAACGCATCACCGATGAATTGGGAGAAAAAAAGATCGGTACGAGAACCTCAGATAGTAAACTCTATTTTCCATCGCTTAACAGCATCGCTGCATCAGATTTTTCTTTTATTAAAATACCTGGCAGACGTAAACAAACACTGAGTGACTTGGCGAGATACCACCTGGATCACTCGGTGTTTGATAATTGCTCTGATCCTAACGACTGGCTTGCGATCAAAGGGATTGGCCCCTGGACAACGGAATATGCCCGAATGCGGGGGTTAAGTGATCCTGATATTTATCTAGGTGGGGATCTGGGTATAAAAAAAGCCATTAAAGAAGAACAGACCAGCGCGGAAATGCCTCAAGCAGCAGCGCCTTTTCGCAGCTATCTTACTTTCCAACTTTGGAACACATTGTCATGAATCAAAGTCGCTTCGACCACAGCATTATCTCAACCTATGACTCTTTATCCGACGAGAGCCCAGCGGATGAAAACACACTGGTTTTAACCAAAATGAACACGCCATTTGGAGAATTACTCGCGGGTGCCACCGAGAAGGGAATCTGTTTGCTAGAGTTCACGGATACAGAGCGGCTTGAATTCCAGATTCCACGAGTGGAAAAAAGCTTTTTATGCAAAGTAATGAATGGAAATAGTCCTCACTTTGCTCTGCTGAGTACGCAGTTAACCACCTACTTTCAGGGAGGAAAAAATTGTTTTTCCGATATCCCATTAGATCTAAAAGGAACCGAATTCCAAATGCAAGCCTGGCAAGCATTACGCGCCATTCCCTATGGAGAAACGCGCTCATACCAACAACAAGCCCAAGCTATTCATAGACCCAAAGCAGTGAGAGCCGTCGCCAGTGCGAATCGAAATAATCGTATCAGTATTATCATTCCCTGCCATCGGGTGATTGGGAAAAACGGAAAAATGGCAGGTTATGGTGGGGGTATTTGGCGTAAAGAATTTTTATTAAAACTGGAAGGCGGTATCACAACTGAGTAACCAAATAGCGTTAAGAGATGCCCTTAACTGTCACAAACAGGAAATTGTGTATGGCTGTTTATTAAAGTATTTTCCTGCACAGGAATACTGCTATCTTCAATTATATTTCCGTAAATATCTGTAATTCTCAATGTAATTGGACCTGAACCGAGACCCTTTTCTGCCACAAAGTAATTATAGTTTTTTCTGGGGATTAGCTGGTATTGATTATTAGGGGTTAGCGCTTCTAATGTATCAATTCTGTGGCGATGATTCCTGATTTGAATGGCCACCCACCATTGATTACTACCCGCTTTCAATTGATATTGAACTGGCGCAAGCGCATCACAAGGTATTTCGTTCCAGGTAATATCAACGCGGCCTTGAGCAGGGTTGGCTATTTTTGCAAATGCAGCTTCACTCAAATCCAGATCACCAGGTAGACATTCTGGACACCGGTCAACAACTTTTACCACCACTTCTCCGCTGGGGCCAGACACTGCTAGACAGGTTCCACAAGCGATTGAACCTGCATATTGAGTGTTATTGATCGCTGCAATCATTAAATCTTCAGGGACTGGCAAGCTACAGTTACCAAGCTCACCAATCTCATAAAATGTTGCCTCACCTTGCTGTGATTTAAATAGGGGTGGATTTAACTTTGTACATGTACCATTTGTATTATCCTCAAGCGAGGTAGCAACAGGGTTAATTACAGCTTCTGGGCCAGAAGAACTTCCGCTACTGCAAGCAGAAAGGAAGCCAATAAGTAATATAAACAGTAATTTATTAATGAGATTAACCCCTATTTCGGTGGTTGCATCACGACTGGCAATGTCTAAACATAGTAGCCATTTTATATTCAAAGTTTATCATTTAAATATTGCTGTATTTTCTCTACTCCCCGTTCGAGTTTTTCTATCCCGGTGGTATAGGCGAACCGCATATACCGTTCTGCTTGCAAGGCGCAAAAATCTGCACCCGGCGTTACACAGACACCGGCTTCGTTGAGTAGATTTTTAGCCAGCACATCACTGTCAGGGATTAGCGCTGAGCTATCGGAAAACAGATAAAAGGCCCCTTCGGGCTTTACCGGAAACTTGAATCCTAAATTCTCCAGTGCGGGATGTAGAAAATCTCGCCGTCTTTTAAAACGCTCACGCCGTTCGTCCAGCAACACTCGCGTTTCTGGTTTGAATGCTGCCAAAGCAGCATGCTGGGCAGGCGTCGATGCGGCAAGAAATAGATTTTGCGCCAGCTTATCGAGTTCGGGAATGGCGTCCGGTGGCGCAATTAACCATCCCAGACGCCAACCTGTCATTCCAAAATATTTGGAGAAGCTATTGACGACGAATACGTCCTCACCTAAAGACACTGCGCTACGTTCGTCCACGCCGTAGGTCAGCCCCTGGTAAATTTCATCGACGATAAGATGCCCGTTTTGTGCCCGCACAAATTCGTGAATTTTAGCGAGGGTTTTCAGAGGGATAATTTGGCCAGTCGGATTTGAAGGTGTGGTCAGTAACGCAGCGCGAGTCTGGCCTATTTCCCAGTAACTCTGTAGGCCTTCGAGGGTTAATTGGAAATTAGTCTCAGCTATTGGCACGCTGATTGGATGACCACCATAGAGCCAGGCGAAGTTTCGATTGCAGGGGTAGCCGGGGTCAGTCATCAGCACTGAATCACCGGGGTTAACAAGTAAAGCCATTAGCAGTTGTAGCGCGCCGGATGCCCCTGGAGTCACCACCACCCGCTCTGGTGATAATTCAATTTGATAACGGTCAGCGTAGTATTGTGCGATGGCTTCACGCAATTCGGGCAGACCCAGCGCAGGGGTGTAAAACGTCTTGCCATCCGACAGTGCCTGATGCCCGGCGGCTAAAATGGCCGGCGGGGTTGAAAAATCCGGTTCACCCACTTCCATGTGGATAATCTCGCGCCCCTGAGCTTCGAGCACCCGCGCTTCAGCGAGTAATCTCATGACGTGAAAAGGCTGAATATTTTTCAGCCTGTGAGCGTAGGGGTTCATTCGATTAGTCTTGTTGGATTTGCTCGAATGTTACATGAATGAGACCGTACCCGTGCATCATACTGTACATAGAATCTACCTTTAGATTGCTACTTAAAAACATTCTGCGGGTTATTCTAAAAAATTTTAAAACAGCTTGAGCTGAGGCTCCAAAGACACTGAGGTCTCTTCTGTTTGATTTAGTTTTAAACGATCTGCCAAACCAGAACGGCGTTGTACCTGATTTTTAACTGCGTGGCGCAGCACTTTCTCATTGGAGACGAGTGTAATCTTCGACTTTGCCCGAGTCACAGCAGTGTAAAGTAATTCTCGGGTGATCACAGGTGAAGCCATTTCCGGAAGTAGCAGCATGACTTCATCAAATTCTGATCCCTGAGATTTATGTACAGAAATAGCCCAGGCGTTGTCGTGGGGAGGTAGCCTTGAAATTGACAAGGACTGTGAGCTTTCACTTGAGCTTTGGAAAACCACTCTGAATTTTGTATCTTTATCCGCAACCACTAAACCAAAGTCACCATTAAATAACTTTGTCTGGTAGTCGTTTTCTTTAATCATGACGGGTTTTCCGTCGTACCAGGTTTTATTCGCAAGCTGCTCTTTTTTCTGAATCCAATCATCAATAGCGGTGGTAACTCCTGCAACTCCGAAGCGACCTTTCTGATGAGCGCAGAGCAGCTGAAAATGACTTAACTTAGCAAACTTCTCAGTTGCAGATGATGCTGTTTTAATCGCAGCTAATTGCTGAAAAACATTTAGTTTTAATTTTTTCTGCCAGGTCTTTGAGTCAACTTCAGGATCAAGCCATTCAATTTCAGGGAATTCAGCACTGTTTAAAATCTCGATGACGGCATCACTATTACCAGCATTGATGGATTCCGCCAGTTTTTCTATTCCCTGCCCTGCATTAAATCGATAACTCTGGCTGAGTAATGTTAGCGTGCCGGATAAAGCATTAGCCTTCCCGTCACCACAAATATCTCCAAAAACAGAACCTGCCTCAACAGAAGCTAGCTGGTGGTGGTCTCCGATAAGTATCAATCGAGCACCCTGAGCAACAGCAGAAATTAATTTATTGATTAATGCCAGATCGATCATCGAGGCTTCATCAACAATAATCACGGAATAAGGCAGCGGATTACTTTTTTGATATCTAAAAGTCACCTTTCCTGATTGATAGCCCAGCAACCGGTGCAATGTCTGTGCTTGGGTTTCTAGCAATACAACCTCTTCAGCATCAAACTGTTGCGCTGATTTCAGCATCGCTTCCTGCATACGCATTGCAGCCTTTCCGGTTGGCGCTGCAAGACCCACTCGCACATCAGGGTCAAAGCGATGTAGCAGTACTAATAAACTGGCGATCGTTGTTGTTTTGCCCGTACCGGGACCACCACTGATAATTGAGAAATTATGGCTTAGTGCTTTTTTTACTGCTTCTTGCTGCTGCTCTGAAAGCTCTAGGGTTTTAAACTGCTGATCAAACCAGCTATCTTCCGGGATTGAGAGTTCGCTATGAATCCTTGATTTTAGTGCTTGCGCAAGCTGCTGCTCATATTGCCAATAACGGTGAAAATATAAATGGTTACTTTCATCCAGAATTAACGGAGTCGTATCACCGGGTTGGCCGACAGCAGAACTTTTCAGTAGTTGGCTGCGCCAGTCAGTAACGTCAACTGTCCATTCCAACGGTGAAACTTCAATATTAGAAAAATCATTCAGCCAAATACAAACATGTCCCTGCCGAACCTCATGACTTAATATTTTTACCGCCTGCTCTACTGCCTGACTGGTATTTTTATCTACACGGCTAAGATAATTTGCCAACTGGTGATCCAGCGCTTCCCAGTTCCATTCTACTTGTTGAGCTACGGTCATGTTCAGCTCCCGTGCTCAAACAAATTACTTAACGAATCTATAAGGTTTTCGGCAGGCAGCTCATAATAAATTCCATAACGAGACCCCGTCTCTTCTGACATGCCACGCAAAAATAAATAATAGACTCCACCAATGTGCTTTTTATACTGATAGTCCTTGAGTCGGACTTTTAAATATCGATGTAAAGCCACCGTATAAATTAGATACTGTAGGTAGTAATGAGCATTGGCAATTTCCTCAGTCAGCGTCTGATCATCGTAGTCTTTAATATCAGCGCCGAGCCAGTTTGATTTATAATCAACCAAATAGTAACGATCCTGATGACAAAAAATCAGATCAATAAAACCTTTTAAATAACCGCCAACCGAAGCGACATTGAGTTGATCAATTGCGGTTTGTATGGCGGGTGGTTTTAAATATTTTTTCAGTAATGCCTTGAGCTTGTTTTGATTCAACGGTGCTAACGGATAGTGAAATTCCAGTTCATCTATACGCTGTTGTTTCTTAATATCTGCCAGGCAAAAACTTTGACCAGCATCAATCCTGGTAAGTAGAATCGTTTGCAACCATTGCATAATTTCAGGAATATCAAGCTGATGAAATCCATGCCGTCTAAAACCATCTTCAATCAAACTCTGCTGCGCATCTACTGGTTTTGTAAAATCAAGATGCTCCAATAACCAGTGCAGACAAATACCGGCTTCGCGGCCACGTATCTGAGCAATACCTTCAGCTGCTTCTGTCGATACATCAGCTTTGTTACTGGAAAGATCGTAGTCTGGTAATTCCACAGAATGCCCTCGGGTGATACCTGTGTAACTGGTGATTTTCTTCGGTGCTTTGAAGTGACGATTAAACTTCCGTATTTTTCCAGATGGTGACTCCTCCCGATAGTTCGACTCAATTATTTCTTCAGCCTCTGGAAGGTCTTGCAGATAAATTGATTGTTGTGACTTTTCTACCAGTGTTTCAAGTTTTGATAGGCGTTCATCAATGGTAAGGGCTTTAATTAATTCACTGTCAGAGCTCCACTGACGCTTTTCGATATCAGAGCCGTACAGCAACCAACTCTGTGCAGATTTATGCGCTAGATTAAAGTGGCCTGTTACCAATGTGCAGTGATACTCTGCTCTAGTGAGTGCCACATACAATAAACGAAGACTTTCACTAAAGTTTTCTTCCACTAAATATGCTTTTAGTTGCTCATCCGTTTGTGCATTCATTACCAACCACGATTTACCAGGCTGATTCGGGTCATGAAAAGAAAACGGCTTACCAGGAATATAAGCTGGCTTACTGTCGGGAGCGTCATCCCAAAGAAAAGGACAAAACACAATGCCGTACTGCAAGCCTTTACTCTTATGTACCGTAACAATTTTAACCAGATTATCTTCGCTCTCTAAGCGTAAATGCGCTTCTTCGTTTTGCGTTTCCTGCTGTCGTTGACGATTAAACCAGAGCAATAAAGACTCAGGTGCCAGCGATCCGCGTGAGGCCTCCTGATGAATGAGTTCACATAAATGCAGGATATTAGTGAGTCTTCTTTCACCGTTGGGATATCGTAAAATTCGCGAGTAGCAATCCTGCTCTATTAATAGCGTTCGGATCATGACGATAAAGCCCTGCTCCTGCCACAGTGCTTTCCAGCGATAAAACTTATCCACCCAATTTTCCCAAGCTTCAGCATCCTCTTGAAGATCGGCAATAGCTTGACCTGATACGCCAAAAATAATCGTGGCTAAAACCGCACGATAATCATTATCTCTTGCAGCGGCCGATAATGCGTGCAAAACGACAGCAAGATCATCGGCTTCTGTGGAGGTAAAAACATTGTCATTTATTTGCTGCACACAACCAATACGGCGACGATTTAACGCCTCTTTTATTAGCTTCCCCTGCTTGTTTTTTCGCACCAGAACAGCAATATCGCCACCTTTTAAATTTCGACCAGCGACCTGATACCTTGCATCGCTGGCGTGATTGAGTAAGGTCGCAATTTCATTTCCAACAGCATCGGCTATTCTTGGCTCTAGCGATCCTTTGGCGATGGGTTTTTTTGATCTAAAATCTGTCCAGATTCGCAGAGCCCCCAACGCTGCTGGAGCCTCACTCTGCTTTTCGTCTCCTTTGCCTGCCGTGACACTTTGATAGTCAATATTTAGTTCTCTAAAAGGGTTTTTATGCTCGGAATACAGCGTATTTAATGCTGTAATAAAATCACTTGAAGAGCGAAAGTTTTCATCTAAGGAAAGTGGCTCACCCACCTGTGACTTCGCATTCAGGTAAGTATGAATATCTGCGCCGCGAAAGCTATAAATGGCCTGCTTGGGATCACCAACATATATCAGTGGGTCTTTCTTACCCGCATAAATCCGATTGAATATACTATATTGAATCGGATCTGTGTCTTGAAACTCATCAATTAACGCAACAGGGAATTGCTTTAAAATTGTTTCCGCCAGTGATTGTCCGCCTTCGGCCTCCAATGCTTCACTTAACAACAGAAGCAAATCATCATAACCAAGAACTGAGTCTGCCAGCTTACGCTTTTTTAATTCTACTCTGACGTGATCGAGCAATTCCACTCGCATTTTTCTGTGTTGCTGCTTTATCCATATTTTTAGTTCTGTCTGTTGGTTGCAAAATTCTTCCCAGAGCTGGAAGAACAGATGCTCCAGAGGGGGGTGCCCTTTAGTTGCGGCAGCATTCAGTTTTTGCTGCGTAAATAAATGTGCTTTGTCTGGTAGCGAGAGAATATCGCTATTAGCCAAATACACTTCAAGCCCTGAAAATAGTACCGGAAAATCCTTTAATTTATAGCTTCCCCCGTGCAAAGAGACGCCCAAAGCATCCTTAAATAGCCCTTCTATATTCTCCTTTTCCTTATCAAATAATTCCTGAACCGTCTTTTTCTTTGCCAGTAATGCATTCAAGCAATCATCACAGCTCACTTCATCAGCTGGATAAATCTCTAGCCAAGGTTTACCAATCCAGGCTTTAATATCAGAACTTAAAGACTCCGGGGTAATTTTTTCTTCCGCCAGCACAGCTAATAACTCTTCGGAACCGGCATAGGTTTTGTTACGCCAGTAATCATCTACAGTTTGTTGAATGAGCTCTGAATCATCTGTTTTTAATTCGCTCGTAAAGCCAATACCTGATTGTAATGCTGTTTCTTTTAATAGCTTTTGACAGAATCCGTGAATGGTGTACACCGCAGCTTCATCAAAGCTACGAATTGCTAGTGTTAAATTTTTAATCGCTGCCTTTTTATCAGCGCATTGATCGAGTAATTGCTTTTCGAAAATATCTGATGCATCGCTAGATTCTAAAAGTCTTTTTGCCGCGACCAGTTTTGCACGTAACCGCTCTCGCAGTTCAGATGTCGCGGCATTGGTGAATGTTACGACTAAAATCTGGTTAACACGGTATTGCTTTTCGACAATCAGCCGGACGTAGAGTCCCGCTATCGTCCAGGTTTTTCCGGTGCCAGCTCCGGCTTCTATCAGCAGCCGTTCTTCCAGACTTGGGTCAAAAACAATCATCGCTAATCCGCATCCTGCAAATGTGCAATGAAGGGTTTAAATAACCTATCTGACAAATCTGTAAATTCCTCATCAAGCTGAACGTTAGATCCACGAAATGCCAACTGATACTCGTCCTTACTACCCTCCCCGGGGTAATGCCCATCTACCCATTTCTTATATGCGTTACCTACTTTATTGGTATTGGCATATTCAAAACTGGTTTTAGGAAACAACTTAATCGCTCTGCTTCGGCCTTCCAGAAATGTTTTAATGATCGTTTCCAAATATTGATGTGGTTCTTCTACGGCTTTTAAAGCCACATCTTCATCCGGCGTATAAATTCTGGTTGTGTGTTTGTAGGCAGAATTCTCGATTGAACATAAAGCCAGATGCTTTAACCAGACGGGTAGCCGCCAGCTTGCCCATACCGGATTCATTTGCACTATAAACTGGCCGCCCTGGTAAAGGTTATTAAGTGAGCCCCGCAGTTGGTACTGACCGACTTTAATATCCAGATATTCAGTCTGCGGGGATTCCAGTTCAGGTAATCTACTGAGAAATTCCTTAGCGATTTTCTGGTGCTGATGAAACAACTGCTTACCAGGTTCACCATGAGGTAAAAAACCCAATGCACGTAATTTAGCCAACGCTTGATCTTCGTTATCAATAATCAACTGTAGTACTTCGGCATCCATAAACCGTTCTACTTGAAACGGCTCACGTTCGGGTAACTCAGAAAGTTGCTCACCCAGAGAAACACCCATGATTTCTCGCAAAAAATATCGAACAGGACTTTTTAAAAACTGCTCCAACTGGTGTAGTTCAATAATCTCTGGAACAGCAGCTTTTATTTTGGTGTCTTTATCCAAAAACTGAATACTGTCGTTTTGATCTTGTAGTTGCTGACCACGTCCGAAATCGTGATAAGTAAATAGTTTTTCCTGCTTTTCAGCAGCATTAAAATAGCGGCTACTAAAAGACTGCAACGGATGTTTAACAACTACGTTTTTAGATTCAATGCCATAGCTAGTCAGAATATAATCTAGTAGTTCATTCACAAGCACTGACGGCGGCAATGAATCGTTACTCTGAATATCCTGACCGCAATAACTGATCATTAATTTCTTGCGCGCAGACAACAACGACTCAAGAAATAAATAACGATCTGAATTTCTAGCGGATCGATCACCGCGTCGAAACTCATTGGCGGCCAGATCAAAACTTTGTTTAGGAACACGTTTGGGAAAATCCTTATCATTCATGCCGATCAAGCAAACCACAGCAAATGGCACATTGCGCATCGGCGTAAATCGACTGATGGTGACACCTTCAGACATAAACTTTCTGCTATCTGTAGTATTTTCAATTGTCTGCTGAACCAGGTGACGCAGGCATTTAAAATCCAAATCATTGTCATAACCAGAAACGGCGCATTGATCAACCAACCCCTGTAATAACGCTCTGAGTTGTTGCCGTTCTACCGATTCGGTATTCTCAGCTAGCGTACAAAAATCAATCATTTGATTGAGTTTTTCGATCCAGTCTGGCAGCGGCATTTTTAAACTGCCCCAGCTGGCAACAGAAAATAGTCTCTGTGTAAATTCGGAAAATCGGCCTAAATCTACTGCCAGACTGCCTTCTATTTCTGTGTACGCGAGCGTGTCCTGATAGAACTCATCGCTATTCATCATATAGCCGAGCAACATTCTATTTAGACCATTTTGCCAGGTGTGTTCCGGTGTATCCGGTAACCCTGACGCTTTTCTGCTTTGCGCATCTATGCCCCAGCGGATATTGGTATTCAGGCACCATTGAGTAATATTTTTAACCGCTGTTTTACTCAACCCGAATCGCGCACGCACCACTGAGTATTCCAACAAACCCAATACTCGATTCACTTCAAAACGACTGGTGGGCAATTCTAATAACGCCTCCAGGGTTTCAGCCATTTCATTGCTTGAGCTCATTCCAACATCAGAAATTGAATATGGGATTTTATGCGTCGCAGTTGAAAAAACAGCTTCGATATAGGGCGCGGCAATATCAATATTAGGCGTCATAATAACGATATCGGCTGGCGTCAATGAAGGGTCTTGTTCGAGCGTTGCCAATATCTGATCGTGCATCACTTCTGCTTCGCGCATCAACGAATGACAGCTATGGATACTGATTGAATCGGTTGTAATATCTTCCGGCTTTTCTACACTTCTTTGCTCCAGTGCCAATACATCACGTTGAATCGATGCTAAAAGCGTATCTAATGGCGGGGTAATAAAAACAGCTTGCTCTTCGACGTTATCAAGATTCAGCAATAAATCAAAAAAGTCCCTGCCCTGACGCCCCATCGAAGCCAAAAGAGGATTGCCTGTTTCTAGATATTCACTGACTTCCTGCGGCGCTTGAAGAATATTTTTTACATCAACAATATCACTCCAGAACACCTCGCAAGGATTCACCGCATAGATATGAATATCCATTTCGGCAGCCAGGCTGCCCAGCAGTTCCAGATATCCCGGAGACAACTCTGACACACCAAAAAAACTCACGCGCTGTGGTAGCTGCCGCCGTGGTGTAGATAGGCTACGCATAAACTTTTTACGCAGATTGACCCAGTGCATACCCTCGGTACGGGAAACCAGTTTTCTCCATAACCTTGCCTGCCAATGCTCCGCATCGTGACCACTTTCCCAATCCAGAATCCAACCAGGTCGATAAAACAAATAGCGGTCAAAGACCGTTTCAATTTGACACGCCAGTTCGTAATAGCGTTGTTGATCTGCCTGATTCAGATAGGCAGCCAGCTCCGGAAATTCTGCTGACTCGTCTTCCAACACCGAGAGAATCAACCAACGAAGGTTTCCGGGTGCAAAAGGCGCGGTTTCGGGTAACGTTCCAATCACTGAGCGCAACATTGTCCAGCTAAATTCCGCCGGAAACCCAAATTCCAGATTGGCTGAAATACCGAGTTGATCAGTCAGTTTCAGCGACAACCATCGCTCGATAGCATAGTTAGGCACAACCACCAGCTCAGAGCTCAGTGGGTCAGCAACAGGACTGCTATACAGCTCGGAGAATTGTTCAGCCAGGGATTCCAGCTGATTGCTTTGGTGGACGAATAGCATCGAAGTATTTTATGTAGTGGGGGAAATGCTGTCTATCTTTGAGTGCCTTTAATACTGTAGCAGTCTTATAGAAGGACGCAATCAAGGAACCCACACTACTTGAGAGCACTTAGTTTTTCGCCCTGTAAACTCCAGAGTTTAAATACATACTCCTACCTCTGCATATTTGAAAGCTTCCCCAGTTTACTGAGAAAAAATTTCTCAGTCCAAACTGACAGCGCTTCTTTTTCAATAGGCTGCAGAAATCTCTCCACATCCAAGCGGGCATCTTTCCAGTCAATCGAGCGAATTTTTTCACTTAAAACCTGCGCTAACCATTGCGGACTCATCTCCAGAACTTCCCCTTGCCAAGGGCCAGATTGTTGCAATGCGTTTTTAAGTAGTGGCAAGTTAGGCAAGTCTCCATGGTTTACATACCAAACAAAATCAAACCAATCTCTACCTTTGAGAAATTTCCTACACAGCAAGGCATGAATTTTTAACGCGAAATTGCTGCTTTTATCCTGATGACAGACCTCAAAATCAACCGGGAAATCGAGATAGGAATAGACAAAATACGAACCAAGTGGAGGGTTGGTATCTATTTCCAGTTTAATGGTCAGCTTACGATTTTCTCGGTCGCCAAAAAAACCTAGATTTAATTGTTGCGCGATGGATGAGTCTTTAATTAGTGCTGTTCTCACCGCTTTATTCATCTGCGCTTTACTCAGGACCTCGGGTGCTATACCGAATTCCTTGAACGTGTTGATCAAATCATCGAGATAAGGCTGCCAAATAAACTCTTCATCTGGCTTTAGTAAAATAAAATCGATATCTTCGGAAAAACGCGGCAATTCATGCAATATTCGTAAGCTAGTGCCTCCTTGAAATGCAGCAACTTCGAAAAAACCGGCACGGGAAAGTGCAAACAATGCAACTTCTTGAATAACTTCTTTCAGCGTATTGTCTACTTCATCCAGATTACTGAACGCATACGTTTTTAATCGCTCTTGAATAATGCTGATCATCTGCCAACTACCTTGATCAATTCCTGAATAAACTGCATTTCTCTTTTTCCCTGATAGACCTTTAACAATTGATTAAGCTGGGATTTGCGAATCGTCTGAAGATATTCTGAATCAATTCGCAAACCCTGCAATAGATAATCAATACCTTGCCAGGATAATTTACGTAAATAAACCAAATCCAGTAACGCCCGCAGGGGTTGGGCAATCAATGCTACCTGATGATGTAATTCATGTCGGGCAACATCGTGTAAGAAATAGCCCGATTTCACAGTGATACGGCGAAATTCGAACTGACCAAAGACGGGGTGAGTAATGTATGTCGACTTACCACCATCAGTCATACTCACCACGGTAGGCACCGATTCAGGAATCCAGCCGTGGAAACCAAGTGCGGACTCATTGGAAATATAGCTACCCGATTTGATTTGCTGAGCCAAAGCAAAACGATCAACGGGATTATGACGATATCGCTCTGCTAACACATATTGACCACGTCGAATTCTCAATAAATCGCCACGCTTTAACGCACGGTTCACCAACCCATAACGACGTGCATCACTACCACCAAGCAGCCGTTTTAAATGAGGTGTTGAAAAAACTTTATCGGCGTAACCCGAAGACTGAATACTATCAACCAGTGAATTCATCAGGCTATTTTTCCTTATACTTCCATAATATGCAAGTATTGGTAAATATTATTATTACCAATAACTGAACCCTGAACCATGGGAACTTGTTCTACAAACTAGTCGCCGTTTCGCGAAAGTGCAGATTAACTACCGGCCTGCAATCAAACATCAAACTGTAGCTGATCAAATTAAGCACGAATAAATTCCCGCAACCGCTGAAACCGATGATCTTCTAAAGCTTCCGGCCACGCCTGCTCAATGGCATCGAGACATTCTCCAAATTTATCGCCGGCTAGAATCGATTCTTCTAATCGACTTCTCTCAGTTTTTGGGGGCTCGCTACCCTGCATTACCAGCAAGCGCATTGTTTCTCGCAGAGTATCAGGAGACCATAGCCACCGACTGTTATCTTTCAGTAACCAATCAACCCACTCTCCCTTTGGTGCGATGCCCTCATGTGTCGCAGAAACTCAACAACCACCTGCTAAAGCAGGAGGGTTAGTATTACGGACTAAAGTCCG
>CAZNYF010000074.1:0-14262 GCA_964577195.1 uncultured Thiotrichales bacterium | reverse complement strand
TTAAAGATAGCAGAGAAATACTCCTGGTTTTTTATTGGCTTTTCCACCGACTGAGCTGACCGCTTTCACCCAGTACTATCAGAGAATTATCAATTTGCACTGGCGGTGATAGAACACCTGCTCTATCCGCTCGCTGCCGGCCGACAAGTCGACCCGTTTCACTGTCTAACCAATGGACATAGCCTTCAAGATCACCGACTACGATACGATTTCCGTCAATTGTTGGCGCGGTAATTTTACGAAATTTTAATTTATCCTGCTTCCACAACGCTGCGCCCGAGCGCTTATCTCTTGCCCACAGAGTACTGTCTTCATCTGAGATATAAAGCGCTTGGTTATCGGTTGTCAGCCCACTTACGGATGAAAATTCTTCTTGCCATAAAACCTGTCCTCGAGCGGCATCAATTGCCGCCAGCTTGCCTTGATAGCTCGCCACGTAGATGATGCCGTCGCTAAACGCGAGCTGACCATCAATATCCACCATGCGATCCAGTTCAGTTCGGCCACGTCCGAGTGCGATGACCTTTTCCCACAGCACCCTTCCGTCAGCCAAAGAAATCATCAGCAATTTGCCGTTATCTAACCCTACAAAAGCAACGCCCCGAGCCACCAGGGGTTCGCTTTGAGTATGCAGGCTCAACGCTGGCGTTTTGCGCAATTGTTTCCACAACGTTGTACCGTCACTCACTGACAAACCAAAAATGTAGCCGTCGCCAGTCCGGGCAACGATGATCCCTTCGCTGGCTTTGGAGACCGCAGTCACCTGACTGCTTAAGGTTTGACTCCAAAGTAGCTTGCCATGATCTGCAGAAAAGGCACTGACCCGACCGCTCTCGGCACCCACGACAACGATTCCTTCGCCACCATTGACACCGGCGGTAATCGCCGATTCTATCTGGCTGACCCAAATCTGGGCACCATTTTCAAGCTCTCGGGCACTGACACTGCCTTTGTTGTCGGCGACAAAAATTCGGCCTGCCGCCAAGTATGGACGTAACTGAAGATAATATTTTCCCAAACCACTGGTGGCGTTCTCGGACCAGAGCTTTTCGATTTCAATTTCTTTTTTGAGTTCTGGCAATGGGGAAGGTGGATCTATATTTTGCTTGGCACTACAAGCAGTCAATCCAATCACCAGTAGCGTGGAAACGGGCAAAAATTTTGCGACTGCTTTGAGAGCGTTCATGTTCAAGAAGCGCTCTCGATAGAGCTACCCAGAGCGTCTCTTTTCAGCTGTAAAAATTCAGCACCGCCACCCCCAGTTAACAAAGCTTTGTCGTAGGCAATGCGTGCTGCCTCTGTATCACCTTTGGCGCTAAATAAATCGCCCTTTAATTCTTCTACAATAGACGTGTAGGCAGGTGGAAAACTGGTATTGAGTAGTTTCTCGCTTTGCTCAAGATCACCTGTCGCCAACAAAACCCTGGCTTTACGAATGGTGGCTATTTCCACCACTTCATCCTGTTTAGCATGCTCGATAACCCACTGCAGATTCTCTGCGGCAGGTGCGAGTGCGTTATTTTCAACCTGTAATTTTGCCAATGCCATGCTAGCCAAAGAAGCGTAAGGCGTCCGTGAATAATCTGCGTGGATTTTGTTTTTCAGTGCCTCAGCCTGATCTAATGAACCTGCTTTGACCGCTGAGATCATCGAAATGTAAATATCTGATGCGTCCTTTCCCTGCTGATCAGTATGATTCCCCCACCAATTCCAAGCGAATAATATACCGAGTCCAAGCGCTACACCTGCAATCAAATGTTTGCCATTTTCTGACCACCACCTTTTGAGTGCCTCTACCTGTTGTTCATCTGTTGCATAATCTGCCATATCAATATTCCGCTATCTATATCCGCTATCTATAATAGTTGTTTCAATTCAGCCACCAACGCTTTGTAATTGAGCGCCTGCTGTTGTTTGTCCCGGCTTCGCAAGGACTTAACAACGGTGTTACCTGAATTCAGTTCATCTTCTCCAATAATCAATGCCAGCTCGGCACCGCTTTTATCGGCCTTTTTAAATTGTGACTTAAAACTTCCGCCGCCGAGGTTAACCTGCAAGCGCAGTGGCGGCAAATCGTTACGTAATCGCTCCGCCAGCACAAACCCCGCCTGTAGCTCGGATTCTCCGGACGCTACAAGATACGCATGTGGTGAAAGTGAAGCTGCAGTTTTATCCAATTCGCGGAGTAACTCGATCAAACGCTCTACACCCATGGCGAATCCGGCAGCTGCGATGGGTTTACCGCCCAACTGCTCGACCAGCCCATCGTAACGACCACCCGCGCAGATTGTGCCTTGTGCGCCGAGCCGTTCCGTTACCCATTCAAATACGGTTCGGGTGTAGTAATCCAGGCCGCGCACCAACCGAGGGTTCACTTGATAATCTATGCCGACTTTATCCAGCATGCTACACAGCTGGGAGAAATGCTCACGGGAATCGTCATCAAGGCTGTCCGTCAATGCAGGAGCATTTTCAACCAACGCTTTCATTGCTGGGTTTTTAGTGTCCAAAATCCGCAGAGGATTCGTTTCTAATCGCCTGCGGCTATCATCATCGAGCTGATCGGCATGCGCACTAAAGTACGTCACCAACTTTTCTCGATAAACCTTTCTAGCATCTGGACTGCCTAACGTGTTCAGTTCCAGCCGCACATCTTCTATTCCGAGTTGCTGCCACATGCGTGCGGTCATTGCGATTAGCTCAGCTTCCACTTCCGGCCCGCTGATGCCGAAGGTTTCGACACCGATTTGCTGAAACTGACGGTAGCGGCCTTTTTGCGGTCGTTCGTGGCGAAACATTGGCCCTTGATACCACAACCGCTGCTGTTGGTTATGTAATAACCCATGTTGAATGCAGGCACGCACGCAACTGGCAGTACCTTCAGGACGCAAGGTAAGGCTGTCACCATTTCGATCCTCAAAGGTGTACATTTCTTTTTCAACAATATCGGTAACTTCACCAATGGAGCGTTTAAACAACGCAGTGCTTTCCACCAAAGGCATGCGGATTTCCTGATAACCATAGCTATCCAGGATTGCGGCAATCACAGCTTCCAGTGTTCGCCATTCGTTGCTCTGATCCGGAGTGATATCATGCATTCCCCGAATAGACTGCAATCCTTTAGGCATTACACGACCTCATGGACTAACCAATGCGAATCGAGCGGTGTTATTGTCGCGAGTGAAACTCAAACTATCGAAAAATTCTCCATTAAATTTAATCGCCACGCCTGGTGCATTCCCGAGAAATACTTGAAACGGTGCATCGCCTTTGATCAGTCTGGATGAACCAGCACTATAAAGCCCCTGTAACAGTATGGCCCCAGAGCTATCTTGCACCTCGACCCAGGAATCTTCAGACAGTAATAAATCAATGCTGTCAGAACCCTCACCTGAAAATACCGGCTGCTGAGCGGGCGCTTGATCGGTCATTAAATTGTCGGCACTGGAAGGTGAGGACATCTGCGTTACTTCAGGAGTTACCGGCTTAAATGATTTTTCCGCAATGCTGGCCTCAGGGATGACTACTCTCGCAACAACAGGATCCGGGGCATTGATAACATCCGCTTGCCACTGCTCCGATTGAGTGGGCTGAGTTGTCACCATGGAGGTTGCATTGCTTGACCTGGTAAATAATACATCGCGCACCGCTTTGTCCGCTGCATTACTCTCTAATGGAGGTGCTTCATCAATCCACTGACCCGCGGACTGAGTGCTATCAACTACATCGATTGCCGGCACAGCCGAATCAGACTCAAGGACTGGCACCTCTTCTTCGTCTCCCATCAGCCATATTGTCAACACTGTAACCGCGGCCATTGCCAGAATCGCTGAACCGATCAAAATACCTAGTCCACTGCGCTGCTCATAATTTGCTTTGGGACGCGCTGTAGAAACTGGCTTTATGTTCTCGCTACTTAAATAGAGGTCAACCAGAGGCTTTGATTCCAGATCCAATGATCGAGCATACGCGCGGATATAGCCTTTGACAAAAGTCGGGCCAGGTAAATTTTTAAATTGATTCGCTTCGATAGCGGCAAGATGCTCTTTGCTGATATTCAACTCACTTGCAAAGTCAGTCAATTCTCGGCCTGAAGCTTTTCTGGCACGCTTTAGTTCGTCACCAGGCCCCAATGCTTGCGGACTAAGAGTATCGGCTTGACTCTCCCGTTTTTCATTTTTATCAACGGTATTTTTTGAAGATTTTTTTTCCATAACGATCCAAAACACTAATATGAGAATGGTTGCTTACTTAAATCTCTGCGACCTCGGGAGACCCTGGGAATCTAGATTTTAATTGGGTTTCGCACTCCTTCGCAACCTGATAATTCGCCATTTCTCGCTCAGTTTTAATACAGAGCAAAAGCGCTTTGGGTGACGGCGTAGACAATGCATCAACTAACCGCTGTCGATAGGCACGCGAACCAAGATAGCGTTTTTGTTCGTGTAATAAGACTGCCATCTGATATAAGCCGGGGGCATAACGTGGATTTGCGTTCAATGATTTACGAAAATAGTTTTCTGCCTCTATCTGATCACCAGCCCGTATCAGACAAATACCTGCATTGGTATAGGCTCTTTCCGAATGCACATAGAGACTATTTTTAACCGCTAGATTAAATGCTTCCAGCCCTGCCTGCGTTCGCCCATTTCGGCATAAAAAGGCACCAAAGTTGTTCTGTGCATCAGAGTCTTTAGGGTTGATATTAATTGCATCTCGATAATGTAATTCTGCCTGATCAATATCCCCCAGCTTTTCTTGCAATAGCGCATTAGCCCAATGAGCGTTGGATGATTCAGGGTCTGTCTGTAGCGCGCGTTGTAATTTTTTCACCGCCAATTCAATGTTGTTCTGCTTTAAGTAAGAAAGCCCGAGCTGAACGTTAATTTGTGCTGCTTTTCGATCGTTTTTAGTAATACTAGAACCACCACACCCTGTGAAACTCATTACCACAGAGAACGCAGTAAAAATAATAACTAGTCTGGAAACATGAATACTCACGATGCCTCTCTCTCCTCCATACGTTGAAAATGCAGAACCCGACGACTTTTATCATTGACGTTTCCAGCCAGCTGTCCGCACGCAGCATCAATATCATCGCCTCGGGTTCTTCTAGTAATTGCGTTAATTCCCTTTGCGTAAAGCATATCCCTGAACCGGTCAATACGGCGATTAGAGGAACGCTGATAACGTGTTTCAGGAAAAGGATTAAACGGAATTAAATTAACCTTACAGGGTAAATCTTTAAGTAGCTCAATCAACTCGCGAGCATGAGCTGGAGAATCATTCACCTCATTAAGCATTACGTATTCGATGGTGATTCTTTCCCTTAGCGCCTTGTTTTTAAGGTAGTTTTGACACGCTTCCATTAGTACGCTTATGGGATATTTCTTATTAATCGGTACCAATTTATCACGCAATTCATCATTGGGTGCATGCAAAGAAATAGCCAATGAAACATCAACTTCCTGAGTCAGTCTATTGAGTGCCGGAACAACGCCGGAGGTGCTGAGTGTTACCCGACGCTTGCTTAATCCATAACCATTATCGTCCAGCATAATTTTAATCGCATCAACAACGGTTTTGTAATTGAGTAATGGTTCGCCCATCCCCATAAAAACAACATTTGAAACCATCCGCTTTTGATCGGTTTGGTTGAGTAAATGCTCCGCCAACCAAAGCTGCCCTATAATTTCTGACAATGTCAGGTTGCGATTAAATCCCTGCCTGGCGGTAGAGCAAAACGTGCAGTCCAGAGCACAGCCAACCTGAGATGATATACATAAGGTTCCGCGATCCTTTTCGGGAATAAAGACTGTTTCTATGGATTGGCCATCATCCAGCTTTAGTAACCATTTGCGAGTACCATCGATGGAGGGCTGATCAACAATAACTTCAGGCGGACGAATTTCTGCCAGCTCCAAAAGCTGTTGTTGCAGCTTTTTACTCACATTGGTCATCGCTAAAAAATCATCGCAGCCAGCTTGGTGCATCCACTTAAAAACCTGCTTGGCACGAAAGCGGGGTTCGCCAAGCTCTGCGAAGAATGATTCAAGTCCAGCAAGTGACATATTGAGGAGATTAAATTTTGCAGATTCAGGCAAAACCGCGCCCCACAGTCAGTTTTTGACCATTAATATTTGGCTGGCGAAATTTGTGTTGTATGGGGTAGCGCTTGGAGGACACAGAAAGATCAATGATTTCTATTCAATATCGAATTATACCTTGTTCTTAGGAAAATCGGACAAAACCTTTATTGCTCAAGTCCGATCCTGACCATCTTGGTTTTTGAGCGACGACCTTCACAAACCAGCAACCAAAAAATACTCTAAACTATTGACACTTATAGTTTTTCTGAAATCATACAGCATTAAACACTACGCTATTAACTGCGTGGAGACGCCTCAGTCTTAGCCAATAATTTTAATTTAGCCAGGCCGTCAAAAGACTTTGAATATGAAACGCCTCGGTAGTGAGTCATTAGAACATCAATTTTCTTGAGATATTCACGCGTTTCTCGCGGAAATGTATCAGGCACTGTCAGGAGAAAGTTTGATTCGAGCAAATCTTCATCAACTGACCGAAGAATACGACTCATTCCCGCATTGTAGCTAGCAAACATTAACTGTAGTCGTTTCTTTGGCGCTGCTTTCTTGGAAAGCGATTTAAACAACATACGATTGTAAAAAATACCTGCAGCTATATTCCATTCTACTTCGTCAATCGACTTACCTTTAAAAAATCGATTGACCCGTTTGATGTCTTTAAAGGTTGCCGGCATAACCTGCATTACCCCAATTGCTCCGACCCGGCTAGAAACTGACTTCCTCATCCCTGATTCTACGAATGCCTGCACCTTGAACCAGCGCCAATCCGTATCAGCGTCAAAGTATTTTTCTGAGTATTTCTTAAACAAGTGATCATACTTGGAATATTTTTTATCGCTTAACTCGAATGTTTGCCCAAAGTACTTAACTAATGCAACGGTCGAAAGTTTTTGCTTTAAAATACCAGCATCTACTTTAAGAGAAGAAGCAACCTGACTCCGCTCATCAGAATGGTTTAACACAGCAGTTTGCTGCTTATCGGCTGACCTAACCGTTAATTCAACCTTCTCGCCAGTATTATCAGCGTATTGAATAGACGTGGCAGCACGCGCCGGAGAATTTTGTTGCTGCGGGTTAATCATAGCTATTGCAAAAGATAGCTGAGATATTTCTTGTCGTACTAAAATAACGGCATGCAACGACCCGAGCATAACTACAGAAAAAACAAAGAATGCGACCAGCCTAATCGGCACAGCGGAAGAATAACGATAACCGAAAAAATCACTTCTTTTCTGCTGATTATAGTTATTCTGAAATTTAGTTGAAACGGTACTTTCAATCCTCTTCACACCCACCCGTCATCCTCCCTGACTATTCATATTTTCAAAACTAATCTAGAAAAATACTTTCGTTCTTGTGAATACATTCAAACCAGTAAAATCTTACTACGCATAGGATAAACTCCTAGTACGATTGATCACATAATTTTGCAATCTAATGAGACAAAATCATCACCTACTATTTTTCTGTCGATTGCTAGAAATTATTTGTCAGCAAAAATTTTATTATTTAGGGTCAAAGCGCAGCTCAAAGACACTTGACTCGCTTACACCTACATTCTCACTCACTTCATTTACATTAAATGAAGCAGTAGAATGCTCTGCCGTTAAATCAACCCCGTAATTGAGCTGCCATTTTATGTTGTTGGGAGAATCCGCATGGCTCAATGCTTCGTCATTGCTAATAGTGCCGCGCTTAAACAGTTCAATTAATGACTGATCGAATGTTTGCATTCCGTTGGTCGTATCGCTCTCCATTGCATCTTTTAACTCACTCACTTTTGCCGCTGCAATTAATTCGGATACGTACGGAGTATTGATTAGCACCTCTACTGCAGGAACCCTGGCTTCATTTTCACCTTTGACCAATCTCTGGGAAACAATAGCATTTAAACTTAAAGATAAATCTTGAAATAATTTAGGATGATTATCTCTCGGAAACATATTTACAATTCTATCCAATGCCTGATTTGCATTCACTGCGTGTAACGTCGCAAGCACTAAATGCCCCGTATCAGATAAATTAATCGCCGCCTCCATGGACTCCCTATCACGAATCTCTCCGATCATGATGACATCAGGAGATTCACGTAACGCCTCTCTTAGGGCATTAGCATAACTGAGCGTATCAATACCTACTTCGCGCTGACTGACAATAGATTTACGATGAGAGAAGGCAAACTCTATGGGGTCTTCGATAGTCAGAATATGACCAGATTTCTCAGTATTACGCGCTTCAACCATAGAGGCTAATGTTGTTGATTTTCCTGACCCCGTTGAGCCTACTACCAGCACCAGCCCATTTTTTTTCATCACAAAGTCTTTGACGATATAGGGCAAGCCTAGTTCTTCAATGGTTGCCACATTGAGTTTAATGTAGCGTATGACAATCGACACTTCTCCACGCTGACGAAAGATATTGACTCGAAACCTACCAATATTCTCTAAAGAAAAACCTACATTCATTTCCAGGTTTTCGGCAAATTCAGTTTTCTGATCTGCAGACATTAGATCATCAGCGATCACGCTAACAACTCCGGATTGCAAAGGATGTTCTGAAACAGGATATAACTCGCCCTCTATTTTAACGCTGGGCACAGCACCCGTTGCTAAAAAAAGATCAGACGCTTTTTTTTCCGCCATAAAGCGTAGATATGTCTCTATTTTCACCGCTATTCCACCTGATTGTTGTTATTTCTTTCGATCCAGGTTCAAGGTCCCACGATCTACTAGAGATAGACTTATATTTTTATTATTCTTGTAACTTGACTAGTTTTAGTAATTTCAGATCAAGGAGCCAGAGCTGTCAGCACCTTCTTCTATTTCTATTTTTTCTGTTCCGGAAAGCAAATTCTTATCACTAGATCGTTTGCTTTTTAACTTTATTTTCAACCTTAAATCATTCACCGAATCGGCGTTTCGTAACGCCTCGTAATAGTCTATCTTCCCCGATTCATAAAGAGAAAAAAGCGCTTGGTCGAAAGTCTGCATTCCCATCTCTGTAGACTTTGCAACCAGCTCTTTCATTTCTGTAATTTTACCTTTTAGTATTAAATCTGCCATCAGCGGAGAATTTGTCAAAATCTCCACCGCTGGAATTCGACCAATATTATCAATACGGCGAATCAGGCGCTGTGAAACGATACTCCGCAAGTTTAACGACAAATCCATAAATAGCTGCTGATGCCGCTCTTGTGGAAAAAAGTTAATAATTCTGTCGATGGCTTGATTCGCAGTATTGGCATGTAAAGTTGCCAAACACAGGTGCCCCGTTTCTGCAAACGTTATTGCATGTTCCATTGTTTCTCTATCACGTACTTCTCCGATCATTATCACGTCGGGAGCTTGTCGAAGAGTATTTTTTAACGCAGCCTCGTAGGAGTCTGTATCAATACCGATTTCTCGTTGGGTAATAATACAATTATCGTGTTCGTGAACATATTCAATGGGGTCTTCAATCGTAATAATATGCCCTTGGCTATTTTTATTCCTATAGCCAATCATCGCAGCCAGTGTTGTTGATTTACCGGACCCGGTACCTCCTACAAGCATCACTAAACCGCGAGAAGCCATTGCTATATCTTTCAATACAGGCGGCACCCGGATATCTGAAAGCAGGGGTATTTCATTTTTAATTGCTCTAAGCACCATGGCATAAGAGCCTTTTTGCACTAGGGCGTTAACTCTAAACCGTGATAACCCTGGCACAGCAATGGCGAAGTTTATTTCTTTTTTATCTTCAAACTCTGCCAATTGCCGGTCATTCATTATCGAACGAACCAACATTTGAGTATGATTAGAACTCAATGGCTGATCTGTTAATTTATTTACGATACCGTCTACTTTGATACTAGGTGGAACACCCGCACTAATAAACAGGTCTGCACCATTTCGTTCGATCATATTTCGTAATAGATCGTGTATAAATTCCGACGCCTTATCACTATCCATTACTTGATACCTGTTGTCATAGCTTATAGACCTAAATTGAGTTTGGCATAGCTGCCTTAGCGCGTGCATCTTCACGCGATACTATTCCTTGCGAGACAAGTTCTCCAAGTGACTGGTCCAATGTTCTCATGCCATCAGGCTGCCCAGTTTGGATAGCAGAGTACATTTGCGCTACTTTGTTTTCTCGGATCAGGTTTTTAATCGCCGGGGTGCCGATCATAATCTCATGCGCTGCAACACGACCGCCGCCATTTTTCTTCAATAGCGTTTGAGAAATAACAGCTCGAAGTGACTCAGACAACATGGTGCGTATCATGGATTTTTCAGCGGAAGGGAATACATCAACTACTCGATCAATAGTTTTAGCGGCGGAAGTTGTATGCAAAGTCCCAAAAACCAAATGACCAGTTTCCGCTGCGCTTAGCGCAAGACGAACTGTCTCTAAATCACGCATTTCACCCACTAGAATAGTATCCGGATCTTCACGTAACGCAGATCGCAGTGCTGCATCAAAACTATGTGTATCACGATGCACTTCCCGCTGATTGACCAGGCAACGCTTCGATTCGTGTACAAATTCGATAGGATCTTCAATCGTTAAGATGTGGCCAAATTCATTTTCATTTTTATAGTCAACCATCCCTGCAAGCGTAGTCGATTTGCCCGAGCCCGTTGGGCCGGTGACCAGCACAAGGCCGCGTGGGTAAGAAGAGATCTGCTTGAAGATCGGAGGCGCACCCAGTTCTTCAAGTGTTAAAATTTGCGTGGGAATGGTTCGTAGTACAGCGCCAGCACCTCGATTGTGTGTAAAAGCATTCACCCTGAATCGCGCTAGCTCAGGTATTTCGAAAGAGAAATCGACTTCCAGGAATTCTTCATAATCCTTACGCTGGCGATCATTCATGATGTCGTACACCATGGCATGAACCTGCTTGTGATCCATCGCAGGGACGTTGAGTTTCCGTACATCTCCATCCACACGAATCATCGGCGGAAGTCCTGCGGACAGGTGCAAATCTGAAGCGCCATTTTTGACGCCAAAGGCGAGAAGTTGGGTAATATCCATTACAATGTTTCCTTACATATGGTTCATCATTATTCTAGCTGATGTAGGGAATTACTTCGTCACTAACAAACTCTGCGCATCCTAATCCCTGCTGAGGACAAGAATCTACGTCATTTTATGGAAAATACACAGGAAAACCGTCTCAGCGCAAAGTCAGCGCTTTGTGACAACTTGAAAACACACGATGCCATCATTCAAGATCTCGAAAAAAAATACGGACGTAAATCAGGAAGCGTTTCTCTACTAGCTGTCAGCAAGAGAAAGCCTGTGGAAATGGTTGTGCGCGCTCAACAGTGCGGTCAAACAGCATTTGGAGAAAACTATGCCCAGGAGCTAGAGCAAAAAGCATCAGTGATTCAGAGTGAGAGCCTTCAATGGCATTTCATCGGGCCGATTCAAAGCAATAAAACTCAAATAATCGCGACTCATGCAGATTGGGTGCATAGCCTTGATAGAGTAAAAATTGCCAAACGTCTTTCAGAACAACGCCCCGAAGGACTGCCATCATTACAGATCTGCATTCAGGTGAATTTGGATCAGGAAACCACCAAGTCCGGAATATCAATACCAGAATTAGAACAACTTTGTGATGAGGTTTCAGCACTCAATCACATTACAATACGCGGTCTAATGTGTATCCCTGTGGCCTCGTCAAACTTTGAGGAAAGTCGCAGGAGTTTTGAAAAGCTGAGATTAGCGCTTGAAAGCCTAAACCGCCTCGGACACAATTTAGATACGCTCTCGATGGGAATGTCAGGAGATTTTGAAGCAGCCATCGCCGAAGGGGCAACAATCATCCGAATAGGAACCGCAATCTTTGGGCAAAGGGGTTGAAAACGGTACAATGCTGCATTTGCATTCGCACGGGACTGCGCACTAATGGAAAATACTAAAATCAGCTTTATCGGCGGCGGCAATATGGCTCGCAGTCTAATTGGCGGCCTACTAAAAAATGGCTGTCCTGCATCTAATATTACAATCAGCGATCCAAATCAGCTTAACTTGTCGTTGATACTTGAGCTTGATTCAAAGCTGAATACCACCCATGACAATCATACAGCCGTCAGTTTTGGCGATGTGCTGGTGTTTGCAATTAAACCTCAGATATTCCCGGAGGTTCTCAGCCCTTTGGCCGAGGCACTGCAGAAATCACAGCCATTGCTACTATCCATTGCCGCAGGCATCCCGATCCAGAGCATCGATAGCTGGTCCGGCGGAGGTCTAGCTATCGTAAGATGTATGCCAAATACTCCGGCGTTGGTTGAGAGCGGTGCGGCCGGTCTATACGCCAACCATCAAGTCACTGAAGTTCAAAAAACACAGGCCGAGTCACTGCTTAGAGCCGTAGGAATTGCCATTTGGGTTGATAGCGAGCCTCAAATAGACGTTGTAACCGCATTGTCTGGAAGCGGTCCTGCTTATCATTTTCTTGTGATGGAAGCGATGCAAGCAGCAGCAGAACAAATGGGGCTGCCCAGTAAAACCGCTCAACTCCTCAGCCTGCAAACTGCGTTTGGAGCCGCAAAATTAGCGTTAGAATCCAACGTTAGCTTTGAAACTCTCAGACAGCGCGTTACATCAAAAGGTGGCACTACGGAAGCCGCACTGGATAAATTTAACGACTTAAAGTTAAAGGACATGTTTGCAGATGCTATGCAAGCAGCCGCAGACCGCTCACACGAACTCTCAAAACAAATTGGTACATCATGAACGCACTCATCAATGTTGCTTATTTTCTTGTCGATACGCTCTTTTCTCTCTATCTGATTTTACTGGTAGTGCGATTGTTATTGGGACTAACCCGCGCAGACTTTCACAACCCGATATCTCAGTTCGTGGTAACAGCAACCAATCCTGTTATTGTGCCACTCAGAAGGATCCTGCCCCCAATCGGCAAAATTGATACTGCCAACGTTACGCTTCTGGTGATTTTTAAACTGATTCAGTCGAGTCTGCTATCACTCATTAGGGGCGAAAATGTCAGTATCGCAGCGATCTTTACGACCTCAATTATTGAATTGCTCCTGCTAGTGATCTACGTCTTTATCTTTTCAATTATCATTCAAGCGGTTATGAGCTGGGTAAATCCAGGCGCATCAAGCAGCCATAATCCATTAATTGGTGTCGTAAACAGCATTACGCGACCAATCATCGAACCATTCTCTCGAATCATCCCAAAAATGGGTATGTTTGACTTAAGCCCGCTTGCAGCACTGCTTTTTCTCAACATTCTTCTCATTATTGTCAAGTCTATATGAGCAAATTCATACTATTAATAAATTATAATTTCTCTATATTTCAATATGTTAGAATACTCTTATCTTGATGTATACCAAGGAATGAGCTGCTTTAGCCGTTTGTCCAAAATTTCATATAAATAGGCGTCGATACTGACTTTTTTCTGCGTCCGGCCTATACTTATCATATGAGCACGCATCTTCGTGATCGTGTTAACCGTAAAACTATAACTAGAAGCAAATTTCCAAAGGAGCTGCTTATGCTAACTCGCGTTTTATTCGCAATATTACTCATCGCTTTCACAACTGTTGTCGGAGCTACCGAAAAACAATTTGGTGAATACACTATCCATTACAGTGCATTCAAATCCGACTTTTTAAGCGCCTCCATGGCAAAAGCCTACGGCATAACGCGCAGCAAAAACCGTGCTATTTTAAATATCACAGTAACCAAAAATGGGGAAGAGGGGCTGCCCAAACCCATTGAAGCCGATATTAGTAGTAAGGTTTTTAACGTCTATCAACAAACTAAGGCTATCGATCTTCGCAAAGTTGTTGATCAGGGTTCAGTTTATTACATTGCTGAATTTCCCGTTGCAAACGAGGAAATCGTAAATTTTGAAGTGGTAGCCAGTCAGGATAAAAATACTATTGGTAAAGTCACTTTCCAACAGCAATTCTTCTTGCACTAGTAAGTTTAGTCACAGCCTGGAGCTAATCTGCTCCGGGCTCTTTTCCAGCAGTGTGTATATTTTGTTGCTATTTCATATCTAAATAATAGCGCGCAAACTGTAATTACCTCGCCATCCTTGACGATGGCACGTTTTATCCGCTCCGCGATGGCTCTTCCATTCAGAACCACCGGATCACTAGAACCAACTTTCGTTCCTGCTCGACGTGTC
>CAZNYF010000073.1:8439-14263 GCA_964577195.1 uncultured Thiotrichales bacterium | reverse complement strand
TCTAACCGCTTGATGACTCACTGAGACCGACACTTTGGGCTGGTTAATGTACTAGCCCATCGGAACACTGTAGTGGTTGCAGTTGACACAAATGATCGATAGAACTATCGTCATACTCTATCTCCATCAATAGGTATCAGGTATGTTAAGTGTGAAAGTTTCGCCTAAGTTCCAGGTAGTGATTCCGAAAGAAATCAGAGAATCGTTGCAATTAGCACCTGGACAACGATTACAGGTTGTTCAGTACGAAAATAGAATAGAGCTGATTCCAGAAAGAGACATTGCTGAACTTGAAGGGTTTCTTAACGGGATTGACACATCGTTTACGAGAGAAAATGACCGGCTATGAACGTTGTAGACACGTCAGGGTGGCTTGAGTACTTTGAAGGAGGCCGGAACTCAAAAGAATTTGCAGCTCCTATAAAGAAAACCGACAAGCTTATAGTGCCAACAATATGTATTTACGAAATATCCAAAATAATACTTCGTGAAAGTGATGAAAATCATTTATTACAAGCACTTGCAGCCATTCAAAAAGGGAGAGTCGTTGCGCTTACTCCATTAATCTCAACCGCCGCTGCCAAGATGAGTTTGAAGTACAAGCTGCCGATGGCCGACAGTATTATCTATACAACTGCGCAGCAATTTAATGCTGCTGTATGGACACAAGATATTGATTTTAAAGACTTACCAAACGTCAACTACCTGCCAAAAAATTAAACTATTTCGCAACGATTAATACTGGCTAACGAGGCAAGCAGTGCTTTTATTTTTGGTTCCGGTTTCCAGTAATCGGGGCCTTTGAGAAATTTCCCGTTTTCATCGTAAATGGGTTTGCCATCAGCGCCAAGTTTGCTTTCGTTGCTGTCCATTATGAGGTCAAGAACATCCTCCAGCGGGATGCCATATTTGAGCGCTTCGGAACGACAGTAAACGATGACATCACCTAGAATATCGGCGATAGCGACGAGTACATTCGCTGAAGACTCTCCGTTTTCTACCATCTTAATGATGTCATCAATTTCACTCACCTCATCTGATAAGGTAATTTTGAATTTTTTCAACCGTTCAGCGACATCCTCCGGCAGCGTAGGTTTGTCATTCGCTGGCAACTGGTACATCGCATTCATCAGCCCGATGCGTTCTGCAAAAGCCTTTTTCATAGTCATCCCGCAAGCTCCGAGCGAATTCTTTTAATCTGCAGCTTGACCTGCTCTGGTGCGGTGCCGCCAATATGCTTGCGGCTTTGCATTGAGCCTTCGAGTGACAGCACTTTAAAGACATCATCAGTAATACTCGCATCAAACTCCTGTAACTCTGCCAATGAAAGGTCAGACAAATCACAGCCTTTATCACCGGCAACACGCACCGCATTGCCAACCACTTCGTGCGCGTCTCGAAAGGCGAGTCCTTTGCGAACCAGATAGTCAGCAAGATCAGTCGCTGTCGAAAACCCCTGCAACGCGGCTGCACGCATGCGCTCATGCTTGACCTCGATGGCGGGAACCATATCGGCAAAAGCTCTGAGACTACTGCGCAGCGTATCGACCGTATCAAACAATGGCTCTTTGTCTTCCTGATTGTCCTTGTTATAGGCGAGTGGCTGACTTTTCATCAGCATCAGCAATGACATCAGGTTTCCGGTAACTCGGCTGGTCTTGCCTCGAACCAGCTCAGGCACATCCGGGTTCTTTTTCTGCGGCATGATGGAGGAGCCGGTGCAAAATCGATCCGGCAACTCGATAAAATTGAATTGCGCAGAGGTCCAGATGATTAATTCCTCAGACATACGTGATAAATGCATCATCAGTAGTGCAGCGGCCGCATTGAATTCAATGGCAAAATCTCGATCACTGACGCCATCAAGAGAATTATTGCCCGGCATCGAAAATTGCAGCAACTCAGCGGTATAATGCCTGTCGATGGGATAACTGGTACCCGCAAGTGCGGCGCTACCCAGCGGCGAGATATTCACTCGCTTGCGGCAATCTTTCATGCGCTGACTATCGCGATCAAGCATTTCTTGCCACGCCAGCAGGTGATGCCCGAAGCTAATGGGCTGCGCAACCTGCAAATGGGTAAAACCAGGCATGATTGTTTCAGTATGTGACGCTGCCAGATCGACGAGAGCCAACCGTAAACGCGTTAAGTCTTCGTTAATCAAATCAATCTCATGGCGAAGGTAAAGACGGATATCGGTCGCCACCTGATCATTACGCGAACGACCGGTGTGCAGCTTTTTTCCTGCATTGCCGATCAGCTCCGTGAGGCGCGCCTCAATGTTCATGTGGACATCTTCAAGCGCAACCGACCAGTCAAATGATCCAGACTCAATTTCTGCTATGATTTGATCTAGACCTGATTCGATATCAGCCAGCTCTTTGGCGGTTAAAACGCCAACACGCTCGAGCATTTTAGCGTGCGCTTTGGAGCCATCAATATCGTATTGATATAAACGCTGGTCAAAACTGACTGAGGCCGTAAATGCTTCGACGAATTGATCGGTGGGTTCGCTAAAGCGTCCTCCCCAAAGTTTGGTATCACCCTTTTCAACCATGTAATTATTCCGTATTTCTGTATTTTAGTTAGTAAAACTGTGACGCAAGTATAACATCTGAGATTGCACAGAAAACGCAAATAAGAGTATGTTTAGCCGAAGGAAAAAAACTTATGTCGATGGAAATGACTCGCGAGCGAGTACGCTCAGATAATTTGGTAGAAAACGTAGAAAGCGAAGGCTTCCTACCTGACTTCTGTGATGGCCGGAATGTTTTCCTGATGGTCGGTGGCGCAGAATTTCTCGCCATTATCCTCACTTTATCCCAAGGTTTCTCAGAAGGTGACTTCTGGACACGGCTTGCGCTGGTCTCATTATTTGTTCAATGGGTGACTATCGGCTCGGTTGCGCTGTTATGTCATTTTCGGGATCGGCTCAATGCACTTTCGACACGGCAGACCACAGGGTATTCCTACGCGATCATCCTCGGCGTCACGTTAATATTCTCGGTTGTGGCAATTTGGGTGATTCAATACTTGTATCTAACCCCGCATCCAGGACTCGCTCAAAACGTGATAATGCGCAATATTGTGATCTGTGCAATCGTCACAGCGTTGATGTTGCGTTACTTTTATGTCCAGCATCAATGGAAAAGCAATACTGAAGCGGAAGCCCGCGCTCGAATTCAGGCGCTACAAGCAAGGATTCGGCCGCATTTTCTTTTTAATAGTATGAATACCATTGCCAATTTGACTCGGGCCGACCCGGATCAGGCTGAGAAAGCAGTCTTGGATCTGGCAGATCTTTTTCGTGTTTCTTTGGCAGATAAAAACTATCTGACACTGGAAGAAGAGCTGAATGTCACCAAGCAGTATTTGAGTATCGAAAAACACCGTTTGGGCGATCGCATCACGCTTGAATGGAGAATTGATGATGATGTAGATTGTAAGACCAAGGTACCCGCGTTGATTCTTCAACCATTGGTTGAAAATGCGCTGTATCATGGGATTGAACCGCTCACGGAAGGTGGCACAGTGACGATCTCACTGCACAATCTTGCCGATGCGATAGAAGTTTCTGTGACCAATCCGTTAAGCACGGTGACGAATCAGGAAAGACATAAGGGCAACCGGATGGCTCAGGACAATATCCGACAACGGTTATTGCTAGCCTATGGCGAGCAAGGCCGATTACGAATTCAAGCCAGAGACGATGAATACACCGTCTCTTTTAAAATACCGAAATAGGGAAATGACAATGCGTGTAATGATCGTAGATGATGAACGACCGGCTTTGGACAGGCTGTCCAGCATGGTTGATGGCAGTACTAACTACCAAGTCTGCGCCTCTGCCCAAAATGGCATTGAAGCCATCCGTGCAGCGGAAGAACACAAACCTGATATTGCATTAATGGATATTAGAATGCCGGGCATGGACGGACTGGAAGCTGCCAGACATTTATCACAAATGGACGAACCACCTGCGGTCATCTTTACCACCGCTTTTGGCGAACATGCGCTGGAAGCGTTTGATACGCTGGCCGTGGGTTATTTGCTCAAGCCAATTCGCCAGGAAAAACTTACCAAGGCACTGGAAAAAGCAGGCCGCCTTAACCGGGTTCAGCTCAATCAGCTCGCAGGTGACGATGGTAACGCACGTAAGCACATTTGCGCTCGTGTGCGGGGCAACCTCGAATTAATTCCGCTCACCGAGATTTTCTATTTTCAGGCTGATCAAAAATACGTCACCGTGCGTCACGCGCAAGGCGAAGTGTTGATTGAAGAACCGCTTAAAGCTCTGGAAGATGAATTTACCGAAAACTTCATGCGCATTCATCGCAATGCTTTAGTTGCCAAGACATCCATGACGGGTATGACCAAGACCACCGAAGGACGTTTTCGCCTGACCATGAAAGACATCGACGATACGCTGGAAATCTCCCGTCGCCATGTCGCCGAAGTAAGACGTTTCCTCAAAGGCGGTTAGAACTGAATATTTCGCAGGAGCTATATCTTAGCTCCTGCGAAATTAAAACTAGTGAGTTTGATACGCCAAATGCGAAGATGCCTTCTTTAAACGCACCAGCGCGGCATCAATAGCATCGTCCAAAAAACCCCCATAAAACTCGGCGTTTGTGACACCCACCAAGGTCGGGGCTAGCTCCGTTCCGTCCTGATTGAGAAACACCACTGTTGGCGTGACCTTAACCTGATAACGATCAGCCAATGCCTGAATCGAAAGTGATTCGCCATCAAAACCGATAATACTGCCATCGCTGCCAAGATCCAGCGTGCGAATAACGACTTTTTTATCATAGTCTCGATTTCGCAGCATCGGCTTTAAATACTCCTCTTCAACAATTTCACAGTAGTGACAATAGTCCGCCACAAACGCCAATAGCAACGGCCTGCCGGTCAGTTTTCCACCATCTCCCTGCGCGGATAGATCCTCAAGCTCCAGTAAATCTACAGGCGGTAGATCGTCCTCATCTGCCATCACCGTTGAGTGGATGAGTAATAGAACTAAAATCAAAGTTTTCAAGCTGTATAATCCTGCATCTAATGAGCCGTACATCACTAAGTTGGAGAAATTTTTGCAAACGCTTCGAATCGCAACCCGTAAAAGTCCCCTCGCCGTCTGGCAGGCAGAACATGTCGCCAGCAGATTGCAGCAATTATACCCTGATCTAAAAATCGAGCTAATCCGGATTGTCACACGCGGCGATAAAATACTCGATAGCCCGCTCGCCAAAATTGGCGGCAAAGGCTTATTCGTTAAAGAGCTAGAGACCAAACTGTATGAGCACGAAGCGGATATCGCGGTGCATTCACTCAAAGATGTGCCAATGGAGTTACCCGAAGGGCTGCATCTACCCGTGATTATGGAACGTGAAAGCCCGTTTGATGCGTTTGTCAGCAATCAATACGAGAGCCTTAAAGCACTACCGGATAATGCCGTGGTTGGCACTTCCAGTCTGCGTCGCGGGTTGCAGCTTTCAGCACAATTTCCAACGCTGCAAATCAAAGATCTACGCGGCAATATCAATACGCGGCTAAACAAACTGGACAATGGCGATTTTGATGCCATCATCCTGGCAAAATCCGGGCTTCAACGGATGGAGTTTGATGACAGAATCACGGCAACTCTTAGCGCAGAAACCTGCTTGCCCGCAGTTGGACAGGGTGCGCTCGGGATTGAATGTCGCAGCAATGATGCGGAAGTAGAGACCTTGATTGCAGCGCTCAACCATCCCCCATCACAACTTCGTACCAGCGCCGAGCGCGCAATGAATCATCGCTTGAACGGCGGCTGCCAGGTTCCCATTGG
>CAZNYF010000073.1:0-8339 GCA_964577195.1 uncultured Thiotrichales bacterium | reverse complement strand
GCGGTTCATCGGCACAGGCTGAAGCGATGGGTGTCGAGGTTGCCGAGGATTTGCTCGCGCAAGGCGCTGATAAGGTTTTAGCCGATATTGGCATACTATAGGCGTCTCTAAAAATACAAGCACCACTGAGAATAACCATGCTGAATAACCAAATCGTCATCGTCACTCGACCTGCGCATCAGGCAGGAGCCTTTTGCGCTAGCGTAGAGGCCGCCGGAGGCACGATCATAAGATTTCCAACCATCGAGATCCAGGTTTCAGCCGGTACTACTAAGGCATTGCTAACGGAAATTGCTGAATATGACATTGTCATTTATCTCAGCCCCAATGCTGTTGCCACAGCGCCTCCACCCAAATCACTGACTGGAAAATTACTGGCTGTCGGCAAAGCCACCGCAAAAGCGTTGCAGGTCGCTGGTCAAAAAAATGTCATCTCACCCAAAAGCACTGCCACCAGCGAAGCGCTCCTACTGCTCCCCGAGCTACAAACCATCAGCAATCAAACCATTCTCATCGTCGCCGGAGCAGGTGGCAGGAACCTGCTTACCGAGACCTTGAGAGCACGCGGTGCGTATGTACAAAAAGCTGAGATCTACCGTCGCGTCATCCCTGAAAATGATGCGCAATTGCTCAATCCCGTTTCGCTCGCAGCCGATAAAGCCGTGATTACTTTTACCTCCGGCGATGCTGCGCGCAATTTTGTCTCAATGGTTGATACACTAGCACCAGCTTTAAAGCAGTTACCGATTGTTGTAGGTAGCGGCAGAATTGCAACAATATGCGCTGAACTGGGTTTTCAACAAACTGCCATCGTTGCAGAAAATCCAGGTGACATTTCCATGTTGGCAGCGTTACAAAAAGTACCTCGGATTTAAGGGCACCTCTCAGGCAAAAAATATGATTGATCAAACCGGCAAACCAGAACTCTCCGAGGACACCATCAAACAGGCAGCCGAAGCCGTGTTGAACGAAGAAAGCGGCATAGAAGATATGCCTGAACCTGAAAGCATGGATGAGAACGAGGCCGCTGAAACTCCGCCCAAAACCAAAGGCTCTTCGCTGGCAACCTTACTGGGTGGCACTGCACTGCTGCTGTCTCTGGGAGGCATCGGCGCGGGATACTATCTCTACAATCAAAACTCAACGCAGCAACATAATGATACCCGTAGCTCTGTAGCCATTGAAGAATCGCTGGGTATAAAAACTGCGGACCTTGCAGCGCAGCTGGATGAAAAGTTTAGTCACGTTAATGCATCGGTAAACGAATCGACTCAAGCACTGCAATCACTCAACCAACGCCAGCAGCAGCTCGAAGATAACCTTAATCTGATCCGCAGCCAAACCAATGGTAGTAAGCGCGACTGGTCACTCGCCGAAATTCAGTATTTGATTCAGATTGCCGCTGACCGGCTGGCATTTATGCGCGACCGTGGTACCGCCATTGCAGCCTTGCAAGCAGCCCAATCGCGTTTAGCAAAACTGGGAGACGCATCTTTTGAAGCACTTGACAGAAGACTCAGCGATGACATTCGAATGCTGGAGAATTTTCAAGCAAACAACCCCCTGGATGCATTGACGGCACTGGACAACGAAATTAGCAAACTGGTGCCAAGGCCAACGGCCAGCCAGCCAAAAGTGGCTCTCGATACTGATGGGGCTGATTCGGTTGAAAATAAGGACGCCAATCCATCGCTCAAAGCGTCACTACAAAATAGTCTGCTCAGTCGTTTCCGCGTTCGACACCACGACCAACCCCTGAACGCGCTCGACCAAAACACCATTGACTGGCAGAACATGGGCATCCTGCAACTTCGCCTGGAAGGTCTCAAGCTGGCGCTTCAACAAGACAACCAAACTGCATTCAAACATGCACGGGTTTCAATTCAACAGTGGGTAGTCACGCATTTACAGGCTCAGCAACAACAATCAATTTTGCAAGCACTGGATAACTTATCCATCGACAATGTATTTCCATCGCCGCCAAACCTGGAAGAAACCCAGTCGATTCTCAGAGCGCTATTACGACAAGCAGGTTCCACATGAAGTTTTTGCTGGCACTGTTTGCGATTCTTCTAGTCGCAGTCGTTATTGCCAATCTGGCAGTAACCGAGCCTGGGTACGTGCTGCTGAGTTATGGTCAATCCAGCATTGAATTACCCTTGATAGACTTTCTGGTCGCGCTGCTGCTGTTATTTTTTCTCAGCTATTTACTGATTCGCTTTCTGCTGGGACTAAGACGCACCCCTGCAGGGCTGAAAAAGTTAAATGCCAATCGAAAGTCTGCCAACTCCCGCAAAGGTCTGCTCCGGGGGTTGATAGAAATGGCCGAGGGAAATTGGCAAAAAGCAGAGAAAAACCTGCTCCGTTCAGCCGGCAACAGCGATCTACCCGTACTCAGCTATCTGGCTGCAGCGCATGCAGCGCAGCGCCAGGAAAGCCCCGATCGACGCGATGACTATTTACGCATGGCAAGCCAATCAGACCCCAAGGCAGAAGTGGCCATTGGCCTCGCTCAAGCGGAATTACAGATTCGATCAAAACAGTATGAGGAGGCACTGGCAACACTCCAGCATTTAGAAAGCCAGGCACCCAAGCATCGTTTCGTTAAAAAATTGTTGGCGCGGCTACACTACGAAATGAAAAACTGGGATGCCCTCAAAGCACTGATTCCCAACCTGCGCACGCAACAGGCGGTAACCGAAAAAGAACTCATAAAATTTGAAGCCGCAACTTACGCCGTCCAGTTGAGCCAAACTGACAGTCTGGAACAGACCGAATCTATCTGGCAGAGCCTGGGTAAAGAATCACGTGCTCACCCACAGCTGACCCAACATTACGTCAAAGCCTTAATTCGCTTAGGTGAATCAGAAAAAGCTGAGCAACTGTTGCGAAAGTCGCTCAACCAGAATCTTGATAATGCATTGCTGGATGCGTATGGGTCTCTCGAATTAAAAAACCCTCAGCAAGCCCTCATGCACATCGGTAAATGGCTGGAAAAAACACCAGACAACCCCGTTTTGCTCACGGCTGCTGGCCGCCTCAGCGCCAGTGCCAAACTTTGGGGGAAGGCTCGCAGCCTGTTACGAGAAAGTATCAATGTGGAACCCTCTGCAATCGCATGGCAAGCATTGGCCGATCTTGAGAGCCATCTTGATGAGCCAGAAGCCGCTAAACAATCTTATGCACAAGGACTGAAGCTGCTGATTGATCAGAGTCCGGGTAACCTTCCCTGAATCTCAATACGGATTCTTGCTGGATAACAGCGCTGTCGTTGCTGCTAATTATCATTAATCAGGGGTCTTGATCTTTGACACTGTAATCACCTTCGATAGTACGACCACCTTCTGGCGGAGTATCTCGATGCTGCGGAGGCACTGAACCCATCCCACCAGTAAATACTTTAAATTTTGCTCGCTTCATTATCCAGCGGATGATGGTTTGGCGCGTCAGCGGGATCAGACAAAGAAAACCCACAATATCGGTAAAAAATCCGGGGGTTAATAGCAGCGCACCACCAAAAACCAGCGCCAGTCCCTCGATCAACTCTTGCGCCGGTATCTTTCCCTGCATGATATTTTGCTGGTAACGATTTAAAGTCGCCATACCTTGCTGTTTTAACAGCATTGTTCCCACAATCGCGGTTACTACAACCAATAGAATTGTCGGCAAAGCACCAATCGCACTACCCACTTTAATCAGCAGATAGATTTCAATGACGGGTACAGCAATAAAAATAAATAGTAGGGGCACAGGTCTAATTAATGATATTCGGAGATAGTATTACAATGGGGTGTATCCGCTTAGATTACAACCTGGAAAAACTTAAGACATAAAAAAGCCAGCAACAATGCCGGCTTTTTTATCGAAAGTATCGAGCCCTAAAAATCTCTTGTTATTGCACCAGCTGGAATAAACCCGACAGTATCGGGAAGCTGTACCTGAGTAGATATTGAGCTGCCAATCGCGATGCCTTGATTTTGTAGCTGCCAGGTTTCGCGTCTAACCTCAGATCCGTCAGTGGGTCCACTATTGGTTACCAGTGAAGATAAATCAGTAATGTCCGCAGCTGATTCTATGCCTAACTGCTGTTCATCCATCGCACGTTCTGGAGCAGTCAGCGTTTGCGATGCAATCACCGCTTGCCCGCCAAAGAGTCTCAAATATTGATTTCTGGCAGTGGTGTAGTTGCTGGTGATATCCGCTCGACTGCCGGCAGTTTCTGTCGCATTAAGACGCGCCAAAATATTCGCTGATTTTGCATTATCGTTGGCAGTAAGTGCACTACTTGTCAGGCTTTCGCTAGATAACGTCATGCCAGTCCTGGTTGCCAGCGTGTAAGCTGCGCCGGCGATGCTGAGGCTCGCTTGCCCGAGATTCACCTGCCACCGCTTAATTGGCGCATTAGCTGCGCCAGACACTTGAATATTGGTCACTGATCCTGCCGAAGAGTTAAAGACTGAACCATGAGTTTTTATCTGGACATTGCGATTGGCTTCCGCAACCAGGTTTCCTTGCGAAAGATCAAATGCACAATCGGTTGCGGCTGCTGCCGTACGCTGTACCTGAAATGCTCCGGAAAGGCTAATTTGTGATCCATCCGAGCAGCGAATTTGCAGCGTCAAGCCGCCATTGCTGTTGAGTTGATCACCTACTGCTAAAGATGCCCCTACCTGAGCCGCAAATGGCGTAGCAAAACGCGCGGCATTGTGAGCTATGGCTGTCGAATGAGACAACGGACTCAAATTCTGCTCGATGACAGTGATAACCGGATTGAGTGATAAAAGCTGATCATCCGATGACTCGACAGCCATGATCTGGCTGCTAGCTATGGTTACAAGTGCTGTCAGAGCTATCGCCCGGATCCTTTTTTTTAATAACACTTGCCGCTCAACCGATTGTGATTTTTCAAATATTCGGTGCGTCATATTTTTCCCCTGAACTTACTATAAACGGAACTATTCCTGAATTCGGAGTAATTTCGTATATTACAAAATCATTATCCGCCTCTTTTCCTCGATTTTTCTGTGAAGTTCATCACATTTTTATTGTAATTCCTCCATTGACATTAGATCTCCTTTACAGGTTGCTAGCTATTTCACGTTTTTAGATCTGATAAAGAAACACCAAACCGGTCACAAACTACCTATCGACTATGCCTAGATCTTTTTAAAAAGGGATATTTTTCCCAATTATTGCTATTCTGGGATAAATATGAAATCACTGATTACCCTTGACTGATCCGACCATTAAAGCACTCGCGATGAGCTGCCAAAAGTTGCTACGCCCACTGGTGCGCGTACTGCTCCGTCATGGAATTGCTTATGCAAACTTCACAGACTGGGTAAAACGTGCCTATATCGACGTCGCAAGAGACGATTTCGAAATAGCGGGGCGCAAGCAAACAGTTTCCCGAATCTCCGTTTTGACGGGTATTAATCGTAAAGAAGTGAAACGATTGTTGGATCAACCAACACTTTCAGATAACTATCAGGCGAGACACAATCGCGCTGCACGAGTCACTGGAGGATGGCTGCATTCGGACAAATATACCGATGCATCTGGCAAACCCGAAATTTTGCAACTGGAAGGCAGCGAACACAGCTTTTCCGCCCTGGTAAAAGAACATAGTGGTGATATGCCGGTACGCGCAGTGCTTGATGAGCTGGTGCGTGTCGGCGTTGCCCGAGTGCGGGACAATGGGGATATTGAATTGATCAAACACGGCTACGTACCACAGCACAGCGACACTGACATGCTCTATCTACTCGGTGATAGCGTCGCCGATCTTACCGACACCATTGATTATAATCTGAGTGCTGACCAATCTGATTCCCGCTTACAGCTGAGCGTGGTGTACGACAATCTCCCCGCTGAGGCGCTGGATCGCTTCAAAACCCTGAGCAAGAAAAAGGCGCAGCAGCTACTGGTCAATCTGGATCAATATCTTGTGGAACACGACCGTGACGCCAACCCTGAACTCACCGGCACGGGTCGTTATCGTGCTGGAGTCGGTATCTATTATTTTGAACAGCCGTATCCGGTTGAGGATGACAAAAGTGATGCGTAGCCTGAGAATGTTATTCATAGTACTGCTAGCTTTGCTGCTGGCATCTTGCAACGAAGGCGGCATCGTTGGTACCGGCGATGGTGATGCGGAACTGGCTGGAGAATCAAGCGTCCCTACCGGTGATGACGGAACCAGTTCGTTAGATTCAGAACAAGACAAACGTTTACCGAAGACGCTTTCACCAGCCATTCCGGATGCGTGGCTGAATAACAATAGTAGCGAGCAACAGCCATCGACCTTTATTTTGCGCAAGCTGCTTCAAGCTCGATCTCTACGCCATCTTAAGATACGCCTAGAGCTGTTGTATCTGGATGCCGCCTACGATGAGATTTTAGCTTTTTGTGCGACAGTGCTCGCCGATGTAACTTGCGAGTTAACTGCCAACAATCTGAATGTGGTTTATGACGCAGCTACAGCAGAATCTGAAAAGACGTTATTGCAGCAAATCGCATCCAGTGGCGGGGGTGCAGCGCCGTTTCCTGCTATCAATAAAATAGGCACTCAGATTCCGCTTGGTAGCATCACTCTCACCCGTAGCAGCATGGGCACATTACAGAATCATTTAAATGCTTCGCGTATTGATAATGATGGCGTACCCGTTTCTATCAATATTGATTGGTCCAATCACAGTGATGATCACCGCATCAGCTTCCAGAGCAATAGCGAAGCATCCAGCCTGCAACACCTTCGTGGCAATCAATTAACAGAAAGAGTAGCCAGTATTTCTACCACCGCACAAGAAATACTCTTACTTACCATTGCAACAGGCATTCAAATAGCTGGCTCACCACTCACTGAGAAAAATCTGTTCATTCAGGCTGACTGGCGTCGTTCAACTGGTGCTGGCTACCAGCACATTAGTTGGGACGGTCGGAGCCTAACTCAAGGCAGCTTTATTCATGCGCGCACCTCGATTGATCCCATGCTCCAACAGCCAACTTCGCTGGCTCGCACACTCCTTGATTCGGCAGGTAACATCACCGCTGTCGAAGACTGCGATGATTCACTCACAGGCAATTTATGTGCAGACGACTCTACACTCTGGCACCTGCGTGGACAGCCAAACGCATCTCCAACTATTCAGAACTCCCCGCTATTTATTAAGGACAATGGGCTGCAAACATGGAATCCGCCCCGACTGAGTAATGATGCCTTTAGCACCGGAAGCAACACCGAATCCATCGTGCTGACACCCTTCAATCAATTCCCCGATTCCAGTAATTTATTGGCGACAGGTACAAGAACTATCGCCGCTACCCACTTCCGTCAATACTTGTGGGGCGACACACCAACAGAATTTACAGGCTTTGTGGAATCCCTGAGCAACGCAACCATTGAGTTTACCGCGCTTAAATAAACCAAAAACCACAGTCAAGCCCTCAGTCGGTTGCGCTGGTCGGGAATATTTGCTGTCCGACTTCAAAATGCGCAGTAATTCCTCAAGCTTTTCTCTGCAAGTCGCCATTATTAGCAAAGCTCATAGCAGTACACTGTCCCTATTTATAATGACGGATAAGCGCTGGTCAAAATAGAAGCATCATTCAAGAAAATAAAAAGAAAGGAAGAAGAATCTCAGGGAGAGAAAACAATGTTAAATAACATGCGCCACGCGCGGAACATAAAACCGGCTTCAAATATGCAGCCCAATATTATTTTCGCATCGACCATTGCCGAGAATAATCGGCTCTCGATGGAAGCTACCAAAAATAATTTTCCAAGCTACGCTCTTACCAGCAGCACGATAGATTTGGATCAACTGATCAGAGAAAAAGGCTCGCTCAAAGAGCTAGGAAAGCTCAGCGGGGAAATGATTCACACACAATTCCCGATGGTTTTTCTTGGCAGCTGGGAAGAATTTACCCCACTTTTGAATAACTCGATTATCGTCAGCACTAAAGAGGATTTACAAACTATTCGTAAATCTATCGAATGCTTCTTGTGGGAATCAGATGAGCCACTTCAAAAGCTCAATCAGCGATTCGAGCACTACTGGGAGAATATTCGTAACTCGATCATCCTGGTTGATAATCTGGACAATCAACGTGCTTATTTTCACTTTATGCAATCCATTTCTGAAAAGACTAATCTCGACTTACCCAAAAAACTTAAGCCATTAAAATCAACTCCGGATAAAATCAAACGGCAATTTCAAAAAATCACTAATCGTATATCTTTAGGGCATCTCTAATAATAGAAAAACTTATTCGTGGCGAGGGCGCCACTCCTACAAACCAGGACTCATGTACAGATTTTATTCGTCATTTAAATGTGG
>CAZNYF010000072.1:0-14295 GCA_964577195.1 uncultured Thiotrichales bacterium | reverse complement strand
AAAAGCTCGGCGTTGAAGTGCTTGATGAGCCAGCGTTACGAATATTGCTTGAAGAGTAATGTAGCGGAGGAAATTATGCAGTTTCGTAACCCCGTGTTTCGTACCTCAACACAGGCTACAATTCACGTGTAAAATATTCATCTCTCCATCATCCTAGAAAATCAGTTGAGTCACCGAAGTCCACGCAATCCATTGACGTACTTGGCGAAACAGAAAAATCTCTGATCATGCTCCTGTGCTCCTGCACTCGCAAAATAAGTGCATCCATGTACAAAACCAGCAAGGTGACTACGAGTTTTTTCTGTTCCACCATGCACGCCAATGACGTACATGGACGTACTAATACTGCGGTTGCAGGATGCAAAAGAGCAGTGGGCTTACGTGTCTTTTTCGGCGCTCAACTGATTTTCTAGGATCATCAACTCAAGCCGCAAAATCAGGAACCGATATGAAAAAAATACTCACTGCGCTTTTACTATTATTACCGCTGGCAACCATTGCGCACGAACAAGTCAAAGATCAATATGACCGTATCCATCTTTCGGCTTCTGCTACGGGAAGAGTCGATAACGACACCATCGTCGCAACTCTATACGCTCAGGCGGAAGGCTCCCAGGCAGCAGCGCTGGCTGATGAGGTCAATAAGCGAATTAACTGGGGTGTCGAGCAGCTTAAGAAATACCAAAAAATTAAAGTCCAAACCCAGTCATACAATACCTATCCAATTTATACCAAGAGCAATATCACCGGCTGGCGAGTGCGCCAGTCATTTCGCATGGAAAGCCAGGACATGGCGCTGGTGAGTAATTTATTGGGCGACTTACAAAGCAAACTGGCACTAGAAAACGTCAGCTTCAGCGTGTCCCCCGAGCAACGCAATAGCGCAGAAAACACGCTAATAGAAGAAGCTCTGGCTGCGTTTGAGATACGCGCAAAATTAATCGCAAAATCGCTGGGTAGAAGCAACTACGTGATTGCGAAAATTAACGTTAATACTTCCGGCGGTAATCATTATCCCCAGCCTCGGGCAATGATGCGGATGAATTCCATGTCCGAGTCTGTCGCTGCGCCGCAAATGCAGGCGGGTGAATCCAGTCTTACGGTCAATGTGTCAGGAGAAGTCGAGATGCAATAGCCAGGCTAAATCAGCAAAATCGTTGTATTAGCAAGCTATGTTATTCTACTCCCAATCACTACGACTAAAACTTAAGAGAAATATTATGAACGTCAATAAAATTAGAGATTTTTGCATACCATTCAGAATAACGCTTGGTGCCGGGTTAATTGGTTATGGACTCGCCAGCGGAAATACCTGGTTCTACTTAGGGGTTATTCCTCTGATTGCAGGTTTGACCAAATTTTGCCCCGTTTGTATCATTTCTAAAAAGTGCGATTTACCCGCGAGCTAAAATAGAATGCTGCTAGCAGAGTTGTAGTTGATGATATTTGACTACATCTATGTTTTTCTGACTCCGTTCAGGGCATCGGACAGAAAAGTGATGTTGTACCTGAATGCAGAAAATTATCGCTTTCTATTAAATTCAGATAGAGATCGTGCAGCTTGAGTGATGAATTCCCGTTGTCTGCTGAAGCTGATTGCATTGGCGTTGTTATCGTTAATTTTAATGGCGGTAAGCTGATTCTCAGCTGCATCAATGCTGTGCTTGATTCTTCCATACCTGTAGAAATCGCAGTGACTGATAATGGGTCAACAGATGGTAGTCTGGAGGCAATACAAGCTGAATTCAGTAATCATGAGCACGTTTCAATCATTGCACATAGCACTAACTCTGGATTCGCAACGGGGAGTAACCGTGCATTGTCCGCGCTGGATTCTTCTCTACAAACTATTTTATTCCTCAACCCGGATTGCTTGATAGGCCGCGATACGTTGCAACAAATGCAGCTAGTCATGCAGCAATTACCTCAGATGGGTATGGGTGGTTGTCTGATTCTTAATGAGGATGGCTCAGAACAGCGTGGCTGTCGCCGCAATGAACCGACCCCTCTACGTGCGCTTTCTACCATGGTTCTATCAGGTAAGCATTTTAAGAGCGTCAACAGGGTCGGGGAATTGCTGCCCGATAAACCCGTAGAGGTTGATGCGGTTTCCGGTGCATTTATGCTGGTTCGGCGTAGCGCATTGAAGGAAGTTGGATTAATGGATGAAGCTTATTTTTTGCATTGCGAGGATCTCGATTGGTGTAAACGGTTTCGTCAACAAGGCTGGAAGGTGATTTTTGTCCCGCAGGTATCAGTCACCCATTTAAAAGGAAGCAGTAGCCATAGCCGCCCAATTCGAGTGGAGTGGCACAAGCACCGTGGCATGATTCGCTATTATCGAAAGTTTTATACGGATAAGCATCCGTTTTATGTGATGTGGACAATTTACCTGGCTGTCGCAGGACGATTTATTTTATTACTACCAAGCTTGCTTTTGCGTAATTTACGCGCATGAAAACTGTGGTTGTCACAGGCGCTACGAGTTTGATCGGACATTTCTTATTGCCCAGGTTGGCAAAGTCTGGATTTAAAATCATAGCGGTGAGTCGATCCAGCGCGACGAGCTGGCCAGAAGGAATAACCGGGCTACAGGGTGATATTTCCGATCCAGAATCATTGAGTATGAAGAAACAGTTTTTAAATGTGAATGTACTAATCCATCTGGCACCGTTGTGGCTGTTACCAGAGTTTTTAAAAGAATTCCCAAATTTAGAAAACTTACGCACCATCGCATTTAGCTCTACCAGCCGCTTATCAAAGGTGAATTCAAGCAATTTATCCGAGCGTACGGTGGCGCAAAAACTTGCCAATGCTGAAGATAATTTGCTGGCCACCTATGCGTCTCAAATAACCGTTTTTCGACCAACACTGATTTATGGTGCAGGTTTAGATAAAAATATTTCGACCATTTCTCAATGGGTGATGCGGTTTAAATTTTTTCCGTTGATCGGCAAGGGGACTGGGTTACGCCAGCCTGTGCATGCAGATGATCTGGCTAAAGCCTGCTTGCAAGCTTTAGAGCAATCGGCAACAAAAGGTAAAATATATAATTTGGTCGGCGGTGAAGTTATCTCTTATCGGACTATGGTCGAGCGCATCTTTGCAGTGTTGCAAATACGACCCAGGTTTTTAATATTGCCAGCCGGAATTATAAAAATAATGATCCGTATGATTTCAGTTGTTCCGAAATATAAAGAACTCACACCAGCAATGGCAGTACGGATGAACAAGGATTTGATGTTTGATGCGACTACTGCAAGCGAGGATTTCGGCTATCAGGCGCGTGATTTTTATCCAGCTAAATTAGATCTCATTCAATGATTGTCGGGCTAATTATTTCCGTCTTGGTTTTTTTTGCATCATGGCGGATAACTTTAGCAGCACGAAGCCATGCAATTAAAAATGATTTACTGGATCATCCAGGTGATCGGAGCTCGCATAAAGTCTCGACGCCTTCTGGTGGTGGAATCGCAATCGTTGGCACGTATTTATTCAGTCTGGCTGGATTATGGATTTACGGCTGGTTGGATACCCAGTTATTCATTGCATTATTTATCGGTGGTGGATTGATCTCAGCCGTTGGGTATTGGGATGATCGTTCGCCATTACCCGCAAAAGTACGATTAATCGCTCATTTTTTGTCTGCCGTGATTGCAATCATTGCTTTACAAGTCTGGTCATTGGAATATCCCTGGAACCCTTGGCTACCAACATGGATGAATATACCGCTGCTGTTGCTGTTAATTATCTGGATGGTGAATCTTTATAATTTTATGGACGGTATTGATGGCATTGCCGGAATTGAATCAGTATCAACGGCGCTGTTTATTTTCCTCTTTGCGATTGTTTCAGGGCAGCCAGAACTAGCAACTCTAATGTTGTTACTAGCTGCATCAAGTGCTGGTTTTTTGCTTTGTAACTGGCCGCCCGCAAGCATCTTTCTTGGTGATGTCGGCAGTGGTTTTCTGGGTTTTGTATTTGCGGTATTCGCTGTTGCCAGTGAAGCAAAGTTTGAGGTTCCAATTTGGGTCTGGTTGATTTTACTGGCGGTATTCTTTATTGATACCGGAGTGACTTTAATTCGGCGACTTCTCAGTGGAGAGGTTTGGTATCAAGCGCATCGAAGTCATGCTTATCAAATATTGTCGCGGCACTGGGGCTCACACAAGCGAGTAGTTCTTAGTGTTTTAGCGATCAATTTACTTTGGTTAGCACCACTCTCGGGACTCGCGTTTTATTGGTCAGACTATTGGTTTGTAATGTCGGGTGTTGCAGCGTTTCCTTTGATTATGATCGCAATCATTGTCAAAGCAGGCGATCAATCTGTCTGATCGTGTTGCTGATTGAGAACGACTAAAATAGATTTTGTGGGGTCGCTCGGTCTGGATTCATGTATTGAAATCCATCATCGAACATTGAGATGAGCGAGCTGTTCATGTATTTGGAAAAACCTTCTTGTTTTAACTCAAAATGCTGAATTAAGTCGATCATCCAGACGGGAACCTGACCGATAGGGCACTTTAATTCCAGAACGACGCAAGAGCCATTTGGCTGACCTTTGGTGTAAATAACTTCATTGTCATAGTGCGTCATCTGTTTGCCGGGAATCAGATTATATTTCGATTCCAGCTGATATTTAAGATCTATATCGAGCGTTACTCTCGCATATTCGTTTACCACCGAAAAGAACGCGCGTCTTTTGTACTGGGTGAGTATTTTAGGTTCGATAGCATACGATGCAGCTAGGCGAAGAAATAATGCTTTGTTTTTATCTTCGCTATTATCGTCGTTGATTTTGCTTGCGAATGAACTGTCATTGGTCAATATTCCAGGCCATTCTGATTGGTTAAGCGTGGCGCGATATTTTTTCACACCCGCACCTGTTTTACGCTTAACTTCTAGAAAATAGGGTGGTGAAGAGGCGTCTCCGTAGGCTCTGGCACGCATATTAAATCGACTGGCTTTCCCCCATAATCGTTGCTTTAGAAATTCATTACCGCGTGTATCCAGATACAGACTATTGACGGTATAGAAATTGTTATTCGCCGAGAGTGAGTGTTGGTCTAGCTCACAATAAGGAGCAATAAAATTGCTGATCGGTTCAACATAGCTCATCGGAACTAGGTACTTCAGTTCATAGCGGTCTATGGTTGCTGAGTCGCGAGTAAGTAACATGATTATTGGTTCGCCAATACCGGAGTGTCGTGTTGCAACCAGTTTCTAATCGGGCGCTTCGCTAGTTGCCCATAAAATGATAATAATTTTATGTAATCCCGATAAAGCGAATGATTCACTTGATTTAATTCAAGTGCATATTTATCTTGCTCCTTTTTTAATTCAATAAGGAGAATTTTTTGGTCAGTATAGCTAAGTTTTTCGAGCCGAACTGATAGGTTGTCGATCAAGTTTTGAATGGCCGTATGCTCTGCAATCTTTATTTCAATATTTGATTGCAATTGGTGTTCTGTCTGCTTGATTTTGATGGTTGATAGCTTATTCTTTTGCTTTGCTCGTTGAAGGTCATTCAGTGATTTTGACTGTTTGTATTGATTTCCAAAGGGAAGGTTAATTCCAATGCTCAGTTCATAACTTTGAGGGTCTTTGCTACCTTGTTTGTCAGTTGATTCCAATTGGAAGAAATCGATGCCGAGTTTATGAAGAGATTTTTCGCGTTTAAGGTTAGCTTGTGCTATTTGCGTCTTTAGTGAAATTCCCCCAGAATCCTGAGTAACACCAGAATGACTCAGTTTGTTGATGTTGTTTTTAATCTCATCGACCGGGAGATTAACAGCAATGGATGAAATTGCCTGGTTACCATGTGAAATATCACTACCGAGCTGCTGTATTAATTGTTGGACTCTGAGTGTTTTCAGGTTGATGCTTTCAACTTGTAGCTCTGATCTTTGTAACTTTAGAGGCTCAAAATTACCGCTTTTTGCGGCACTTCGGTGGATTACTATTTCTGAGGTTATGGTTAATTTTTGTTGTTTCAGTAACTTGGCTCTATGTAGTGCTTCACTAAGTCTGATCAGTTGAAGATATCGTTTTTCTAATTCTAAATTCAGGTTTGATTTGTATTCAAAAATCGTTCGTTTTCTACTCAGTTCCAATAACGTAGTCTCAGCGCTTACTTGTTCCGGTAGCTTTGGCTTGAGTCTGAGTGCATAACTGCTTTTTGTTGCATCTGCATCATCTATTGAAGTTCTTAGCTGAACTGACTCTAACCAACCTGGTTTTTCAGTTGGGAGTGTTACGGGTGAGATTCCTTGTTCAGCCATTAATAAATAGTCACCAATGCCATCGGCATGCACAGAGGCAGATAGACCGGTGATCAACAGGTAGATTCCAAGAGCGTTAGTTCTATCCATGAGTTTAGATTCAAATTATTTAATTAAGGTGTTGATATGGCGCTGTATTTATTTAGAGCAGCATTTTCTTCGTGTTTCGCCCAGTTGAATTTATTAGAAAGCCGTATGGCTGAAAGCGTGATTTGGTCTGTTAATGGCTGCTTGGGTTCTAGATTAATGACTACTTTTTCACCCAAGAGTAGTGAGTTGCTGTGATCAATACTAACAATGATTTCTCGTCCCCAAGCCTGCCTCAACGCACTCTTTTTGAGTCGCTGAGGGTATTCCACTATCCTGGAGCCAAGACTTTCGATTTTCCCCGAGATTGAGGGTTTGTTTTGACTTGATTGAGAATGAACCCAGACCACTTGCCCTGGTGCGATATGACTGTCCGAATTCTCATGGATAAATCCTTTTACATATTGAGGTGACAAGCTGTGTAAAGACATGATTTTGGCAAATGCAGGTACTTGTTCACCTGGTTTAAAGAGGATGCTACCTACTCGGCTATCAAATTGTGCGTGAATCTCAAGGCTCGCTTGTTGTCTTTTAAGCTCCAGCTTTTCAACCATAATCTTGGCGATTTCCGCTTCATTGGGTTTGCCGTTACTTATCATTTGTTGCTGAAGGCTGGAGATAGCCAGGCGAAGCGAATCTGCCAGAATTTTGCGTTGCTTTTTAAGACCTTTTAGTTTTACACCCAAAGTACCTGACTCACTATTATTAATGCTTGAGTCCACGCCGGATATTTGAGCCAATAACTGCAAGTTAACTTCTTGCTCGGTTTTCAGTTCTTGTATTTCGGCATCAAGCTTTGCCAGGTCGGTATTTTGTTTTGCTTTTAATGACGCCAATTTAGCTTGTAACTCTGCTTGTGTGACACTTTTTTCAGCTGAGAGTTTTTCAATCTCATGAGTTAGCATGGTTTGTTTGGAAGCAAGGTTAGGCCTGATAACTTCTAGCACCAGGTCACCATTTTTCAGCTTTTCTCCTTCAACAGGGAGGATTTGGCTGATTTTTACAGGATAAGGAAAGCTGATGAATTCTTCCTGTTGATCAGCAATACCGAGGAAGCTTTCTTCCTTGCTCTCAAAATTGATATTGATGGCAGCCAGAATCAAAATAGATAGTAGCCATGATCCTATGAAAATACTTTTACCTTTATTCATGAGAATTCTGATTATTGTTATTGTTGATTGGATGAACTGATTAAAAACTTGTTTAGGAACGGAAATTAAATAACGAGTCAGATGTTTAAGTTATTTATTTTCCGTTCCTTATATATCAACAGTTGCTTCTTGTAACATGAAATTTATTCCTTGTACCGAGTCTATCAACTTGATCGCCTGGAGGAATTCTTCATGCGTGACATTTCTTTTTAATTTGATGTGATACGCATAATCCAACCGATCTCCTTGCCCCATATCCCGTAGGGTAATGAGTGCAAAATTTTTGCAGTATTGACGAAGCACGGCTTCGAGTTTTGACTGACGTTCACTATTATCGTCAAGATTAAATCTCAGCATGCCGTCGAAATAATTGGTAGGGCCAAGTGGAGAATAGTGCAATATAATAGCCGCGAGGCTAAATCCTAAAGTGCCTATGACGGCTATCTTGAAGGTATAAGCACCGCAGGCAATCCCAGCTGCTAGTGATGCAAATAAAAACAATGTATCTCTAGGGTCCTTAAAATTGGTGCGAAATCGAATAATCGCCATCGCAGCCATGATGCCGACTCCTCTGGCAAGACTTTCCCCGACAGACTGAATAACCACTGCAGATATAATAGAAATTAGTACAATTGATTGCACATAGTTTCTAGAGTATGACAGTCCGCGAAATGTTTTTTGGTAAACAAACGCTAGAATACTTGAAAGCACAAATGCGAGGAGCACAACATAGATCAGTGTTAGTGTACTGATATTATCCGATACGTTCTGAATCGCAGTAAACTCAATCATAGTGTCGGCTCGAAGACAGCTTCAATTTGCGTGTCGCTGGTTAATGTTATCGTAATTGTTGGGTTCTCACTGGAATAGCCACCTTGCCAGCGAATAAATTTAGCGTCACCACGAGGGTTAGCTTTAAGACTGACTGGCAGGTCTTTAAGCCAGACTCCCGTAAATGTTTCTGTGAGCGGTAATGCGACATTGGCGACTTTGACTGATCCTAATTCCGGGTTTAGATTTGTGACTTCAAGGTTCGCCCAGCCGCTGGTCACGGCAATTCCCTCAATGCCAAATTTTTGTAGTAAGTTTTCTCTGACTAAATCCGGGCGAACGCGTGTGAATTCTCGAATTCTTTCCACTTCAGAATGCCATTCAGCAATGGTTGTTACTGGTGATGCAATATCGTCAGTCCAGCAATTACTAATAAACGTAACGGGTTGACTAAAATCCTCTGCCCAACGTGCCAGGTGGTCTGGCATTTCGGCTTCGATTGAGCCACTAATTGTATTAACCAGGCTGATAACTCTATCTGATGTGAACGTAATATTAAGGTGACTAGCCAGTCTCTGAGTAAAGAGCGCTAAAAACTCTGAGTTATCAATAAGTTTTCTGAGCAATAAGGTCGCATCCAGTAGGTTTGGGAAAATGGCATTTTCTTTGTCAGCGAGCATGTATTCTACTGAGTTGTAATCTGATCCATAGACATTACATTCGTCAAACCCTAGATCAAGATCGAATAAAAACCAACGCCACGGAAGTGTGCCTGATTTATTAGTCCAGAATTTATTGTTGTTTCGGAGTGTATCCAGGTTTGCAGAATAGATCTGAATAGTTAGAAAGTTAATAAAAGAATCAATATCAATTTTTGATGACAGAATAGCGTAGTTCTCTGTTTCTGCCATATTATGTGTACTGATAAAATCATTAATTTCTTGAAATTGTGTGATGTCGTGAGAATTTACATCCGATGAAAAAGTATTGATGATGACGTCATTTTGATCCAGATTATGGTAGGTGTTGAGATAGTCCCTATTTACTCTGTCCCGGATGTAACGAATTCCCTGATATTTTCCGTTGATATACATCACTACAGGATGATAGTCCTGAAAATCTAAATCCATCTGTCCTTTAATGGTGGATTGAATTAGCGGGTCTCTGATATACGCTTTAAATTGGTCAACACTGGTGCCTCTGATAATAAGTGCTTGCAGTGGATTTTTGTTTTCCCGGTCAAAAAATGCATAATCAAAATATTTAGAACCATATTTCCCTTTTGTTTTTACTGATATATTTTTGATTGGATAGGTTCGGCTAACGTGACCATGAATTTCTAAAGCAACTTGCTGATTTAAAACCGGGTTTTTGTTTTCATCAAAATATTCAAAATTAACCGGGCGTTCCCAATCCTTGTGATTGAAATATTCGGTATCTGCAGCAAAAATTCCGTGAGTCGAGTCGTATAGATGGCGGGGATCCGTTGTTAAAGAAAGGATTCCGAGTTCGGTATCTTCATTTATCAGATAGCTTTGCGTTACTATATTGCCTGGTAACGTGTTATCACTGAAGCTTCTGGCGCGAACGATAGTTGTCTGACTGATTTCTATAGAGGCACTGGAGCTTAATTCAACGCTGTCTTTGGGAATGGATCCATCTGTGGTGATTGCAACGCGAGTATTTGGCGCGTCGGCGGTAATGACCAGAGTTTGTGATTCAGCATAGATGCCCGCTGGGATTGAAAACTCAGGCTCAATAGCTTGAACTTCCTGGTCATACCATTGAGTGCTATTTAATTGCCCGGGGGTTGGTTTATTCAGGTACCCTGTTTGTCCTGTGGCAACTATGTTTCTACCATAAGAAATATTAGCAATTTGATTTGGAAATTCAAGAGAATCTACGATATTTCCATCGGCTGAAACTAAGGCGACTGTTTCGCCGTTTTGAGACAATTTAAAGTTGGTGTGCAGTGCAATACCAGAAGTATTTCGTGCATCAGCCCAAATAATTAAATAGCCTTCTGCTGCAATTTGACTACCTTCTGGAAACACCCACTGATTGGGTTCTTCGTCAGGATTGTCCGAGAGGCTGTAACCGGTTAAATCTACACTCTTTGTACCAAAATTATATAATTCGATCCAGTCGTCATAGTTACCGTGATCAGGATTAATATGTGATTCGGTATTCGCCGCCATTAACTCATTAATGCGTACCGGGATAACAGCGATGTCGTTGCCTCGACCGTTAGCTCCAGGCTCAGTTTGAAGATGATTATCAGTATTCTCAGAGCCAGAACTACAGGCGAGCAAAGAAATTGTCACAGTAATAGCAATGCAACTAAGCAGCAGCTGTCTCATGTACCCCTCCATGGGTCACCGTTTAAGCGATGTTGGTAATTATTTTTAGCGTGATCAGATGTTGAGCGAATGGCATCAAACATTTGATCTATCGAGAAGTGTATCGGCGCTTACATTGTTTGCTTTAGGATCTAATTAACATTTTGATGTAGGTTTGAATCTATTTTTCAAATGACTAGTACAGCGAACAGTAAGTTCGATCAATAAGATGTTGGTATAGATTTCCGAGAGCAAGGCAAACAAGTGCAGGCATAGTGGGCTACGCCAAGCTTGTTTAACGCTGCTATCGGGAATATAGACCTTCAGATTATTGGTCGAACTTGCTATTTGCTGTACTAGCAACAGCTTCTCGAAACCCCTGAGTTGTTGGATATGCCCTATACCTTAATAGAGCGGTTTCCCATTCCAGGTTTTGCGCTTACTTTGGGTGAACTATCGTTGAGTAGATGATAGTTTTCTTCAGTTGTTGTATTGAGGAGTACCCATTCGTTGGTTACTTCTGCCTGAGTAAATGTGGTCACCATATAACCACGATGCTCAGTTTCACAGAACTTCAGGTTATCAATGATTTCTACAAGTCCTTCGGCCAATAGCTGACTGTCTTCCCAGGGGCGATAGGATTCCAGTCCGTGGGATGAAACAGATGCAGTAGAAAACTCAACACCAGCTTGGGTTCCATTGTTACTGACCAAATCATTAGCCCAGGCATTGTGAGTGTCGGCGCTCAGTACCACCAGGTTTTTGTCTAGCGAAATTGCATCATTGAGGAGGTTTTCGCGTTCATTTGCGTACCCGTCCCAGAACTGCAAACTGTAAGGTATTGTTGGCGAGTCGAGGAGTAACTGCTCGTCAGTGCTGATTGAATCAGGATCAGCTTCGGCTCGTAAACGCAGCTCGTAAAACTCCTGATAAGAGTATTGATTAAGTGCCAGTGGGGCAGGTAGTGGTAGCTTCCCCATCATCACTTGCTGACCAAGCACTTGCCATGTTGCTGTAGATGCGGCCATCTTGTCTTGTAGCCACTGCTTTTGCGTTGCCCCTAACAGCTCACGGTTTTGATCGTTATAGGCAAGCTCAAACCCAGTGTGATCAAAGTTGCCACTGGCATCAAGGAAACTACCATAGCCTAACGGCTCATCGCGACCTACTATGCGTGTATCGAGCATATTCAAGCTGACAAGATTGCCAAACTCGAATGAACGATAAACGGTTTCACGTTTGCCAGATTGTGGCTCTCGAATGGGCAACCACTCAAAATAGGCTTGAATGGCGACCGCTTTGCGTTCATCCAGATTACCTTGGGTTTCTGGAGTGTGATTTTCTGCGCCAAACTTCCAGACATCATTGGCAATTTCATGATCATCCCAAACATTAATGAATGGCAGGCTCGCGTGTACGGCCTGAAGATCAGGGTCTTGCTTGTAAATGGAATATTCGTTGCGATAATCTAAAAGGCTGAGTAACTCATGACCCTGACCGCTTTGCAGGCGGGGATTTTCAGCAGTGCTGCTAGAACTCTGGACGGCTCTTTCAGACCACGTGCGTTCATAAATGTAGTCGCCAAGATGTAGCAAAGCATCGAGGTCGTCGCGCTGAGAAATCTCGTTATAGACGTGGAAATAACCCGCGTTGTATCGCGAACAGGATACAACAGCTAGCTTGACCTGATCAACGCTACCGACAGGCAAAGTTTTAGTACGGCCGATTGGGGAAGTATTCTCGCCACAATGAAAGCGGTAAAAGTAACGGCTGTTAGGTGACAGTCCAAACGCATCAATCTTAACGGTGTAATCTTGTTTTGCGGTGGTTGTAGTACTCGCTGTATAGAGAATGTCTGAAAATGCGTTATCTGTAGCAATCTCCCAAGTGACTTTAATCACTCCCTCTTTTTCAGGTGTCACTCTTGTCCATAAAATCACCCGATCACTCAAAGGGTCACCACTGGCAATTCCGTGGTTGAAAGTTGCTTTTATAGAAGCGTCAGAGCGAGTATCTGTGTTTTCAGGGGATGGTTGTAATACATTTTCAGGCTGCTTGGTATTACATCCAGTCGATGAGCTGGTATTACATCCAGTCAACGAGATTCCAGAGACCAGCATGCCAGCACCGACCGCAAATGTTTTAACAAATTTACGGCGCTCGATGATTGACTTGTCATGCTTGTTATTACCCATCTTTACATCCCCGATTATTATTTTCAACAGCTTCTAGTGGCTGCCTTTGATGTAGAGAATTATACCGTTGATTTATAAAAATACTGTGTACAGGTTCAGACTGAACTTACGGACAGGCGTGATATTGGTCGAACAAATCATCTAATTGTGGAACTTTTAGAACTGCTTATCTGGAATACCGTGTTCTTGTAACAAAACGATTGCTTTGTTTAGGCGACACAAAAACAAGGATGGTCGGAGCACCTCACCGATAGAAAACGCAGTGACTTTGTGAATGGAGGGTGGTGTGTTTCAGAAAATTGAATTCAGCTATCAGTTGGCGAACGCTAAAACTTGTGCCTCGTTAGAAAAATATGTGGGCAGCATTGACCGAGATCACGATGGAAACAGCTATCCAACGTGAAAAGCCTCAAGAACTGGAAACGAGCATGGAAAATGAAAGTGGTAGAGGAAATGAATCCAAAATGGCGTGATTTGTATCCTGGCCTGTTATGACGAGATGTATTTTATTGCTTGAAACCGCCTGTGCAGTATCTGGATTCCGGCATGCGCCGGAATGACGGCGTTGGGGATATCTACCCACATATTTTTCTGAAGAGCCAAACTTGTTTAGTCGTGGCCTCTGGCTAAGGTGTAGAACTTCAGACTTGATTTGACAGTTACCCATTTATCAGCAACTGATCGTAACCAACAGCTCGGGCATAATGTTCAGTAGTTGATAGCTTTGCGAGCTTGTTGAGTTGGCGTTTGCTAGGTTTTCCGCTCCTTAGTCAAAATATCTCGGAGCTTCCATACTTTTATGCAGTATGCGTACTATCAGAATGTCTTGCTTTAATTTCTTATAAAATGTCAAGTGTGAGCGATGCTCAAAACACAAGTAATCTGGGCGAACATGTTCAACCTCTGTGCCTAAATCTGGATTGTCATCGAGTGTTTCAAAGCATTTTTCTAATGACTGGTGGTACTTAAGCATAATGTCAGTGCCAAAGCTGATCATTGAATAATCAAGAATAGAATCTAAATCAGTACTCGCTTTGCTTGAAAGCCTATACATTGAGACCGTGTCTTTCTTTAGCATCATTGAGAATGTCAGGCATGCTTCGTTCGCTAAGCCCACTTTTCTCACCTTCAATTAAGGCTGAGCGAAGCAATTCAATTTTATGTTTATATTCTTGATCAAGACGAATTAATTCTCGTAAATACTCACTGTCATTTCCATATTGTCCAGAATCTACTTGTGACTTAATCCATGAGTCCTGTTGTTTAGTAACGGTTATGGTTTTTCGCTGCATTGACATAGGAAATGCTCCTGATTTAGTATGAATATATCATACCGTAGTTTGGTTTTTTCAGAACGAATGGCGTCGGTACGGAGTAAAAATTACTGATCGCTTGCCCTTTACCTATTCTAAAGACTCCCCATTCTCTTGCTCTGCCCTCTGAAACCTCTGGCCTCTGATCCACTGTAAAA
>CAZNYF010000071.1:2344-14543 GCA_964577195.1 uncultured Thiotrichales bacterium | reverse complement strand
GCTGCACTCAAAGTTGTACAGGTTAATCGCATCGGCGCATTTCTGGATTGGGGGCTAACTAAAGATTTACTCGTACCTTATAACGAGCAAATCATCCCCATGAAAGAGGGCAATACCTACGTCATCTATCCATTTATTGATGAGCAAAGTGGTCGTATTACCGGCTCCAGTCGGTTAGATGATTATCTTCCGGAAACCAGCATTTACCTAAAACCGAGACAAGCCGTAGAAATCCAAATTTGGGGAAAATCCGATCTAGGCTACAAAGCCGTTATCGACGGATCAGTGCTGGGTTTATTGTATGAAAATGAAATATTCCGCCCACTGCGCGTCGGACAAAAAATATCCGCATTCGTAAAAACCATCCGCGAAGATAAACGTATTGATCTTGCGCTACAACTCTCCGGCAGCCAGGCAACCGATCGCAATCAACTCACCGATAAAATCCTGCAACACCTGCAAACCAATAATGGCACCTCACCCCTCACCGACAAAAGCCCCCCCAATGATATTTACAAGCAATATCACGTCAGCAAAGGTAGCTACAAAAAAGCCCTCGGCGCACTCTACAAACAACGCAAAATCACAATATCTAAAGACCTGGTTTCACTGGTCTAACCGTATCTCGTTATGCTTTTGTGGGTATTGTTTAAAACCCGATAATCACCCCGCAATCCACCCAGAATTTCGTTTTCGGCTCACAGTTAAAGCGTTATGTGTAAGAAAAAGGTTAAATAAATATGGCACAAATTATTAAAGAACGAATGACAGCAGAAACCAATAAAGAGTTTGTTGTATTTTTGATCGGAATGAGAATTAATAAATTATGGAAAATTCATAAGTGGCTGCCAGTTGTTCAGGCAATGCCAAAAATGATAAATGAGTTATATCAAAACCCAGATATTGGTTTTATTAGTCATGAGCAATGGTTTGGTAGAACAACAATAATGGTTCAATACTGGAAATCATTCGAGCATTTAGAGACCTATGCTAAAAGCAAGGCATCAAATCATTTGCCTGCATGGGCTGCGTTTAATAGGAATATTAGCAATAACGGAGATGTAGGGATTTGGCATGAAACATACTTAGTAACACCCGGAGCGTTTGAGTCCGTCTATAATAATATGCCAAAGTTTGGTTTGGCCAAAGCTATGAACTGCGTCCCTGCTGTAGGCAAGTATAAAACCGCTAATAATAGAATTAACCTGAAAAACACATAGCAGTGATTCAACCTAGAAAAATCAGTTGAATCACCGAAGTCCACGCAATCCATTGACGCACTTGGCGAAACAGAAAAAGCTCTCATCACCAGCAAGGTGACTACGAAGTTTTTCTGTTCCACCATGCACGCCAATGGTTTACGTGTCTTTTCGGTACTCAACTGATTTTTCTAGGTTCAACTCAACCGTTTTGTACGCTAGGGATTTCGCTCTACTCTGATGAAGTGGCTGGTTTACTCAAATATTTTTTTTAAAAAAATGAGACTTTTACCAATACAGCGAGAACAATTTCCTCAGTGGAAAGCAAATGAGACAATCTGTCTATAGTTTTCTTGATGACGAACTCCATGAAAGAGAAATGGAGCAGATATTTTCTAGAAAAGAATGGTTTTGCTATTTCGTTTAAAGGCCGTTTGTACCTACCCAGTGGTTGATAAACTGTTTTGCTACCCGGCCGCTGCGGGAGCCTCGATAGAGGGCGAATTTTAAGGCTTCTTCGTGGAGGATTTTTTCGTTGTCAGGTTTGATTTGTGCTTGTTTTAGCCAGTGGTTAACAATATCCAAATACTGCTCCTGGGTGAAGGGATGGAATGATAGCCATAGCCCGAATCTTTCTGATAGGGATATTTTTTCTTCTACGGCGTCGTTGTGGTGCAGCTCTCCATCGACCAGCTTTGAGTCGTAATTATCCCGCATGCTCTCGGGCATTAGATGGCGGCGGTTTGAGGTTGCATAAATTAAAACATTGCCGGGTGTTTTTTCGATGGAGCCATCCAGGGTCGCTTTGAGTGACTTATAGCTGGGATCATCTGCTTCGAAGGAGAGATCATCGGAAAATAAAATGTATTTTTCGCCTCGTTCGTAAAGTGGTTGGATGATATCGCTCAGGTTAACGAGATCTTTTTTATCAACCTCGATCAAGCGTAATCCATCTTCGGCAAATTCTTGTAGAAGGGATTTAATGAGTGATGATTTTCCGGTACCTCGTGATCCCCAAAGTAGTGCGTGATTAGCGGGTAGATCGGAAAGAAACTTTACGGTGTTGGTGAGTAGCGCTTTTTTTTGACGGTCTATGTTGAGCAGGTCTTGGGGATGAATGCCGTCGACGTGTTCGATAGATTGCAGATAGCCTTCGGCTCGCCAGCGGTAGGCGAGGGCGTTCCAGTTTGTTTTATGGTGCTTTGGCAGCAGGCGTTCGCCACGATCCAGAAGGGATTCGAGGCGGTCGAGCAAGGTACTTATGCGTGGGTCAATCATTGTTGCTGCTCTAAACACATTTTATCGGCCTCTAAAGATTGAGCCTAAAATCCCTCTGATAACTTTCCGTCCTAGCTGGCTGCCGATGGCTCTGGCAACACTTTTTGCCATTGCTTCGCCGACGCTTTGGCGGCGTCTGCCTTTACCGCTTGTGCTGCGCTGGCGCTTTTTCTCTTCCGCCATTTCTTTTTCGGCTTCTTCCGCTTCTGCAGCGGCTTGGTCTGCACGTTTTTTTAAAATTTCGTGGGCGGACTCTCTGTCTATCAGTTGATCGTAGCGTCCAGCGAGTGGGCTTTTTCTTAATAATTCGCTGCGCTCTGTATCACTGGCGGGGCCAATGCGCGAGGTTGGGGGGCGGACTAGCGTACGTTGGACGATGCTGGGTGCGCCACCTTCTTCTAATACGGAGACCAGTGCTTCACCGATGCCCAGGTTAGTAATGGTTTCTCTGGTGTCGAGTTTTGGATTGGTGCGAAAAGTATCTGCTGCCGCTTTAACTGCACGTTGATCGCGTGGCGTAAATGCGCGCAATGCGTGCTGGATACGATTGCCCAATTGTCCAAGCACATCATCGGGGATATCCAGCGGGTTTTGTGTGACAAAATAAATACCAACACCTTTAGAGCGAATTAATTTAACCACTTGCTCTACTTTAGTGATGAGTGCTTTGGGCGCATCTTCAAACAATAAATGCGCTTCATCAAAAAAGAATACCAGCCGTGGTTTATCGAGATCACCGACTTCTGGCAGGTTCTCGAATAATTCAGACATTAACCAAAGCAGGAAGGTTGCATAGAGCCGTGGTGACAGCATTAATTGATCAGCGGCCAGGATATTTATTTGTCCATAACCTTTATTGCCACTGCGCATAAAATCCCAAAGATCCAGCGCTGGTTCGCCAAAAAACTTGTCCGCACCTTGTTCTTCCAGCACCAGCAAGCGGCGTTGAATCGCGCCTACAGACGCGGAGCTGACGTTGCCGTATTCGTTCTGGAATTCTTTGCGGTGCTCAGCGATATGTTTCAGCGTGGTGCGTAGATCGGGCAGATCCAGCATTAGCAATCCTTCATCATCCGCAAAGCGAAATGCAATATTCAGTACGCCTTCTTGAGTTTCATTTAAATCGAGTAGCCGTGCCAGCAGCAACGGCCCCATGTCGGCAATGGTCGCGCGTATCGGATGACCCTGCTCGCCGAGTAAATCCCATAGCACGGTGGGGAAGCCCTCAAAAGCGTAATCGTCAATACCGATTTTCTCGATGCGTTCATCAATCTTTTTATGCGGTGATCCCGGTTGGCTAATACCGGCAAGATCGCCTTTTACATCGGCCATAAAGACCGGTACCCCGAGTTTGGAAAACCCTTCCGCCAGTACTTGCAATGAAACCGTTTTACCCGTGCCGGTTGCACCAGCGATCAAGCCATGTCGATTCGCGTAGCGAGGATTGAGGAAGACTTTGTCTTCGCCTTTGCCTATGAGGATGCCGTTGTCCGGTGTAGCTGTCATGCGGTGAGCCTTTGGGTTTAGATTGGGTTCTAATATGGTGTTGCTGGATGTTACCTTGCGGCGGTTTCGGACTCAATCAAGAGCTGCCTTCAACCTAGAAAAATCACTTGGGCGCGGCAAAGATGCGTAGGCAATTGGTGTGCATGGTGAAACAGGAAAACTCGTCGTCACCTGATTGGTGATAAGAGATTTTCCTGTTTTACTAGGTGCGCCAAGGGCTTGCGTGGACTGGCGTGATCCAAGTGATTTTTCTAGGTTCGAGTAAAGGGGTTCAGCAAAGAGATTCCACAAGACTCAAAGTCTTTAGTGTTTCGAGTGACCAACGTTAACTCATGAATGACTGCGGTTGCTGCAATCAACATATCTGCTTGCGTGCGTGTTTGTCCTTGTGCTTGCAGGTTGCCGCGTATTTCGCCGGAGAATCGAGCCACTTTGTCAGTGACGGGTAAAAGGGTACAAAAATCGGTAAGGAAATTATCTAGCCAAAGACGAATTCTAGGATTAGGTTTCCAGGATAGTCCGAAATACAGCTCATCAATCGTCACCGTGCTCAGGTGGATATTTTGATGCTGGCTTGCCCAGCTCCAAAGCCCCGGGTTTGGCTGCGGGCGTGCGAGTTCGCTGATGATGTTGGTATCACACAGCATGATTACAACTGATCTGCGAAGGGGTTAGGGCGATTCTTGCGCTCGATAGTGGGGAATGGGTCAGCATTAAGTCTTAGCTCATGTAATGCTTCAAATGCGCTGCATAGGTTCTGTTTTGTTGATGGTTTCTTTGCGCTAACCAACTCCTCAAGCGCAAAATTAACTAGCTCGCGCTTTGTCTTAAGCCCGGTTAGCGAGAACGCTTCATCGGTCAATTTGGTGTTAAGCACTATGTTGGTACGCATCATCTGTTACGTGTGTGTAAGTACACCAATATAGTACCCCTATACACCTTCGTGTTCAACTATGGCAAAATTGGCAGGATTTACGAATAACCAGCCAATTAAAATTACGCGACCTTTTGAGCGTTAGTGCCCGTAGTTGATGTAGTTTTTTCGCTTGGTGTAAGCCCCGCTAGAGAGGCTCTCCACAAAATCTCTACTTTCCTTAAAGCCTCTGCTGGAGGGATTGCGATGATGCGGTTGTCAGTATTTTGAATCAGTAAGCCATCTTCGCGCAATGCTTTCATTGGGTTTTCAATGTCAAAATTAATGCGTGCGCCAAATTCGTTTTCAATGTATTTTTCGATGTTGGCTTTAATGGCTTCCGGTAATTGTGGGTCGGTTTCATGGGCTAAAAAATGATAGAGCAAAAAACTTTCTTTTATTTCTTCTTCTTCAGCGCGGTCGGTCATTAGCGTTAATACGCCGCGGTTATTGGCGAGGTTATGGAAATAGAGCTTTTGCGCCAGCACCATCATGTATTTATTTCTCTGGGTGAAGAATTTTTTCACCTGTCTAAAAATGACACCAATTAAACCAAGCAAAATCCCACCCGCCACGAGCGGGTTTGCGGCAGCCGCCAGTTTAGTCACAGCGCCGACGACACTTCCGACTGTGCCACCACCTGCAGTTACGCCGAGCTTGATTTTATCGAAAATTTTGAGTTTGACCTGGGTATTGGGGAAGAGCATTTCCAGGTCTATTTGCGGAATTTGTTTAAATGTTTTCAGGTAAATGAAATCGTCAGAAATTTTATCCGGGAGCATGTCTCGATATTTCTTCAGCAACTTTTCTGCTTTGGCTTCTGTAACATCGTTCTGAGCTATAATTTCTTTGATTCTGGTCGCTTCCGGTTTGAGCTTGAGCAGTAAGAATAGTCGCTGAAAAACAGGTACCTCGTAGCTTTCTTTTTTCAGGAAAAGGCTTTTTAGGGTACGTCGCTCATGTTGCTCAATTGCGGAGCCGCGCGAGAATAAAAGCACTTGCTCAAATTCGCTTAGATCCACTTTTAATTCCAGGCCATAGGCAGATTTTGCGGCGAATATAGTTTCAATATCTTGCACAGTCAGGCGTGAATAATTGGCTTGAATGAGTAATGCGGAGAGTTCATTGATTAACTCATCTTGCATGGCTTGAAGTTCGTCCTGGGTATATTCAAGGACTTTTAACGTATCTCTATCGGGGCTGAAAGGGAGATACAGCTCTTTGAAGCGTTGTAGTTTTATCCGGTAATACTGGTGTCGCCACGCAGCCAGGTGTTGCAGGAAGTCGGGGTAGTCATGGCCAAACTTATTATCCGCAAGATTGGTTAGTTGTTCGATTAAAGCGAACCGAGAGAGGGGGATGAAGGGTTCTTTTGGGATATCCATATTAATGCTAGTGGTGGGCTGAAAATTAATTGCGTGAACTAAAGGGGGGTATCTCGGAAAATGTAGGATGTGCTGAGCTTGCGAAGCGCATCAATCGCGGAAGATGCGTTGAGTAAGTGAATGGCATAGATTTTGTTCTGTTAATAGCGATTGAAATCTCAAGTAACCACCGAAGGCTTGTCTCTGCCAGTGTAGTGTTTTATTCGTGCGATTTCTTTTGATATTGCAGCTAGCGGCGCAACTAAGTCATTGGCATCCGTTAAAAAATCTTCTGGGTCTCTTGTGTACGATTCTAAGTAAACACGCAGCGTCGCACCTTGCGTTCCTGTCCCTGATAAACGGAAGATAATGCGGCTTCCATCGGTGAATATAATACGCAATCCCTGATGTTTGCTCACTGAACCATCTACTGGATCGGTATAGGAGAAATCATCAGCGTATTCGACCTGTAAGTTGCCCAATTTGGTGCCATTGAGTGTGGAAAGTTTGTTGCTCAGTGCGTTCATTAATTGTTTTGCAGCTTCACTGTCGACTGCTTCGTAGTCGTGTCGCACATAGGCGTTGCGGCCAAATTTCTGCCAGTGAGATTGTACGATTTCATTCACAGGTTGTTTTTTGGCGGCAAGTAAGTTGAGCCAAAAAAGTACCGCCCAGAGGCCATCTTTTTCGCGCACGTGGTCCGAGCCAGTGCCGAAGCTTTCTTCACCACAGAGGGTGATTTTCCCTGCATCAAGCAAGTTGCCGAAAAATTTCCAGCCGGTAGGGGTTTCGAAGCATTCAATGCCTAGCTGCTCGGCGACGCGATCTACGGCGGCGCTGGTTGGCATTGAGCGTGCGACACCCTTGAGGCCGTCTTTGTAGCCTGGAGCGATGCTGGCATTGGCAGCGAGAATCGCGAGGCTGTCGCTAGGTGTAACGAAGATATTGCGGCCGAGAATCATATTTCGGTCCCCGTCGCCATCGGAAGCTGCACCAAAAAATGGCCCGTTTTCGGAGAATAGTTGCTCGACAAGTTTTTCTGCGTGAGCAAGATTAGGGTCAGGATGACCACCGCCAAAATCAGTTAACGGCTCACCGCGCATCACCGTTCCGGCAGGGCAGCCAAAGCGTTGCTCAAATAAGGCAACGGCGTAAGGTCCGGTGACTGCGTGCATGGCATCGAATGCTATCGCGAATCCTTGCTCCCTGAGATAATCGGAAATTAAATCAAAATCAAACAGGGTTTCCATCAAGGCGAGATAGTCCTCCGCCGGGTCGAGGATTCGCACTTTCATCGCTCCAACGGTTAAATCACCTGTCTGAGTTAAGTTAACATCATCAAACCCAGCGATTTTATATTCGGTAATTTTCGTTGAAAACGAATAAATTTTGTCCGTGACTTGTTCTACTGCGGGGCCACCATTGGAGGTATTAAATTTTATGCCGAAATCTTTATCGGGGCCACCCGGGTTGTGGCTGGCGGATAAAATAATGCCGCCATCGGTTTTAAATTTGCGAATTAAATGCGAGGCAGCGGGGGTGCTGAGAATCCCGTTTTGCGTCACAATCACTTCGCTGAACTGATTGGCCTCAGCCATTTTAATGATCGTCTGAATGGCAATATCGTTGTAGAAACGTCCATCGCCACCAAGTACCAGTTTTGCACCTTTAGTGGTTGGCATACTCTCGAAAATCGATTGCACGAAGTTTTCCAGATAATGTGGCTGCCGGAACGTTTTTACAGATTTACGCAGCCCGGAAGTGCCAGGTGCCTGATCTTGATAAGCGATGGTTGGTACTAGTTGCATTGTATTGCCCTTGATTTGTGTTCCATATTTCCCCCGGGTTGAACCACTCACCGGTTTGACTGTTCTACATTCCTACCCTAGTGTTAGCGATCACACACGATTCGATAATTTTTATGCGTTGGCCAGATGCCTGTTCTTATTGCGAAAGTCCCAAGCCGGGGAGCCTTGCTGCCCTGATGGAGCTTTATGAGCAAAATTACATGCGTTTAAGGTGTCTGTGCCCGCCGCTGCGTGATCTTACCGGAATACATGTCTCCAGCGCGATGGGTGCGCATGATCTGCTGTTGGAAATCGTAGACCAAGCGCGTCATACCAGTACGCTGAAGCTGACATACGCGATGGAAAATGGTGACAATCGCCCTGATGTGCTGATTCGGCTTTGCCATGATTCGGTACAGGCGGAGGTCATTACCCGTGCTTGTCGATTGAAGTCAGTAGAGGGGAGCTTTGAGTTGGTGGAGCCAGCCAAAGTCGATGTCAACTCAGCGTTGACTTGTCGCTGGCGGCATAATCGTTTCCTCTATAAGTGGCTCAACTATGTGCATCGCCAGGGACATCAGTTTGGTGAGTCGCCGATTCTTGAGCAGCCCGACTCAAAGCCTCTCAAATACCGTGATTTAGCCGGATATTCCTATAGCTAGCCGGTAAATTATTTACCTACCCATTAGGGGTATATTTCAGCAACTGTATATTTATTAGTGAGTTACGCGTATTTAAAATACTTGACTAATCCACTCAGGTATTGATATTCTAATATAGATGAAATTACTCAGTAAATTGTACACGAGTGGCGACGAGATAAGACTATGAAACTATCAACCAAAGGCCGTTACGCGGTCACCGCAATGATGGATCTGGCTCTGCATGACAGGCAAGGCCCTGTGACATTGGCGGACATTTCCAATACTCAGGGGATTTCTCTGTCGTATCTTGAGCAATTGTTTGCCAAGTTGCGAAAATCCGGACTGGTTGAAGGTGTTCGAGGTCCCGGTGGTGGTTATCGCCTGGCGAAAATGCCCAATCAAATTACCGTGGCAAAAATCATTACCGCCGTTGATGAGAACGTCGACGTAACGCGTTGCGGCGGCAAGGCTGACTGCCAGAATGGCGAGCGTTGCCTGACACATGAGCTGTGGAACGATTTGAGTGATCGTTTATATGAGTTCCTCGATGATATTTCTCTGGATCAGTTTATTGATCGCCCCGAAATTCGAGAAATCGCACGCCGTCAGGATGAAGAAGTCCAACGGATGAATTTTGTTTTTCCACGCCCAGCGGCGTAACCCTTTAGTTAAGCGAGAACTGAGACGTTAGCATGACATTACAACTCCCGATTTATATGGATTACAGCGCGACCACTCCGGTTGACGGGCGCGTGGCTGAAAAGATGGCCAACTTTCTAACTAAGGATGGCGCGTTTGGTAATCCCGCATCGCGCAGCCATGCATTTGGCTGGGCAGCAGATGACGCAGTAAAAACTGCGCGTAAACAAATTGCGGATCTGATTAATGCCAATCCCAAAGAAATTGTATTTACCAGTGGCGCAACTGAGAGCGATAACCTCGCAATTAAAGGTGCAGCGCATTTTAATCAGCGCAAAGGCAAGCATATTGTGACTTGCAAGACCGAGCACAAAGCAGTTTTAGACCCCTGCCGCGAGCTGGAACGGGAAGGCTATGAAGTGACCTATCTTGATCCTGAGCCTAATGGTTTGATTGATATTGAAAAATTCAAAGCAGCGCTGCGTGATGACACCACCGTTGTTTCTATTATGCATGTGAATAACGAGATTGGCGTGATTCAGGATATCGCCGCGCTGGGTGAGATTTGTCGCGAACGCAAAATCATCTTTCATGTGGACGCGGCGCAAAGCGCTGGCAAGGTGCCAATAGATATGGATGCGCTCAAGGTCGATATGATGAGTTTTTCTGCGCACAAAATTTACGGCCCCAAAGGCATTGGCGCACTGTATGTGCAGAGAAAACCGCGGGTTAGAGTTGAGGCACAAATGCACGGTGGTGGTCATGAGAGGGGTATGCGTTCTGGTACACTTGCTACCCACCAGATTGTTGGCATGGGTGAAGCTTTTCGCATCGCTAAAGATGAGATGGCTGCGGAGAACGAGCGCCTGATGACTATGCGCAACCGCCTCTGGGACGGTTTTAAAGATATGGAAGAGGTGTATCTCAATGGCGATCTGGATCAGCGGGTTGCCGGTAACCTCAATGTTAGTTTTAATTTTGTAGAAGGCGAAAGTCTGATCATGGCGCTGAAAGATATCGCAGTTTCCAGTGGATCAGCTTGTACATCCGCCTCGCTCGAACCGAGTTATGTATTGCGCGCGATTGGTCGAAATGACGAGTTGGCACATTCATCCATACGTTTTACATTCGGGCGTTTTTCAAGCTCGGAAGAAGTCGATTTTACGATTGATCTGGTTAGAAACGCAGTCGAAAAATTACGCGATTTATCACCGTTGTGGGATATGTTCCAGGACGGTATTGATTTAGATTCAGTCCAATGGGCTGCACATTAAAAGGTAACTATCATGGCATACAGTGACAAAGTAATTGACCATTACGAAAACCCTCGCAACGTTGGCAAACTCGACGTGAATTCTTCCAATGTAGGAACGGGAATGGTTGGCGCACCTGCTTGTGGTGATGTGATGAAGCTGCAAATTCAAGTCAGCGCTGACGGCGTAATTGAAGATGCAAAATTCAAAACTTACGGTTGCGGCAGCGCAATTGCATCAAGCAGCTTACTCACAGAATGGGTTAAAGGTCGTACACTTGATGAAGCTAAAATGATCAAGAATACGGATCTGGCTGAAGAGCTAGCATTGCCACCGGTGAAGGTGCATTGCTCGGTTTTGGCTGAAGATGCGATTAAAGCGGCGATCTCCGATTATCAATCTAAAAACGAGGTTGAGCTGAAGAAATCAGCGTAACGCATGGCTATTACGATGACAGATAAAGCCGCCAACCGTGTTCAGGATTTTCTGAAGAATCGCGGTAAAGGGGTTGGTATCCGACTGGGAATCAAAACTACCGGTTGCTCTGGTATGGCTTACGACATTGAATTTGCCGATGAAGTTGAAGAATTCGATGAGGTTTTTGAAACCAATGGTGTCAAAATTATCGTTAATCCTAAAAGCCTTGTCTATCTGGACGGTACCGAAGTGGATTACACCAAAGAAGGTTTAAACGAAGGGTTTAAATTTACCAATCCCAACGAAAGTGATCGCTGTGGTTGCGGTGAAAGCTTCACGGTTTAGCCTGTATTCGTAGGATGTGCTGAGGAACGACCTCCAAGGATGGAGGAAGTGCTGGAAATGCAGGAGCAATTCTCAGTACGAAGCACATCAAATGCATTTTTCGCGAACGATGCGCTTCGTTCCTCAGCCCATCCTACGTAAATAGCCCATCTTTTCTACTGTCATGTCACAAACACCCTCCACCGAATTTTTTGAGCTATTCGAGCTACCCGTTTCTTACGAAATTGATTTAGCAAAGTTAGCCATTACTTACCAGAAGTTACAGGCGCAATACCATCCAGATCGTTTTGCTAGCGAAGATGCAAAAACCCGCCGCGCCGCAGTAGAAAATGCTGCATTAATTAATCAAGCCAACGACACCTTAATTGATCCTTTAAAACGAGGTTGCTATTTACTCAAACTGGCGGGTTCTGAATGTAACCCTGGTAACAACACGATTAATGACGGTGCTTTTTTAATGCAGCAAATGGAATATCGGGAACGGCTGGAAGATGTTGCAGAGGACGAAGACCCTTTCGTTGCAATTGATCAGGTACGTGACGATGTGGCTGAGCATCAAAATCAGCTTTTTGATGCGTTTAAGTCCTCTTACGATAGCGGGGTTTTAGATGCGGCATTGGATAATCTGACAAAATTACAATTCTTCGGTCGCCTGAAAAGACAGCTGGATGAGCAGGAAGCAAAACTGGAAGATGCCTTATAATCCTAAAAACTGCAGTTGGGCTGGACTTGCGCGATCCAACTGCGGTTTTTTAGGATTATAGGTCATGATTTTATTTTTAAGCGCATCGTTCGCGATTGATGCGCTTCGCAAGCTCAGCACATCCTACGAGATGTATTACAGGCACTTAACT